>JAJPKP010000067.1 GCA_021323675.1 Pseudomonadota bacterium | reverse complement strand
GACCCGGGTCAACTGGTACTCCGCGTTGTCCATGGTGATGTCGGGGTCGAGCCCTGAGCCAGACGCGGTTACCATGTCCGCGGGCACGTTCTGCAGAGGGGCATCCGGATGTTCCTGGCGCCACATATCGAAGAAGATCGATTGGATGTCGGTGCCGGTTGCCACGGGCTCGACAATCGTGGCGGTTTTGCCGTCCGCGCCCTGATGCGTAACCGCCGACGGGAACCTGCCCGGGTTTTCCCGGGAAAAGTTCTCAAAGAACAGCACCGTAAGATCAGCCGCCTTCGGCTCTGGAGTTCCGGGGTTGTCCTTCTTCCACTGAGCCACCTCGTTCGGATGCTTCCCGGTCCACGCGTCGACATACGCGCCGTGCGAGGGATCCGCGTTTACCCATGCCGTTGCCAGCTCATTGTGAGCGTCGGCCCATTGGGCGACGATATGCGGTTGTCCGCCGAACTTGTCCCGCTGGAACCAGGCTTCAATATCCGGCGCCACCGGCTGGCCCTTCTTCGGTCCGTCGCTATACGCGACAATCGGGCCGAGCGCGCGGGCCACCCGATCGCGCAGAGCGTAGTTGGAGGCGGCCAGGTTGGATGGTGCCGACGCCGATCCATCGTAGGAGGCCGCCGACGGGCGCGGCCAGAAGTACTCGTCCTTGGTGAATGGCTGCGCGATCAGGATCGATCCGATCGTATTGCCATGGGCATCGCGCACGAGGCTGCCGTTGGCCTGAAACGGGAAAAATACCTGTCCTATTACCCATAAAATGAGCGGGTAGGCGATGCATACAGTTGGAATTACGAAAAGGAACAGCAGGAGACTCTTGGTAAAGTAACGTCCCATCACGGGCTCTCCTCTAAACCTGCGCCGTCACGCGACCATCCGGCCCGCGACCATCATCATGTCGATCAGCTTGATCCCGAAGAACGGCAGAAGCACTCCGCCCACGCCCCACACCAGCAAATTCCTTCGCAACAGCGCGTCGGCCCCGAGCGGGCGATACTGAACACCGCGCAGGGCAATCGGAATAAGCAACGGAATGATGATCGCGTTGAAGATAACCGCCGAGAGTATCGCCGAGGTTGGAGAATGCAGATGCATGATGTTCATCGCATTCAGCCACGGCAGGGTCCCGGCAAAAAGCGCGGGCACGATCGCGAAATACTTGGCGACGTCATTGGCGATCGAAAAAGTAGTCAATGCTCCCCGCGTCATTAGCAACTGTTTTCCTATTTCTACCACCTCAAGCAGCTTGGTCGGGTTGCTATCCAGATCGACCATGTTGCCCGCTTCCTTTGCCGCCTGGGTGCCGGAGTTCATGGCCAATCCTACGTCCGCCTGGGCAAGCGCGGGCGCATCGTTGGTTCCGTCGCCAACCATCGCCACCAGCTTCCCCTCCGCCTGCTCCCTGCGGATGTAGGCCAGCTTCGATTCGGGCGTGCATTCCGCCACGAAGTCGTCCACGCCGGCTTTTTTCGCAATCGTCGCCGCGGTCAGCGGATTGTCACCGGTGATCATCACGCTGCGAACGCCCATCTTGCGCAGACGCTCGAGGCGCTCGCTGATGCCTGCCTTGAGAATGTCCGACAGCACCACCACCCCCGCGATAGTGCGGCCTTCGGCGACCAGCAGCGGGGTCGCGCCCTGCGAGGCAATCGAATCGATGGTCTTCTGCAGTTCGACCGGCGCAGAACCCGGCTGCGTCTTGACAAACTTCAGCACCGCGTCGGGCGCTCCCTTGCGGATAACGGTGCCGTCGGGCAGGTCAATTCCGCTCATCCGGGTCTGGGCGGAGAACGGAATGAATTCGGTGCCCTTGGGAATCGTGAGGTCGCCCGGCTTGCCGCCGCGATCGTAATACAGCTTGACTATGGTCTTGCCTTCCGGAGTGTCGTCGGCGATGGAAGCCATCGCGGCCAGCCGTCCCAACTCCAGCGCAGTATGGTTGCCGATCGGAGCGAACTCCGTCGCGTGGCGGTTTCCCATCGTGATGGTGCCGGTCTTGTCGAGCAGAACCGTGTCAACGTCGCCCGCGGTTTCGACCGCCTTCCCGCTCTTGGCGATGATATTGGCCTGGAGGGCGCGATCCATTCCCGCGATCCCGATGGCGGCCAGCAACGCGCCGATTGTCGTCGGGATCAGACAAACCAGCAGCGCCACCAGGGTCGGGACGTCCGTGCCCAGGCTCTTGAGCGGCTCCGCGATGCCGAGATAGCTCTGCATGTAAACCTCGGCGTTAAGCGCCATCGGCCACAGCGGAACCACGACAATCAGGAAGATGAGGGTGAAGGCGCTGAGCACCAGGCTCAACGCGATTTCATTGGGCGTGCGCTGGCGCACCGCCCCTTCCACCAGCGCAATCATCCGGTCGAGGAACGACTCGCCGGTGGCCGCCGTGATCTTCACCACGATGCGATCCGAAAGAACCCGCGTTCCGCCGGTTACTCCGGAACGATCACCGCCTGCTTCCCTGATTACCGGGGCCGACTCTCCCGTAATCGCAGATTCGTCGACCGAAGCGATGCCCTCGATTATCTCGCCGTCTCCCGGAATGATCTGTCCCGCCTCCACCACGACACGGTCCCCCCGCCTCAGGTCGGACGAGAGCACCTGCTCGACGATGTCCTGGCCTTTCAGGCGCCAGGCCGGCGTGTCCTGTCGTGCCGCGCGCAGCGACTCGGCCTGCGCGCGGCCGCGCGCCTCCGCCAGAGCGGTGGCAAAGTTGGCGAACAGCACAGTCGCCCACAACCACGCGTCGAGCGCGATGAAATAGCCGGTTGACAACTGGCTTGATGACATCCCCAGCGCCGCCTGAATTATGAACAGAAAGGTGAGAGCGGCGCCGGCCTCCACCACAAACATGACCGGGTTGCGCCACTGCACGTCAGGCCTCAGCATCACAAATGCTTCGCGGAGCGCGGGGCGCACCAGCTCCGGCGCGAACAATGCCTGCGCCCGGGACCGGCGCGGCGGCACCGACAGCGGCGGCGGAACATTAGGGTCGGAGGTCTGCGTAGTCTTCAGCGCTTCCATTGCGGCTTTGCTCCATCCATCAGATAACTCTTGGTCACTCCATCACCGTCGCCTACCCGCCGAAGGGCATTGGTCCGAGATGATCGGCCAGCGGTCCAAGCGCGGCGACCGGCAGAAACAGCAGCGCGCCGAGAATCACGATCGTGCCAAGCAGCAGAAAGTAGAAGGTCATCGTGTCATCGCGCATGGTTCCCAGCCCGTACGGCGCCTCCTTTTTCATCCCGAGGAACGCCGCCATCGCAATTGGCGCCACGATCGGCAAATAGCGGCTGAACATCATGACCAGCCCCGCTGCGATGTCCCACGGGCGGCTCTCGGGAGCGGGATTCGGATTCGCATTGAACCCCCACGTATCACCCAGGCCTTCGAACCCCGATCCGTTGTTGGCCGAAGCCGAAGTGAATTCGTACGTGATCTCGGAAAATCCGTGGGCCGCCGGATTGAATTCCGCCCTGGTTCCCCAGTCGGTGGCCGCAAACAAGCCGGTCGGCCCCAGAATCATCAGCGGATGAACCAGCAGCGCGATCACCGCCAACTTGACTTCGCGCGCGCCGACCTTGCGGCCGAGATATTCCGGAGAACGCCCGACCATCTGACCGGCGATGAATACGCCGATGATCAGGAAGAGCAGCAGGTTGATCATGCCGACGCCCTTGCCGCCGAAGACGCAGTTCAGCCACATTCCAACCATCGGCGACAGGCCGGTCAGAGGGTTCAGGCTGTCATGCGCGCAATCAACCGCGCCGCAGGTGATCGCGGTGGTAAGCGCCGCGAAGGTCGGACCCGCGACGGTGCCGAACCTGAGTTCCTTGCCTTCGAGGTTTCCCAAATGCTGGTCAACCGGAAGCCCGCCCACTGACGGAACCTGGATTTCGCGGAACCCGCCCTTCGCTGTCGCACTCGGGATCTTGTAGGTGACGCTGGTCGGATGGGCCGTCAATCCCGGATTCGGCTCGAGCTCGTAATGAATCGCCCACGCGATCATCCCCACCATCAGCGTGAGCATCACTCCATAGATGACTATCGAATGCCGCATCTTTCTCAGCATCCGTCCGAACATCAGGACCAGCGTGAAAGGAAAAATCATCATGTCGAGACACGTGATGAAATTTGTCCATGCGCTGGGATTTTCGTAGGGATGAGCCGAGTTCGCGCCGAAGAAGCCGCCGCCGTTCGTGCCGATCTGCTTGATCGGAATCACCGCGGCGACCGGCCCCACCACCAAAGTCTGCTGCTTCGCCTCCCCCTTGTCATCGGTCCCCATCGCTCCCGGCTCGACCGTGTTTACTTGTACGGTGCTCTGGAATGTCATCGGCATGCCCTGCTGAATGAAGAGCACCCCGGACAGAATCGCGGCAGGCACGAACATGTAAATCAGCACCCGCCACATATCGACAAAGAAATTGCCGACCTTCTTCTCGCCGCGGAATGCGCGGATTATCGCGGCAAGCGCGCAGAATCCAACCGCGGCCGAAATGTATTGATTAGCGATGGTGAAGAAGATCTGGCTGAAATTCGAGAAATGAACATCCCCTGAATAATGCTGCAGGTTGGTGTTCGTCATGAACGACGCGACCGAATTGAAGATCGTCGTCGGAGCCAGCATTCCGAGCCCGCGCGGGTTGAGCGGCATAATCGGCTGAAGCGCCAGCACCACGTAGCCCCATACGAACAACAACAGGTTGAAGATCAGCAGCGCCGCCGTGTACTGCTTCCAATCCTGCGGTCCGCTGTCGAGCTTCTCCTCGATCCAGCCAAACACCGGCAGCGGGCGATACTGCCCCTCCATAATCCACGCCGCGTACTGGCTCAGCGGAATCGAAACGGCAATCGCCGCCACGATCAGCGCGGCCGGAAGAAACCAGTATTGAGTCATCGTTTGTTACCTCAAAAGCCGCGCATCTAGAACCATTCCGGACGAACGAGCGCGACCGTCAGATACACGAACAGGAACACGCAGACCGCTGCCGTGAGATAAATCATGAGCATTCCTCAAATGCGTTCGCAGGCGATCAAGAACGCGTAGCTGAACACCATCACACCCACTCCCAGCAACACCGTGATTGGAATCCATGTCCATAGATCCATTGTTCTGCACTCCCGAACACTTTCCTCTCTCAGGACCGCTCGCGGCCCGACGATGCGATGCCGCGATTCGCCATGGTCGAGAGATCATTTGCGTTCCGGCCAGCCCAGCGGCTCGCTACTCGCGCGGCCTTATCTGCCGCACCCTTGCTCAGGAACGATTTGCCGATAGGCTCGGGGTTATTGACGTTGCGCGCCCGCAAGCATCCGCGGGACTGCATCCCGCCTGCCCTCGCGGATTCACCTTCCAGATTCCGATCGAAATGACGTCCTCGACCGCTTGCACCATCACTCGTTCATCTCTCGCTGCGCTCTCGGGCCCCTCGTGGAGAATGGCTTCGGCAGTAGGCATCGCTTCCGCGTCAACAACAATGGCCTCGACCTTCACAAGATGCGTCGCTCCTGTGTAAGGCAGTCCGCGAAAGCTGCGGCTCAGTCCGTTTTCGATTGATACGTCAGAAACGATCACCTCCTGGCAGCCTCGTTGGAGCAGCACTTCTCTCACCGCGTCCCATCTATATGGAGTTAGTATCGCTTCAATCTTTTTCATCTGCTTCTCAGTCGTTCCCGAGCAGCGAGGGAACCTGGCGCGCTCCAGTTGCCGCGGAAGGCTCTCGAGCGCTTCACCAGGTGCTCTCTCGTAAGCCCGTCTCCTGCCAGGCGATGAGCACGAGGTGTGCCGAACGATTGTGGGCCTGCCTGCTGGCATTTACGCGGCGAGTTCGAACAACTGCTTTCAAGGTGAAAGCCTTGAGCAATTCATTCTGCATTACTTCGTTCGCCGCCGACCGCTAAAGACAGGCTGCTGCCAGTTGACCATGAGATGCTGGACTGCGTTTTCCGGCCAGTTTCCTCACAAACCTTCGAAGACAGCTTCCAGGCGCCGAATGAAGTTCCTTCGGGTCCGGGATTTGCACTTGCACAGCGGTGGGCGCGTTCGTATCCGCGCTCACGGAGGCGTGCCGATGAGAGCGACTCTGCAACCTCATGCGCTGTGGCGAACAGGCAAGACGGGAGAAGGATGGGCCGTGGGAATTTATCCCTGGAACCTGATCGGACCGGTTCAGTTCAAGCATCGGCCGCATATGCCTTCCGACCGCGCTCGATCGCAGAATCGTGCGAATCTTCATCGGGCGCCGTACTCAAGAGACGCCCTGCATAGTTTCGCGATCGAGGCTCTTCCCAAGGAAGGGACGCTCACACGCCGCCCGTACCTGTACATGTGCATTCGATGCAAGTGGATGTTTCGTGTGAACGATCGCCTGGGCTCGATAGTGGCTCTCGACAAGAGCGGCCGACCGCTTTCCGAGCCGGAGAATTCCCGGCGCATTGCGACGTTTGAGAGAGGGCCGTGTCCGGCACTTCGACACCTCACAAATCGCCGGCTCACTCAAGCGCAATCGGCTGGCTGGCTTGGCCACCTGCTGTTCGCAACGAAGAATTGGCTCAGTGAGGCCTGGCGGCGATGGGGTCGGAACGGCAAAGGACTATTTCCCCCGGACTCGCACCCAACAGCCGTGATAAAGCCGGATGACATGCTTCACTAACATGCCACTCTTGATTGACGTACTACCTATACAAACATGAATAGTCAGAATGTGTTGAATTCAGGGCCAGCTCCCGATCAGGAGCTTCTGGGCAACTGCCAGGCCTGCGCCGCTCGAGGTGAAGTTCGTCTCGCGATCGGACGCAGCATCCACCCCGACTACCGCCACGTAGATTTGTGTCCCGAGTGCCTCGCGATGTACGACCGCGGCTCGCCCGAACCGGAACGGTCGCCGTCGTAACCGACATCAGTGTCGGCAACCTTACCTGGCGCCGGGTCTTGAAGAGGGCAAATGTCGGCAGATGCGGGCGGCGGATCGGCGGATAAATCCGCCGCTCGGCTCCCGGACGCGCATCTCAAAACGACCGGCCATTTTCAGCCGGTCCGGCGCGCTTGAACATTGTCTCGGCTGGTCGCATGCTTGGCGGCATCGAGGTGATCGAACCATGCCGACATTCGAACGCGATGGAGTTGCGCTCTACTACGAAGAATACGGCTCCGGTTATCCGATCCTCTTGTTCGCTCCGGGCGGGATGCGCTCGAGTATCGAGTTCTGGAGCAAGAGCCCCTTCGACCCGACACGCGAGCTCGCCGGCGACTTCCGCGTTATCGCGATGGACCAGCGCAACGCGGGAAAGTCGCGCGCGCCCCTCTCCGCTTCCGACGGATGGCACACTTACGCGAGCGACCATCTGGCCCTGCTCGACCATCTGAAGATCGACCGATGTCATCTGATGGGCGGATGTATCGGGTCGTCGTACTGCATGGGAGTGATCCACGCCGCGCCCAACCGGGTCAGCGCTGCCGTGCTTCAAAATCCGATCGGACTCTCACCGAAGAACCGCGAGATGTTCTATGCGATGTTCGACGGGTGGGCCGAGGCGCTCAAGCCGTCCCATCCGGAAATCGATGCGCAAGGTTTGCGCGCCTTCCGCGACCGGATGTACGGGAGCGATTTCGTTTTCAACGTGTCGCGCGACTTCGTGCGAAGCGTAAAGACTCCCCTCTTGATTCTGATGGGCAGCGACGATTACCACCCCACTCCGACGTCGGAGGAGATTGCCTCCCTCGCGCCCAACGCGACCCTGGTTCGCGAATGGAAGACTCCCGAGCTGATTGGGCAGACCGTGAGGCGCGTGCGCGAGTTTCTCAAATCACACACGCCGGCACGCTGAACGTCGCGCTTTCGCCGAAACCGCGAAGACAAGCTGGATTTCGTCACGAAGCAGTCTTTTGAAATATGGCGTCTGGAGCGCGCGAATGACACCTGGTCTCGTGCCATTCTGAGCCGCGCGGAGGAGCCGGGCTCGGGGCGAGCCGGCCGTGAGAGTCAATGAACATCGGCCGGGCGCTGCTGTTGTGCGCCGTCTCCTGTATGGCCGCGGCTTGCGCCGGAGGCACAAGCCAAACCCAGCCGTCGGCCGCCGCGTCCGTATCGCAGTCCAGCTCAAAAATGAGTTTTCCTCCTGACACGAGTACGCACTCTCGCCCTGCCATCCCCGAAGACGTCGCGCCCGGAGGAAACCCCGCGGTGCCGCCCGGAGTGCGCACCCCTTCGCCTTCCACAGCAACGCCGCCGCCCAGGTAGTCATTTTGCAAGCATGCATCAAACGCGATCGCAGTTTTCGTTGTGAAGCTTACGGGAGGAATTTAGCGATGTCCCGAGCAACAATTGCGCTCTTGTCCGTGATGCTGATTTGCGCGATGCCTCGTCTTGCAGACCGCGCATGGGGCCAGGACCAGAGCCAAAGCGTGAGTAGCTGGCCTCCCGATTTCTCGTCCCATTCGCGACCCGCGACCGCTGAGGACAAATCCGTCGCGCAGGCCGCGCTGGCAAAACCCGCGTTGAGTGCCGTAACGATCCAGGACGTCAACAGCTTCAACTTCGAGGACGGCAGCGAGCCGTCAATCGCGGTCAGTCCCGCCAATCCCAGCTTGATCGTAGTCAACGGAGGGTTCGGCGCATGGGGCAACGGATCCAGCGATGTAAGCATGTTTGTCTCGACCAACGGCGGCTCGAACTGGAGCCTGAATCCGATAACCAGCCCGCCGACCGGAATAACCACGGGCCTCGCCGATTGTCCCTGCGACACAACGATCGACTTCGGCGCGGCCTCCGCCTTTTCGGGCAGCTTTCTCGCTGGTCCCACCGGCTCGGGAGACGACGAGAATGTCGCTAATGCACAGGCTCCCGCCGCTACGCCGTCACCCAACTCGATCTTCTCCGGCACCAGCACGAACCTGTCGAGCGCGAACAACTGGGGATGGTTTGCCGCGGGCGGCGCCGCGCAGAAAACCAATTCCCTCGTGGCCGGGTCAAATCCGGATCAGCCATGGTTGTTGGTGAATCGCGATCCGATAAACGCGACGATGCAGAACCTCTATGTGGCCTTCGATGACTTCAGCTTAAATCCAGCCGGCATCGATGTCGCTGTCGCTCTGGGGACCAACCCCCCTGATTTCGTGCGAAACGGTTTGGCAGGCACTTCCGCGGGCGAAATTAATCCGGGTACTCGGCTGGCCGTCGATCCGGGGACCGGATGGGTCTATGACCTTTTTCAGGATTGCCCCAATAACGCTTCAGGATGCGGCAGTCTGTCCGGCGAAAAGACCATCAACTTTGTCCTCAACCGTTCTACCGATGGCGGCCAGACCTGGAGCTTGAACGGCGGCAACAAGGGAGTCGTGGTGGCAACGGCGCCGAGCACGCAGCCCAACCCCAAGTTCGGCACGGTCAACGCGCTCCTGGGCGGCATCGACCACGTCACCGTCGATCCAAACAACGGCGATGTGTACGTGGTTTACGGGGATCAGAGCTCGGGCAAACAACTCATCATGCTGCGCCGTCTGGTTAACAATGCTTCGGGGGGCCTCGATATCGGCTCGCAGCAGACGGTCTCAGTGACCGGCGTCGATGCCGCCCTGCCCTCGGTCGCGGTCGCGGGAGGAGCAGTCGGAGTTCTGTACACGACCTTCGATGGAATGTCGCAAAGCGGATTTCCGCAGTTCAGCGCCCATCTGGCGACCAGCGTCAACCAGGGCGCGAGCTTTACAGACCAGACCCTGCTGACCTTCCTGTCGCCGGCGATGGACAACGGTGATTCGAGGCAGCGGGTTCTGGGCGACTATCAGCAGTTGAAGGCGGTGGGCTCGACGTTCTATGGCGTGTTCACCGGCAACGGCGCCGCGCTCGGACGCAGCCAGGCCAGCAGCGATCCTATCTTCTTCACTGCTCCCGGCGCTCCCACCGCCACGCCCTCGCCCGCCGCCAAGGTGGGGCAAGTGACTCGCGTAAACAAGACCGCGTCGCCGGGCAAAACCGTAAAAGCCGGCAAAATCACGATCGTCAACAATTCCAACGTCACCGAGAACGTCACCGAAGCGACGATCAGCATCAGCCATCCGACCTTGTTCAGCGCGATGACGCTCAGCGCGGGCGGCCAGACGCAAACCCTGACGGCACCCGGCGCGACCGCGACCTTCACTTTCGCATCGCCGATCGGAGTGCCAGCCGGCGGCGTGGCGACACTGGAGCTGAGCGCGGTCATCGCGATGCATCCGACGATGCTCGATTTGCGAGGGTTTAAGTTCGCGGGACTGATTCCGGAGCCATCGATGCCATCGACCGGAACCGGACGCGCGTTTGCCGCGAGTTGCCTGCTGCTGGCGTTTGCCCCGCTCGTTTTGCCTTACGGCGTTCGGCGGCGGGTGATTATCGTCGCGGCGTTCGCTCTCGGCCTCGCGGCGATATGGTCGGGATGCGGCGGAAGCTCCGGAGGGGGCGCGCCGCTCGTAACCTCCACCCAGCAGGTTACCGGAGTCACGGTTACCGTCGGCGGAGCTTCGCCAACGGTCGAGGGATTGCCGCAGTCGCTGGGCAAGATCAGCAGCTAGCGCATCGCAACACGGCGATCATCCTGGATGCGCGAAGATTGCGCGCGTCCGGTTTCCCGCCTCGCCTATCCCGCGGCCGAAGTTCGCATCAGCCGTTGGAGTCGTCGTCTCCGGAGCCGGGCACAGCCACGCCCTTTAGAACCGTCACCGTGCTTCCGCAGGCGTTGGTAACCCACAAATTGCCCTTGGAATCGACCGCCATGTTTTCAGGGCACTCGCCGACTTTGTAGGTGGCAACCTGGGTTCCGGATGAATCGAACTTGAAGACATCATTCGAGGTCTGATTGACGACAAAGATGTTACCGGCCTTGTCGATGGATACGCCGCGAGGCCCCACCCCGACTGCCACGCTTTTGATTGGCGCCAGTGACGGCGCCGCCGCGAACTCCGAGGCCAGGTCGAGCCCCTGCACCGACTGCCAGAGATTACCCGACGGATCGATTGCGCTTCCCGTCGGCTGCTGCCCGACGTTCGGTATCGTTCCAAGCAGCGTTCCATTCGGCTGCAGAACGGTGACGTTCGCGCTCGAGTAGTTGCCGATCCAGAAGTTGCCCGGCTGATCGATCGCGATCGCGTGAGGACTTTCTCCCGTGGCAAAGGTAGCCACGAACGCGCCCGCGCCGGTCAACTCGGCCACCGTGTTGCTGCCCTGGTTCGTTACCCAGATGTTGCCTGACGAATCGAACTGCGCGTGCTGAGGCTGATCGCCGTTGGTGCAGAACGTCCCGATCAAGCTCCCGTCGGGTGCCAGAGCGGTAACGGTCCCCGAGGTGCTGTTGGGGCACGATGCCGGCGCACCCGGGCCGCTGCCCGCCGTGTTCTGCACCCAGATGTTGCCCGTCTTCGCGCTGTCGATTTTGAGCCCGTGTGGACGCGCCCCAACCGGAAAGCTCCCCAACAGAACTCCGCTGTTGCTGAGCTCGGTCACGGTGTTGCTGTACCGATTGGCGATCCAGACGTTGTCCGCCGCGTCGATGCCGATGCCTTCAGGATAGTTGCCGCCGGTCTTGAAGGTCCGGCTCTTGCCGGAAGCCGGCGTTGAAGATCCGCTGCTGCCTCCACATCCGCCCAAACCAACCATCAGACACACAAGCAGCACAGACACGATTTTCTTCATCGATCAGCTCCTTCGTGATGACAGGGTTGTTTGGCGAGAATCGCCGTGAATTTCGCTCGGTACACGATACTACGGCGACACGAACGTTCAATAACCTGTCCAGGATTTGCCTTCGCGCTTAAGGCCATTCGAGGAAGCACGAAGGGGCGCGCAGCGGCATGCGGGCGCGCGATGCTGCCAGGCCACGAGAGTCAAAGCCGACCAGAATCTTGTCGAAGAGCGTCAGTCCAGCTTGTAGAAGCTGATTGCGTTCTCGGTGAGAATGCTGGCGCGGGCGGAGTCCGGCAGCACCGCGATCGCATCCTTTACCTGCTTCAGAACGCCCGGGAACGTGCAATCGAAGTGAGGAAAGTCGGACCCCCACAGCACGTTCTTTTCCACGCCCAGCGCGACCATCGCGGCAAGCGTGCGCTCATCGGGATCGAGCGTCAGGTAACACTGCTCGACGAAATACTCGGTCGCGCTTTTTTTCATCCACGGCACGTAGTCGTGCATCTTCTCGTAGTGATTGTCCATCCGATCCAGCCAATAACCGAGCCATCCAATTCCCGATTCGAGAAAGGCGACCTTCAGCTTCGGGAAGCGGGCGACCACTCCGCCGCAGATCACGTCCATGCACGCGGCCTGCTGCTCGAAAGGATGGCAGACCATGTGGAAGAAGAACGGATCGCGATAGCGGTCCGACCCCATCGTCGGCATCCGCGTGCCGAAGCTCGAATGCACCGCCACCGGCACATCGAGGTCCTGCGCCTCGCGCCAGAACGGATCGTAGGCGCGATCGTTGAGTCTGCGGCCCCCGAACGGATTCGGCCTTACGAACACGGCCTTGAAGCCCAGCTCCTTGACGGCGCGACGCATCTCGCGCACCGCTTCATCGACCTCGAGCAGCGGCATCGGCGCGACTCCGTACAGCCGCTTCGGATACGCGCGGCAGAAATCGGCGATCCAGTTGTTGTACGCGCGGCACGCCGCCGCCTGCAGCTTCGGATCGGTCAAGTCGCCGTACAAAAGCCACATCGAGGGATACAACACCGCCACATCGATACCTTCGAGATCCATCACCTTGATCCGCTCGTGCGGATCGTAGCCGCCCGCCGGCACGTCGTCCCACGTGAGCGAGCGCGCCTTCTCGAGATCGGAGAGGCCGCCGGGAATAACCGAGGCGGCGACCGGCAGGTTCGGCCTGCTGCGGTTTTCGCCCATGATGAACAGTTCGTCCTGCCCGTCGCGATTGCGGCGGATTTGGATCATCTGCTCGCGATAAGCCGGCTCGGTGTATTCCTTCCAGACGACAGGCGGCTCGACGATATGTCCATCGGAATCGATTATTCGCGCCATGGCGGAGTCCACCTCCCTCTTCCGGGTCATCCGAGAGTGAACGACCGCAGAGGCTTGATTGTCAAGCCGCCGCGGCACGCACGCGACGAGGATGGGTCAGCGCCGCCGATTCCGGCGAAAACGGCGTCCGCGATGAATTGGTCGCGTTCGGTTCGGCGGCGCCTGCCGCATCTTTCGGGGAATTGCCGGGACGAAAGCGCGCTTTAGAGCTCGACCACGCTGTCGCCGGCCGTATCGAGGTAGAGGAAACCGAGCATGTAATCGCGCATATGGCGCGTCAGCAGGAAGTTGTTGCGGACATGCTCGCGGCCGTTTTCGCCAAGCCGCGCCGCGAATTCCGGAGCCGACAGCAGCATCTTGATCCAGAACGCCGTGCCTTCCACGGTATGGGTCAAAATTCCCGAGTACTTGTGCGTGATCTGCAGCGGAATTCCTCCGACCGCACCCGCGATGACCGGCTTGCCCTTCCAGAGCGCTTCCGACACCGTGAGGCCGAATCCTTCCTTGAGCGATTTCTGGATCACCACCGTCGATGCGCGCTGAATCGCATTGATCTCGATGTTCGAGGTTGGCGGAAGATCGACCACGTGGATGTCCGCATCGTCGGCGGCTCGGTCGCGAACTTCCTTGAGCACCTGCGCGCCCTCGGGATCGTCGGTTGCGCCGCCACCCACCAGGATTAGCTGGCAATCGACGCGCTCGCGCGCCAGCCGGAACGCATCGATAACCCCAACCGGGTCTTTGAAGCGGTCGAATCGCGAGACCTGGGTGACGATCGGCTTGTCGCTCCGCACGCCAATCCGCTGCAGGACTTCCTCGACCTCGCTCTCGCGCAGCTCGCGGTTTTTGTCCGACAAGGGATCGATCGAAGGCGCGATCAGCACCTCGGGAAGCGGCAGCTCGCGGCTGAATTGCGGCGCCGAAAACACGGCCAGATCGTACTTCTCAACCGTCGGCGCGATGAATTCCCAGGCGCCAGGTGCCGGCGCCGACACGTCGATATGGCATCGCCAAATCCACTTGTTGCCCAGGTCGCGCCGGGCCCGAACCAGACCCGCCGGCTGCGGATCGTGAACAAAGACGATGTCAGAACTGAGATCGAGCGCGCTCAGATTCTCTTCGGTCGCCTGGTTGTAGATTTCGCGGTCCTGGGCGGTGAAGGTGTCAGGCTTGCCGTGCAGAGCATTGTGCATCCGCTTGGTCAGATCGAAAAATTCCTGCGTCCCGCGGATGACCTCCCATCGCGCATCCACTCCGACCTCGCGCAGCAGGGGGATGAGCCGGTTCAGAATCTCGGCCACGCCCCCGCCAACCCTGGTCGAGTTGATGTTCAGGACGCGTTTGCCGCTGAGCCGCTCGCCCAGCAGCCGGAGTTCCGCGATAACGCCCTCTCCGACGATCGGCGTGTATTCTTCAAGCCCTGCCACTGCCCTGTTCCTTCATCCGCTGTCCGACCAGGTTCAACAACCGCCGCCGCAACCCTTCCTGGGTGTAGGTGTAGGGGTCTATCTTGCGAAACGCTTCCGCCAGCGAATGCTCTCCCAGGCTTTGATCGAGCCATCGTGAAAAATCGTTGTCGCCGCGTTCCAGCCTGAGCCGCGCATCGAACATGTGGTAGCCGATGGAACGCAGGGAGACCCGCTCCAATCCTTCATGAAACTCCGCGAGATTCGTAACACGGATGCCGGTCGGGATGACGTAGGATACGGACTGCATGAAGTGGAATTCTTCGCCGGGGGGTGCGGTACGGAGATTGCTACTGCGGTCTAGAAAGCCTTGGATAACTTGAACCAGAGCGTTTCGCAAATCGCGCACCGTGGAAAACCTGAGCACGTCTACCGCGGCCAATTCCTCGCCTAAACGCTCCTCTAAAAGGATATTTGAGACCCAATATGCGAAATCATTCGGCGGTTCCGGCGAAAGATATTGATGCTGAACCAGGAAATGATGGGTATGATGGTATATTACAGCACCCGGAACGGTGCGCATGTGTTGCACCAATTCGGCTAGATCGCGCGCCCGAAGACCCGTCAGAAGCGTCAGGTTCAGCAGGGAACGGAACTCAAATTGATCGGGGCTATGCTCAGCAATCGATGCCATCGGATGAAGACCCCGCGCGGTTGCGGTCGCGAGACGATCGGGTGTATCGAGTATCTAACTCCTACATTTCTTCAAGCGATTCAACCGAAACTGTTTTTCGCGCCGGCTCAGTGTCAGTTATGTCGTCCGGAAGCAAAATAGCTCGGTCCGCCCGTTACAAGGGCGCGCTCTACGATGCCACCCGGATGCGGCGCCGGCCCGGCCATCCCTACAACCTGGTGGTCATGTCCAACCGCGCGCCGATCCGTATTGTTCGCGATCTCGCCGGCGAGCGAATCGAGCCCACCGTCGGCGGCGTCGGAGGCACCTTCGAGCATCTGCTTGAAGAGCATGGCGGCACCTGGATCGCCTGGCCGGGCGGGCGAACGATGCAGAAGCGGGTGGCAATGCCCCCGCACAGCCCCAAATTCGACCTCGTCTTCGTCGACCTGAACGAACGCGAGGTCTCCCAGTTCTATTACGGGATGTGCAATCAGGGGCTCTGGCCGCTGATGCATTACATGACCCCGATTTGCCACTTCAATCGCGCGCAGTGGAACACCTACCAGCGCGTGAACATGAACTTCGCCAGCATCGCCGCGACCGAAGCCTCCGCCAACAGCATCGTCTGGGTCCAGGATTTTCACCTCGCAATCACCCCGATGATGATCCGGGCGCGCCGCCCCGAACTCCCCATCGGGTTGTTCTGGCACGTGCCCTTCCCGCCCGAGGAAATCTTCCGGGTCTTTCCGTGGCGCCGCGAACTGCTGGCCGGGATGCTCGGCAGCGATCTGATCGGGTTTCATACCCGCTCCTACCTGAACCATTTCGAGAGCGCCTGTGAGCGAATACTCGGCGCGAAGGTCGATCGCGATCGCCACGAAGTTCTCTTCGGCGGACGCACCGTGAAAGTCGGCGCGTTTCCGCTGGGAATCTCCTATCAGTACTACGAAGGACTGGCGACCAATCCGCGCGTGCGCGATCGCGCGATGCGGCTGCGGCGCAGCCTGGGCGACAACAAAATCGTTCTCGGCGTCGACCGCCTCGATTATACCAAGGGCCTCGTGCAGCGAATCCTCGGCTTCGAGCGCTTTCTCGAACGCAACCCCGGCGCGCATCGCAACGTTACCCTCGTCCTGATCGCCGTTCCGTCGCGCACCAAGATTCGCGACTACTCCGACCTCAAACGCCAGGTCGACGAACAGGTCGGGCGCATCATCGGACGTTTCTCGTCCGACGGATGGGTGCCGATCCGCTATCTCTACACGCAGTTTGAAACCGAAGACCTGGTGCCATACTACGTCGCGAGCGACGTGGCTCTGCTCACGCCTCTGCGCGACGGCATGAACCTGGTCGCCAAGGAATACGTCGCGTGCCATCCGGGGAACGAAGGGATGCTGGTACTGAGCGAGTTCGCCGGCGCCGCCGAAGAGATGACCGAGGCGCTGCTGGTCAATCCTTACGACGTCGATCAGATCGCCACCCGCATCGAAGAGGCGCTGGAAATGCCCGCCGAAGAAAGAGGCGCGCGGATGACCGCGTTGCGCGAGAACCTGCGCGCCAACGATCTGGAACAGTGGTCGTCGAACTTCCTCAGCACCCTGTCCGGGAGCCGCGCCCTTGAGCAATCAGCAGCCGCCGAGGCCGGCGCCGACTGAACTGCCGGTTACGATTCCGAGCAGCCTGCCGCAGGCGCTCCTTGCCCGCGGCAGGCTGCTGTTTTGCCTCGATTTCGACGGCACTCTTTCCGAGATAGTCCCCCACCCGGCCGACGCGCGGCCGGTGAGCGGCGTGACGGAATCGATCGCGGCGCTTGCTCGCCACTCCCGGCGCATCGCGGTCGCCGTGGTCAGCGGCCGCGAAATCTCCGAAGTCCGCGCGATGCTGGGCGAAAGCCGCGGCGTCATGTTTTCAGGAACTCACGGATTGGAGATTGCCGGCCCCGACGGCCGCATCCGCCTCGCACCCGGCGTCGAAGCCTCGATGGGCGATCTCGGAAAGGTGCGCGAATGGATGTCAACGCACGTCGCTCGCCGCGAAGGATTCGTCGTCGAGGACAAAAGGTACGCACTCGCGATGCACTATCGGATGGCGGATCCGGCCGGCGCGTCAACATTGCGCGAGGCACTCAAGTCATTCGTCGAGACCGCCGCTCCTTCGCTTTGGATCATGAACGGAAACAAGGTCGATGAGGTGCTGCCGCGTGGAATCGGAGGGAAAGGCCGCGCGGTCCGCACCTTGATGAAGGAGCTTGGCGAGCCGGAGCCTTTCCCCACATATATCGGCGACGACACCACCGACGAAGACGCATTTTACGAAATTCGCAACGATGGACTCGGCATCCTCGTCGGCCCGTCGCGCCCGACCTGGGCTCGGTACCGACTCGACGGACCCGCGGACGTGGCGCGGCTTCTGGCCGAGCTTGCCGCGGAGGCGCGCCGGCTCGATTGAGCAGTCCGGACGCACTCATTTTCCTTCTGCGTATGTCCCGAACACGTTAAGATTCAAAAGACCGTTTCCGGAGCAGACTATCGAGCGGGCTGCCGCTCCTGATGCGGTGGATGCGACGCCGCATCCGGTTGCGTTTACCCCAGAAGATTCTGGAGGAATCGATCTTGCCCGACGGCTCTTCCATCTCATCCCGCAGCCACCCTGAGCATCAGGCCGGCGAGGTCTTCGAGACGCTTATCCCTGCCCGGCTGGATCGCCTGCCGTGGAGCCGTTTCCACTGGCTGCTGGTCGTGGGGCTGGGAATCACCTGGGTGCTCGACGGTCTCGAAGTGACCCTGATGGGAGCGATCAGTGCGGTGTTGCAGCGGCCGGACGTGCTGCATTTTACCGCCGCGCAGATCGGGTCGATCAGCTCCGCCTACCTGGTTGGCGCGGTGCTCGGCGCGCTGGTGTTCGGCCATCTTACCGACCGCTTCGGCCGCCGCACGTTCTTCTTTGTGAGCCTTGCGACGTATCTGGCCGGAGTGGCTCTGACCGCTGTCTCGTGGAACCTCGCGAGCTTTGCCGCGTTCCGCTTCCTCACCGGCGCCGGAATCGGCGGGGAATATTCGGCGGTAAACTCCGCGATCGATGAGCTGATTCCCGCGCGCTTTCGAGGCCGGATCGATCTCATGATCAACGGAAGTTTCTGGCTGGGCGCGCTGGCGGGCGCGGCTTCCACCGGTCTCATCCTTGATACGCGGATTTTCGCCGTCGATGTGGGATGGCGCCTGGGCTTCGGGATCGGCGCGGTGATCGGATTGGCCATCCTCTACCTGCGCAGGTTCATCCCGGAAAGTCCGCGATGGCTTATCACGCACGGGCGGCGCGATGAGGCCGAGGAACTGGTGCGCGATTTCGAGCGCGAACTCGGCAGCATCGCGGGACGGCCGCTCCCCGATCTCGACGGCATCGAGCCGCTCAGGATCCGGGTCCGCAGCCATTTCGGCCTCGATACGATTTTGCGTCCGCTGCTCAGGGAATATGGCAAGCGCGCAATCCTGAGCCTGTCCCTGATGACCGCGCAGGCTTTCCTCTACAATGCCATCTTTTTCACCTACGCCCTGGTCCTCGACCGCTACTACGGTGTTCCCGCCGCGGTGACGGGGCTTTACCTGATGCCGTTCGCGCTGTCGAATTTCATCGGACCCATCGTGCTGGGCCATTTGTTCGACACCGTCGGGCGCAGGCCGATGATCTCGGGAACATTCACGATCTCGGCTCTGATTCTGATCGCGGCCGGCTATCTCTTCGAGCGGGGCGTGCTTACCGCGACTTCGCAGACCGTGCTCTGGTCTTTGATGTTCTTCTTCGCTTCGTCCGCCGCAAGCTCCGCCTATCTCACGGTGAGCGAGATCTTTCCGCTCGAAGTGCGCGCCCTCGCCATCGCGATCTTCTTCTCGGTTGGAACCGCCGTAGGTGGAGTGGTAGCGCCCTGGCTGTTCGGCGTGCTGATCGATACCGGTTCCCGCGGCGCCCTCTACGGCGGCTACCTGGTTGCCGCCGTACTGATGCTTGCCGCGGCGATCGTGGAGCTGCGATTGGGCGTCGCGGCGGAACGCGTTGGGCTGGAAGAAATCGCCAAACCCCTCTCGTCGATCGGCTGAACCACCCGCCAGCCGACAATACCTTTGGGTCCGCCGAGACGGCAATTTTCCGCCCGAGAGCGGCGCGCTAAACTGGCTCTGCCTGTTGAACTGCGAAAAACCGGAGGATCACTTCGATGGCGGATTCGCGAAAACAGGTTCTGGACCGGCGCGAGTTTCTAAAACGCGGCGCTCTGGCTGGAATCGGCGTCGGCCTCTTTCCCCTCGCTGAGGCGAGCGCCTCCACCCCGCCATCCGGGCCCCCACAGGTGCGGCGCTACACGACTCTCGGACGCACCGGCCTCAGGATTTCGGATATCTCGTTCGGCGGAAGCCGCCTGGTCAGCGGCCAGGAAGATCTCGTCCTTCACGCCTACGATCGCGGAATCAACTACTTCGATACCGCGGAAACCTACACCGGCGGCGAGTCGGAAACGACGATCGGAAACGCGCTGCGCGGCAAGCGCGACAAGGTCTTCCTCACTTCCAAGGTGATTTCCAGCGCCGACGACCGCCGCCAGACGATGATGCGCGCGCTTGAAGGCAGCCTGCGCCGCCTGCAGACCGATTATGTCGATATCTACTTCAACCACGCGGTGAACAACGTCGAGCGGCTCAAGAACCCCGAATGGCTGGAGTTCACGGCCGAGGCTCGCAAGCAGGGAAAAATCAGGTTCGTCGGGATGTCCGGTCATGCGGGGCATCTGATCGAGTGTCTCGACTACGCGCTGGACAGCAACGGAATCGACGTATTCCTTGCCGCGTACAACTTCGGGCAGGATCCGCACTTCTACCAGCGCTTCTTCGGCGGGTTCGACTTCGTCGCGCGCCAGCCCGACCTGCCGCGTGTAATCGCCAAGGCCAAACAGAAAAATGTCGGTGTGGTGGTGATGAAAACCCTGATGGGCGCGCGCCTCAACGACATGCGTCAATACGAAAGCGCCGGCGCGACCTTTTCGCAGGCCGCCTTCCGATGGGTCCTCTCGAACCCGGACGTGGACGCACTTATCGTCTCGATGACCAGCCGCGAAATGATCGACGAGTACCTGGGCGCGTCGGGATGGCGCAGTACGGCGGCGGCCGACCCGCCCCTGCTGATGCGCTATGCGCGAATGAACGGCGCATCCTATTGCCGCCACGCCTGCAATGCGTGCGAAAGCTCGTGCCCGCGCGGCGTTCCGATCGCGGACGTGATGCGCACGCGGATGTACGCGCGCGACTACGGAGACATCCGGCTTGCACGAAGCGAATACGCGATGCTGGTACGCAACGCCGAGGCGTGCCTCACCTGTTCATCGAAACCCTGCCGAGGCGCCTGCCCGCACGGAGTGCCAATCGACTCACTGACCGCGCCGACGCATCGGCTGCTCGTATGATCGACAAACCAGTCATTGCCCCTCACGAGGACATCGACTCACTGACCGCGCCGACGCATCGGCTGCTCGCGCAGGCCTAGCCGGCTCATCTCCCCACGAAGTGGGGTTCGCGCTTCTCCAGAAAGGATCGCACGCCTTCCTTGTGATCCTCGGTCTTGAACAATTCTGAAAGGCTGGTGCTGACCCACGCGCCCAGCTCGCGCCAATCGGGATCCAGCGCGCGCCTGAGCCCATTCTTCAGCTTCTGAACCGCCAGCGGCGGATTCGAGGCGATCTTGCGGGCGAGTTCCTTCGCGGTCGGAAGAAGCTGATCGTGCGCCACTACGCGCGAGACCAGGCCGATCTGTTGCGCCCGGGCCGCGTCGATGATGTCGCCGGTAAACAACAGCTCCGCGGCCCTCTCGCGTCCAACGAGCTGCGCGAGCCGCCCGATTCCCGGAACGTCGCAGCACAGCCCGCGTTTGATGAACAGCTCGCCGAAGCGCGCCTTCTCCGACGCGACCCGGATGTCTGCCATCAGCGCCAGCTCCATCCCCCATCCGATCGCCGCCCCGTTGACCGCGGCGATAACCGGAATGTCGGTATGCAAAAGCGCATCGGCCGCGGGTGTGAGGCGCGCAGCCAGGTTGGTCACGGCAGGCCGCGCCGCTGCATTCGCCATGATCTGCTTCACGTCGTCGCCCGAGCAGAACGCGGGGTCTGCCCCGGTGACGATCAGGCATCGCGCGGTGGAAGTGCGCACCGCGTCCTCCAGCTCGCGATAGGTGGTAAAGGTCAGCGCGTTGCGCGCCTCAGGCCGCTGCAACGTGATCACGCCGACATGGTCCTCGACAACGTAACTAAGTTCGGTATACATCGTCCTGTTCTCCCCGGTAGCTGAAGGCGATTTCTCCCCTGCCCCCGCGCCCGCTATCGCCGAGAATTCCACACCATCGGCAAGCCCGTCAAAGCCGAACAGGCGGCGCGATCTTTCTCCTGGCCATTGCCCGGCGTACATTCACCACAGGATGGCATCAGGGCTGGCATTGCTGGGCGGCGAACCGATCCGAAAGCGGCCGTTCACGCGATGGCCTATCTTCGACCATCGCGAGCGCGCGCAACTCGAGGATGTGCTCGTCTCGGCCAATTGGGGCGGCTTTCCTTCGCCCAATCGTAAGGCATCCGAGTTTGCCGCGCGCTTCGCGGAATTCCAGGGCGTCCGCTGCGCAATCCCAACTTCATCCGGCACCACCGCGCTGGAAGTCGCCCTCAAGGCGCTCGGCGTCGGACCCGGTGATGAGGTAATCGTCCCCGCAATCACTTTCGCGGCAACCGCCTATGCTCCCGTCGCGTGCATGGCGCGGCCGGTGTTCGCCGACGTCGATCCGGCCACAGCCTGCATCGATCCCCGATCGGTGGAACAGCTAATCACGCCGCGGACCAGGGCGATCGTTCCCGTCCACTATGCCGCGGCCCTTGCAGACCTCGATGCGCTCACCGAAACCGCGCGCAAGCATTCGCTCGCGATAGTTGAGGATTGCGCGCACGTGCCGGGCGCGCGATGGCGCGATCGAGGGGCCGGATCGTGGGGAGCGCTCGGATGTTTCAGCTTTCAGACCACCAAGCCGATGACCGCGGGCGAAGGCGGGATCATCACCGCCGGCGATCCTGAACTTGAACAGCGCTGCCAGTCGCTCATCAATTGCGGCCGCCGCCGTCCCGGCGACACATTCGAAGAGCCGCTGCTGGGTGCGAACTATCGGATGACCGAATGGCAGTGCGCCGTGCTGCTCTCCCAGCTCGAGCGGATGCCCGAACAGATCGAGCACAAGAGCAGACAGGCGGCGCGCCTGCGATCGCGGCTGGAAGCGATCGGCGGCATCCATCCGATCGCACGCGACGCGCGCCTGACCCGCGAAACCATCTACATCTTTTTGTTCCGCGTGGACGAGCGGAAGCTCGGCGTGTCGCGCAATCGGTTTGTGCGCGCGATGCGCGCGGAGGGAATTCCGTGTGGCGTCGGCAACGACCCCGTGTATCGCTCTGCCCTTTTCCCTGCCGATTCGCCGCAGTACCTGGCCGCCTGCCAGCTCGCGGGCGCTCCAAACCCTCCGCGTCCTTTCTGCCCGGTTGCGGAGCGTCTCTTCGAGCACGAACTCGTCGCGATACCGCATGAAGTGCTGCTCGGCGACGACGCCGACGTTGACGATATAGTCGCGGCCGCCGCGAAGATTGCCTCATGCGCGCGCGAATTGGCGGGCGCCAAACTGGACCGGACCAACTGAGATGGCCGCATTTTACGCGGGAGCATCGAGAGTCAAGCTCGAACCGCCGGTCGGTATCGCGATGGCGGGCTACGGGCGACGCACGGGACGCTCCGCCGGCATCCACGATGGTCTGGCCGCACAGGCGGTTGTCATTGCGGATGGCAGCAGCAAAGGGGCGATCGTCACCGTCGATGTGCTCGCGCTGGGAATCCGAATTTGCGATTCGATCGCGAATAAAGTCGCCGCCGCTTCCGGCATCCCCGCCGAGGCGGTGATGGTATGCGCCACCCATACCCATTCCGGCCCGATGTTCAATATTTTTGCGACCCCGTCTCGCGATGCCGCATTGACGGCGATCGGAGATCGCGATTTGGAGTGGGAACGCGCGCTGCCGGACCGGATCGCTCGGGCGGTTATCGAGGCCGGCTCCGCGATGCGGCCGGCCGCGATTCGCGCGGCCTCCGCTCGCTTTGGACTTGGAACCAACCGCCGCCTGATGCGCGCGGACGGGTCGATTCAGCTCGCGCCCAACTACGCGGGCGTGGCCGACCACGAACTGAAAGCGCTCGCTATCCACGAAGCGGATGGCGGCGAGAGTCCGATCGCGTTTCTGCTCAACTATGCCTGCCACGGCGTCGTGCTGTGCGAAGACAATCTTCTCTACTCGCGCGATTGGCCCGGTTTCGCGATGGATGCGATCGAAGAATCCGCCGGACCCGGTAAGCCGCCGATCGCGCTGTTCGCTCAAGGCGCGTGCGGCAATATCGACCCCGTACGGCGCGGCAGCTTCGAGGCCGCCGCTGCGGCCGGCCGCCAGGCGGCCGGCCTCGTCCAGGAAGCGCTGTCGCGCGCGCCTGTGACAACTCCCGCGCGGGTGATAAGCCGGCGCGTTCCGCTGCGGATGAAGCTTCGCGACCTGAGTGCGCCGCTGGCGCTCGCGCGGGCGAACGCGCGCCAGACCGAACTCGCTCTCGCCAATCATCCGGGCGTCAGCGGAGTCCAACTGAAGCGCCTCAGGGATCAGCATCAGCGCTCGCTGGAGGAACTCGGCGCATTGGAGGCGCTTCAGGATGCGAACCGGCGCGACAAGCGCGTCGATCAGGCGGCGGGCGAACTTGCAACCCACATGACGATCCTCGCGATCGGAAGCGTCGCCCTTGTCGGTGTGCCGGGCGAGTTGTTCGCCGAACTGGGACTCGCGATCAAGGCGAATCCGTACTTCCCCCAGACTTTCGTACTCGGCTACTGCAACGATCTTGTCGGCTACCTCCCCACGCGAGAGGCCTGCGAACTCGGCGGCTACGAAGTCGAGACTTCGCGCATCGCTCAGGGCGGCGGTGAGACGATCGTCTATCAGGCGCTTTCGACCCTGCGCGAGATATCCGGCGAGTCCCGAACCTAAATCTAAAGCGATACTTGATAATAGCCGCGCCGCCTACCGCTCGATAATCCCGTCGCGAGAGATGTCGAGGCGATAGGCCCTCTCGCGCGCCAACTCGTCGGGGCGCGCGAGGTAATAATCGGCTTGCGGAGTTCCCCTGAGCGCCTCGGTTACCTCGGCCACCGGCGCCGGATCGAATCCTATCCGGGTGAAAAAGTCTCCCGCGTCCGTGCTGAACAAGTAAAGCTGGCGCGCGCCGCGACTATGAGCGGCTTTGCGCGCCGCTGCGACGAGGTCGCGCCCCACTCCCCGCCGCCGGTACGCAGGCGCCACGTAGAGCGAACGAAGCAGGGCGGAGTCGAGAAACGGCTCGATGCCCACCACTCCCACCGCCTCGTCGCCGTCGAAGGCCATCAGATAGCAGGCGGACGGCCATTCGATGCCGTCGGTCATCATCCCCTCGCCTTCGAGCAGCGCCCTGACGCGAGCGAGATTGCGCGTCTGTTCGACGATGATTTCGCCGGCGCGATGCTTGCGAAAGGCCATCGGTTGGCAATTTCCCGAGTTTCGATTTGGCCTCTATTTTTTCGGCGGCGGAAAAAGCTGCTCGCCGGTCAATTCGTTCACAACCGTAATCGCTTTCACGGGACAGGCGCGCGCCGCCGCCAAAATAGTCGCATCCGGAGCGCCCGCGGAGTTCACCACGTCGGACTTCTCGTTCGCATCCAACTGGAAAACCGCCGGCGCGGTTTCCACACAATCGCCACTGCTGATGCATCGCGACTTGTTGACGGTAATCTTGAGAGCCATACGGCCTCCACACTCGATAACTTGCGCATCAGCATAGAATTGCCGCTTGATACGCGGCAAGCGCGTCTCGTTGAAACGCGGCTCCGGGCAGCCAATACTTGGCTCATAACTGCGATGGCTACCATCCTGGGCACCGGAATAGACGCAATTGAAGTCGAACGAATCGAGCGCGCGCTTACGCGTGAGCGCACGGGCGAGAGATTTCGCGCCCGGGTCTTTACCGAACGCGAGATCGCTTACTGCGAGTCGCGCGGGAAACCCCGCTATCAAAGCTACGCCGCGCGCTTTGCCGCCAAGGAAGCCGCGATGAAAGCGATGGGCACCGGATGGAACCGCAACGTGGGATGGAGCGAAATCGAAGTCGTGCGCGAGCGCGGCAAGGCGCCAACCATCCGGTTGCACGGCAAATCCGCCCAATTCGCCCGCCGCCGCAACATCAGCGCCTTCCATCTCAGCATCACGCACACCGCCCGCGAAGCGATCGCGCACGTGATCGCCGAGGGTTAGCTGGCTTGGCGGCTCGGCGCTGTCAGGCAGGCTCGATCGTAACCGGAGTGCCGAACAGGACGGCCGTGCCGCTCGCGACGTCGTATGCGTGGTTGTCGGTCACGGCGTTCGCATTCGCGCCGGCATGCGCCCGCGCGACGCTAAGGCGCGTGTCCTCCAGGTTATGGCCCCATCCATGAGGCAGGCTTGCAACCCCTGGCATCAGATCGTCGGTCACTTCGACCGGCACAACCACACTTCCGGCGCGGCTGGTCACGCGCGCCGCGGCGCCATCGGCAATGCGCAACCGCGCGGCATCTGTCGGAGAAATCTGCAGGGTGCATCGATTGCGCCCTTTCACCAGCGACGGCAGGTTGTGCATGAACGAGTTGCTGGTGCGAAGGTTGCGCCTGCCGATCAGAAGCATCTGGTCCGCGGTCCCGGGCTGGCCGACGCGCGCGCTGAGCCGCGGCACGTCATCCAGCATCGCCGCCGGAGCAAGCTCGATCTTTCCGCTGCGCGTATTGATGATCTCCGAAAGCCGCGGCTCCAGTGGCCCGAGATCGATCCCGTGCGGAGCAGCCTTTACCTTCGCGAGCGTCAGCCCTGAGGGATCGCGCCCGAAACCGTCTCCATACGGACCGAGCCGGATCAGCATGTCGAAAATCCGCTCCGGACCCGCCGCTCCGGCGAGCGACGTGACGACTTCCTCGGCAGTGAGCCCCTTCCATTGCGTGTTTTTCTTTACGGCGGATTGAGCCATCTGCGCGAATATCACGTCATCAACCTCCCTGACCTGATGCTCTCCCAGGCCCATCATTCCCGCCGCAATTTGCAGCATCACTTCCCACGCCGGCGGCTGATCGGATGGGGGTGGCACCGCGACGGCGGACCATTTGCTGACGTTGCGAACAGACAGATGATAAAGCCCGAACTCGTAGTTGGGTTGCTCCGCCGGCGACGGCGTCGGCAGAATCAGGTCGGCGTGGCGGGTCGTCTCGTTGAGATAGAAATCGATCGCGACCAGAAAATCCAGGCTCGAGAATGCCGCCTCCAGTTCTCCGGAGTTGGCGGCGCTGCGCAGCGGATTGGTCATCAGGAGTATCATCGCCCGCACCTGCCCATCGCCCGGAGTCAGAATTTCTTCCGCCATCGTCGATGACGGAATCATCCCCGCTACTTCCGGCTGCCCGCTGACCCTGCTCCTCCATCTGCCGAACTCGAACGGATGAGCCCCCGCGATGGCGGTGACGGGCGCCGCGGCGCGCGGAAACATCACACCCCCCGGCCGGTCCAGGTTGCCGGTCAGGATGTTGAGGAGGTCCACGCCCCAGCTTGCGAGCGTTCCAAATTCCTGGACGCAGGTACCGAGCCGTCCATAGCAGGCTGCCGATTCGGCGCCGGCAAACTCCCGCGCGATCCGCCGAATATCTGCGGCCGAGACTCCGCAGTATTCGGCGACCGCTTCGGGCGCGAAGCCGCGCGCGATCGATTCGACCTTGTCGATTCCGTCAACCATTCCTTGCGCTGCTCCAAGCTTGATCAGGTCTTCCGAGAACAGAGTGTTAATCATCGCCAACAAGAGCGCCGCGTCGGCACCTGGCCGGATAAAGTGATGCTCGGTTGCGAGCTTTGCCGTCTCGGTTCGCCGCGGATCGATTACGACGATCCTGCCGCCGCGCGCGATTACGCGCTTGAGCCGCCCCGGCGCGTCCGGCATCGTCATCAGGCTGCCGTGCGACACGGCGGGATTGGCTCCGATGACGAGGAGGTAGCTGGTGCGATCGATGTCGGGAACCGGAACGGTCGCTGGAAACGGTCCACCAAACATCAGGCCCGTCTGAATTTCCTTGGGAAGCGTGTCAATCGCCGAGGCGTTGAAGACGCTGCGGCTGGCGAGTGCGCGCCCCAGGGCCGTCATGTACAGGAACGACATGTCATGGACGACGGGATTGCCGGAATACATGCCGATCGCGTTGTTGCCGTGCTTCTTTCGAATTTCCAGCAGGCGCTCGCGGACTTCCCGGTAGGCCTCCTCCCATCCGATTTCACGCCAGCCCGAGGGCGTCCGCTTCAGCGGCCGGCGCAACCTTTCAGGGTCCTCGTAAATCTCCTTCAGGCCATATGCCTTCGGGCAGATGAAGCCGCGCGAAAAAGGATCGTCCCTGTCGCCGCGGACCGACACAATTTTGTCGCCTTCGGCCTCGATTCTGACCCCGCACGTCGCTTCGCAGAACGGACAGACTCGTGAAACCGCACGATGATCCGGCATCGCCATCACCTCTTTGCACGGCCCGCAGGGGGCGAGCTTGCGGATCACGATCGCCGCTTTCGGCGATTCGCATCAATTACGCGCGAGGTAATGGCGCGGAGATCTCCCTACGGCTGATCCGAACAGGACCCGCCGTGCGGCGGCTACTTCTTTGGGGTGGAAGTCGCAGTAGCCGTCGGACGGGCGTGGAAGAGCGCGGGCGGTTTGTTCAACTGGCTGAAGGTAAAGTCGCTGATGCTGTAGACGGCGCTTCCCGCAGTCGAAGTCGCGTAGTACTCGGTGCGGGGACCCGGGGTCTCGCCCGGCTCGGGAACGCCTGTGGTCTTTACCGTGATCTTCGAAAGCTTGACGGTGCCGATGGTCTTGCCGTCCTTGCCGATCAGCGTGACGATCACCGCGGGCTGATCCAATCCGAACGGAACCGGCGATTGCATCGGATCCGCCATTATCGACACGCCTTTCAGATCGCGAAGCTCATCGAGGAACCGCTCCACCACCGGCACATCGCCGGGCACGGTGCTGGACCCTTCGATTACGTCCCATTTGCCGCCGGCGGCGCGCTTGAGGACGAAATGATCGGAGCCAACCTTCGCATCGACACTCTGGACCTGGGACGGATCGAAATTGAAGACGGTCTTGTCGCGCAGGTCGAAGACTGAACGGTCGAGGTTGCTTACCACCCATTGATGGACGGTGTACACGGGCGTCCGTTCTCCGCGGCGGACGTATACGCCGTCCTTGCCCTGCTCGGTCTGCTTGAAGCCGAAGAGCAGCGATTCCGACGCGGACCCCTTTCCATAGACCGTGACCGTGAGATGCGGCTTCTCGAGGCCGTATTGCGTCACGCTGTTCGGCGCGTCAGCGATAAAGTCCGCGACCTTCGCATTCACCAGGGTGCTGAGCAACTGGCGCACCTGCGTCGGATCCGCAAGGTAATTGCCCGGCTTCACGATTCGCCACTTGTCGCCGTCGCGTGCGATCTCGATGGTTTGGCCGTTGTCCTTGGCGATCGTGAAGCGCGTGATGTCGTCGACCTTGAACGTCATCAGGTCGCGGCTGCGAAGCTGATCGACCGTCTTGTTCATCCCCGACGGAAATGCCGACGAGGTCAGCATCACCGCCGGCTTGTCAGTCAGCCTGACGTAAGCGCTGAATCCGACCGGAGTGGTCTTGCCGACCTCGATTCCGGGGAGCTTCTGCCCATTGTAAGTGGTGACCGTTACGATCGTGGCCGGCTTGGCAAGTCCGAACGGTTCGAGATTCTCGGGGTTTTCTTCGACCGTCTTGGTCAATTCGGCGTCCGCGATGGCGCGCGCGAGGTTGTTGGCCGTGGTCTGGTCGGCGTCTACTCCGATCGGCTTGACGAGGTGCCATTCCCCTCCCTTGGGCCGGTCGAGAACTATCTCGCGGTCGGGATATTTCAGCTCGATACTCGCGATGTCGCCGGGCGTGATGTTGAGAAGCTTCTTCACCTGCTCGGGCTTCGAGTAGTACGCGGTGAAAAAAGCGTAGCCGCCGATCAGCAGCGCGAGAATCAGAACGATGACCGTATTACGAAAGCGCATTGCGAACGAGCGATCAGAACCGTCAAACGCTTTCTAGTTGCGACGCTCCCACCACACCGCAATTCCGATGATCAGCAACAGCTCGGGCAGCAGCAGCACCGACAGCGCGAACACCACGCTGAACTGATCCACCGTCAGCCGGAAGCGCGAGGCTCGCAGCGAACGCGGCCGGATCGATATCGCATTCTCTTCGCCCGCCAGCCAGTCCGCGCTGTTCACGAAAAAGTCGCGGTTGAAGAAGTTGTTTATGTACTGATTGTCGACGAAATCCGTGCTCCCAAACACCACCATCCGCGCATCGCCCTTGCCCCATCCCAGCTCGCTCAGGTCGCCATTGACCGCGACCGCGACACTGATGGGACCGCGCGTGTCCTTGTCGCTCAGCTCCGCCTTCTGCTGCTTGAACAGCGTCTCCAGGTCGGTCTCGGCCCAGGAGGTGTCGCTGGTCTTGGCCAGCGGAGTGACGGTGAGGCCCTTCTTCAGGTTGTCCTCGACCGTGAGCGATCGCGCCATCGGAAACACGGTCCGCTGCTTGAAGTTGCGGGTGATGGAATGCTCGCCGTAATCCTGCACGATCGGATTGAGTCCCAGCGCCGGCCCCGCGAAAAGCCGCACCACCTGGTCAACGATGATGTCATTGCCGACCTTCACGCCCCATTGCGCGACCAGATCGCCGAGCGCTTTCTCGTCGATCGATTTGTCCGGCCGCTCCGGTCGAAACATCGCGATTATGCGTCCGCCGCGCTTTAGGTAATCCTGCAACTGCTCGGCTTCGTGCGGAAGGATCGGCTTTTCCGGCCCCGCGATGACCACCATCGTCGCTTCGTCGGGAACCTTCGCAAGCTGCGCGAGCTCGAGCTTGCGAACTTCGTAGCCTTCGCCTTCCAGGTCTTTTTTCAGCTCCCCAAACCCGTCGCCGTTCTGCACATCGTCGGGATCGGCTTCGCCGTGGCCGTCGAGAAACTCGACGACCTTCTTGGTGCTCCGGGTCGCGCGAATAATCGCGTTGGTCAGCGCTTCTTCGCTGAGCTCGGTGACATTGGTGCCGCCCGTATCGCCGTTGCCGACTTCGATGTGCGTCGTGTTCATCACCGAGACTTTGTAGCGCTCGGCCAGTTCAGGATGCTTGTCGGGGTCCACCAGTTCGTAGCTGACTTTGGGCGACGCATAGGCGTAGGTGGCGTAGAGATCGCGCGCGGTCTGGTTCTCGCCGCCCGCAAAGAAGCCAATCAGCTTGATCGGCTCCTTCAGGTTCCTCACGACCTGCTCGGACTGGCTCGAAAGGCTGTAGATCTTCTCGGTGGTGAGATCGAGCCGCCGATGGTGCCGGCTGGAGATGTAATTCACCGCGATTATCAGAGCGATGAACGCGGCGGAATACACGACCGCATTTAGCCCGTAGCGCGTCGAGCGCTGGCCCACCATCGAGCCGATTGCCGCCCCACTCGAGGTGATCCACAGAACCAGCGCGAAAATGCCGGCCACCAGGTTGACCCAGACGAAGAAACGGAACCCCGGCGCGATCTGTCGATCGATGATGCCGAAGATCAGCAGAACAAGACCGATGATTCCGTAAAGCGCCGCAGACCGCCGCATCGTGCTCCCTTTCTCCGCTAGCGCCACCGAGCCGATTCAACCGAACGCTGCGTCAGGAACAGCGCGACGAAGATCAGGCTCAGGAAATAGACGATATCCCGGGTGTCGATGATGCCGGTGACCATCTGCGAAAAGTGATCGGTGATCGAAAGGTAGCGCAGCAGATCGGAGACCCATCCGGAGCTCCCGGTCTGCGCGGGCCACGATATGACGTAGAGAATCAGCAGGGCGCCGAAGCAGGTGATCGCCGCGATTATCTGGTTCTGCGTCACCGAACTCGTGAACAGCCCCACCGCAACGAAACTCAGCGCAAGCAGCGCAAGCCCGATATATCCCGAAACCATCACACCCACTTCCGGATTGCCGAAAATCGCCAGGATGAGCGGAAAGATCGCGGCGAGGCCGATCATGATGAGCATGAAGGCGGCGGCGGCGATGAATTTGCCTGCCACCACTTCTCCCGTGCGCACCGGCGCGGTGAGCAGAAATTCGTAAGTGCCAGTGCGCTTTTCCTCAGCAAAACTCCGCATGGTGATCGCCGGCACCAGGATCACCAGCACGATCGAGAGATTGTGCAGCAGCGGCTCGATTACGCGCTGGTTCAGGTTCATGTGCTGCAACACCTGCGGATTCTGCATCGCCGCGTACATCTGCAGGACGATCTGGAAATAGCTCAGCAACTCGAAGAAAAAGAACCCGCCCAGCAGCAGGAATACCGTCAAAACCACGTACGCGACCGGTTGTACGAAATAGGCCGCGAGCTCTTTGCCCGCAATCGTCAGTGCGTTCTTCATCGCGGAAACGCGGAACCTCAGGCGTGGCCCGCCCCAACCTCCTCCAGCGTTTCCTCGCTATCGGAACTCTCGCCGTGTCGTTCCTTGGAGATGGCCTCCAGAAACACCTGCTCGAGCGAAGTGCCCGCCGGAATCTCGGAAAGCTTCTCTTCGAGCACCACGTGGCCCTCGGCGATAATCACGACCTTGTCACAAATCTGCGAAACCTCGGGCAAGATGTGGGTCGAGAGCACCACCGTCCGATCGCCCGACAACGTCTTGATAAGGCCGCGAATCTCGTGAATCTGCCGCGGATCGAGGCCGATCGTCGGTTCATCCAGCACCAGCACCGGCGGATCGTGGATCAGCGCCTGCGCGAGCCCGACGCGCTGGCGGTAGCCCTTGGAAAGCTGGCCGCAGATTCGCGTGCGCATGTCGGTCAATCCACAGACTTCCAGCGCGTGTTCGAGCGCGTCGTCCAGCCGGGAGCGCGCTACGCCGCGCAGCTTGGCAACATACCGCAGATACGCTTCGACCCGCATATCGACATAAAGCGGAGGATTCTCCGGCAGATAGCCGATCTTGCGGCGTGCTTCGAGCGATTGCGAAAAAATGTCCAGGCCGTCCACCAGGACCGTGCCGGAGGTCGCCGGCATAAACCCGGTGATTATCCGCATCGTGGTGGTCTTGCCAGCGCCGTTCGGCCCGAGAAATCCCAGGATCGACCCGCGTTCGGCCTTGAACGATACATCGCGAATCGCGACGAAGTTGCCGTAGGCCTTGGTAAGGTTTTTGACCTCGATCATGCAGTCGCCCGCGCCACAGCCGCCGCCATCAGCGGTCAACAGTTCTCCAGTCGTTAGTGACGAAATCTCGGCGCTTTGAATTCGACGCGCACCGAGCTTCCG
>JAJPKP010000081.1 GCA_021323675.1 Pseudomonadota bacterium | reverse complement strand
CTTTTGCCGGTGGGTGGTGCAGGAGGAAGTCAAATGATCGAGTTGGTTAATGGTCCCGATCCGGGCGCGCGCATCAAGGTGATCGGAGCGGGCGGATGCGGCGGCAACGCGGTCAATCACATGATCTCCGTCGGAATCCGCAATGTTGACTTTATCGTGGTCAACACTGACGCGCAGGCGCTGGAGAACAATCATGCCCCGGTGCGAATCCCGATCGGACAGACGGTGACGCGCGGACGCGGCGCGGGCGGCAATCCCGAAATCGGCCGCAAGGCGGTCCTCGAAGACGAGGAGCGTATCCGCGAAGTGCTGCTCGATGCCGAGATGGTGTTCGTGACGGCCGGGATGGGCGGCGGAACCGGCACCGGATCCGCTCCCGTGATCGCGCGGATCGCACGCGAAATCGGCGCGCTCACGGTCGGCGTCGTCACCAAGCCTTTTCAGTTCGAAGGCCGCAAGCGCATGGCGCAGGCCGAAGAAGGACTGCGCGAGCTGAAGAGCGCCGTCGACACGCTGATCACCATCCCCAATCAGCGCCTGCTCTCCGTCGCCAGCCGCAACACTCCCCTCAAGGAGGCGTTCCAGAAGGCGGATGACGTGCTCCTGCAGGCGGTGCGCGGCATCTCGGAGCTGGTCACGGTTCCGGGCCTGATCAACCTGGATTTCGCTGACGTGCGATCGATCATGGCAGAGATGGGAATGGCGATGATGGGTGCGGCGACGGTGTCCGGAGAGAATCGCGCCGTCGAAGCCGCGCAACGCGCCATCTCGAGTCCGTTGCTCGAAGACGTATCGATCAAGGGCGCGCGCGGCCTGCTTATCAACGTGACTGGCGGACCGGACATGGCGCTGTACGAAGTGAACGAAGCGGCCAGCCTGATTCAGGAAGAAGCGCACGAAGACGCGAACATCATTTTCGGCGCGGTGATCGACGACAAGATGGCGGACGAGATTCGCGTCACGGTGATCGCGACCGGATTCGGCGAGCTGGATGCGCTGAAGCCCGCGCGGTATTCGTCTTCGGGCGCGCCGGTTACCACGCCGATTCAGGCCGCGGTGACGCATCCGGTGGATCCGATGGATCTGCAGCAACCGGCCGCGGCGAAGCCCGCGATGAGCGCGCAGATACGGTCGTTCCCGGGTGGAAAACCGGTTCGCAAGATGGGACGGATCGACGACGACAGCGTACTGGATATTCCGGCGTTCCGCCGCCGCGCGGAGGACAGCGAATTCGGCGCCGAGAAGCTCGAGCCGAATTCATTGGTCGACGGCGACGACAAGCTCGATATCCCGACCTTCCTGCGCAAGCATCCGAACTAGCTGACGCGTCGCGCATGGAGGCGCGGCGGTTGCCGGCGTCGCGGGAAAGACAGGCAAAAAGGGGGAAAGATTCGCACGCGCACCGCGCGAACATCGCGCAGTTCCGCACGGTCTCGCCGAGAATTCCTGCGTTCGCTCGGCGTCGATCCGTCGAGGTTGTCGAATGTGAACGTTGAGGTGGTGTCCCCTTGGAGTTCCGCAATCGCAAGTCCCAGGAGCAGGCGGAATATTGCAAGGACCTTCGCAAGAAGAATTCGAAACGCACTACCCACGCCAACGAGACTCGTGTCAGGACCGCAGAGATAGTACGCCCAATCCGTTTCCGATCACGTGGAGAACAAGGTGCCAACCGAGCTTGAGGCGCCGGCACCGACCAAAAGAGAAACGCTCGGCTGGGCCGACACTCGCCAGCATTTGTATGGGGTCGGCATAAGTCCCGCGCAGGTGACGCAAATTCGCAAGCCGGCGCAGTGGCGCCGGCCCGGTGGAGGGTGCCGCGTCATCCGTGCCAAGCCTTCTCTTGCGCGGGGGCGGGCGATGATTATTGCTATATGAGATAACCAAACGAGAGGGGGTGCATGGCGTTGACCGGTGCATTTCGGACGTGGGTGATATCCGGTTGCTTCGATCGAATGCCGTTTTACGGGTTGGCGCACTACGCGCAGTCGCGGAGGCATCAGCAAGCCGCCCGCATTTCTTCCGCTAGCCAGGTCTCGCGCGCCGCGCCGGGGGAAGCCCCGAGCTAGGGAGTTTCCGCCGTGCGTCCGGAGGCGTCGGCAAAAGACGCCGCAAAAACCTGAATTTTGACGAAGGCGATGCGCGCCTGGCCGGCGCCGCATTGCCGAAAGATCCGCTTCCGCGCGGATGCGGCGATAACGAGCCGTCACGTGCGGGGCCGAATTTGTAACAATCTGCTATGACGACGTACCACGAATATGATGGTATCGGCGCCTCTCGCCGTCCGCTTCGGATTGCGCAGGTCGCGCCGCTGTATGAGAGCGTTCCCCCGAAGCGCTATGGAGGCACGGAACGCGTTGTGGCTTGTCTAACCGAGGCGCTGACTCGGCGCGGGCACGAAGTTACTCTCTTTGCGTCGGGCGACTCGGCTGCGTCAGCCCGGCTCCGCTCGACGCGGCGCGGGTCGCTTCGCGAGGAGGGATTGACGCCGCTCGGCGCGAGCCTGCAGCTTCCGCTGCTGAGCGAGGTTTTCGATCACGCCGGCAGCTTCGACGTGATTCATTGTCATCTGGATTACTGGAGCTTTCCGTTCGCGCACCTGGTCAGGACACCGGTGCTTACGACGCTGCACGGGAGGATGGACATCAAGGAGTTGTTCGAGGTTTACCGCTACTATGCGGACGCACCGGTGGTTTCCATCAGCCATGCGCAGCGCAGGCCGATGCCGGAGCTCAACTGGGTCGCGACCGTCTATCATGGCCTGACCGGGGATCGGCTGCATTTCAGCTCCGGTCCGGGAAGATATCTCGCCTTTCTGGGCAGGATTTCACCGGAGAAGCGGCCTGACCTCGCGATCGAAGTCGCGCGGCGCGCGCGGATTCCGCTCAAGATTGCCGCCAAGGTGGACGATGCGGACCGCGGCTACTACGAATCGGTAATCAAGCCGATGCTCGATGGCCCCGGTGTCGAGTTCATCGGCGAGATCGGCGAGGATCAAAAGTCCGAATTCCTGGGCAACGCGATCGCGCTTCTGTTTCCGGTGGATTGGCCCGAGCCGTTTGGACTGGTGATGATCGAGGCGCTCGCCTGCGGCACGCCGGTAATCGCGCGGCCGTTCGGGTCGGTTCCCGAGATTCTGCGCGACGGTGTAACCGGAATCATCGCATCAACAGTCGAGGAAATGGCGGATGCGGTGAGGCGCATCGGCGCGCTCTCGCGGCATCGATGCCGGCAGGAGTTCGAGGCGAGATTCACCGCGGAAGTGATGGCGAGGAACTACGAACGCGTCTATCATGAATTGATAGAGGATCGGCGCGGGGCGGCGGCTCCGCTCGATCATCCAGCGCGCGGACTGACGGAGCGGACTGGTGCAGGTGAAGGACGCAGGCGGTGGCCACTCGATCTTGAAACCGCGTGAGGAGAAACCGGAATCTGGAATCATCGCCGAAGTCGGCGCGGACCCGCGTTTCCATTCCCGATCGCCCGCCGCGCGGCTTGCCACCCGCGTGCTCGTCAATGGCGAGAGCTTCGCGGTATTCGAGCCCGGCGGCGACGTGCTCGAAAGGCGGCGTGAGCCGCTGGGCTTCTTCCATCGCGACACCCGCTACCTGAGCCGCTTCGAGTTCAGAATTGCGGGCGAAAGGCCGCGCTGCCTGGCTTCCGCCGTATGCAACGAGAACGCCGAGCTTCGGGTGAATCTTTGCAATCCGGATTTGAGCCTGGACGGTGGAGGAGACGGGAGATTGCTGCCCAACGACTCGATCGAAATCGAGCGCGATTGGGTAATCGCGGGTCCGGCCCTGTTTCACAAGATGGTGTTGCGCAACCGCGCGGCGCTGACCGTCGAGCTTCCGATCGATTTTCTGTTCAGCGCGGATTTTGCCGACGTCTTCGAAGTGCGCGGCCTGAAGCGCAAGCGGCGCGGAGAATTCGCGGAACCGGAACTCGAGCACGATGCGGTCAGGTTTCGGTACCGCGGGCTGGACGGCAAGCTGCGCTCGAGTCGGGTAAAGTTCGATCGCGCGCCGGCCGAACTTGAAGCGGGACGCGCTTCGTTTCGATTTGCTCTTGCGCCCGACGAACGGAGGGAGCTCGAAGTGACCATCGCGGGCGCCTGCGACGGCGCATCCGTCCAGGTGCCGGCGCGCTTTGAAGGCGCGCTTGCCGACAGGCGCTCGGAGCTGGCGCGGTACAGCTCCGGATGGACCAGGATCACGGCGAGCGACGAATCGCTCGATGCGCTGATCGCGCGGTCGTCGTCCGATCTCACTTCGATTATCCAGTACGCTCCCGAGGGCACCTTTCCGATGGCGGGCATACCGTGGTTCGCGACGCTGTTCGGGCGCGACAGTTTGCTGACCGCGATGTTTGTGCTGCCCTTCAATCCCGCCCTGGTGGTCGGCACGCTGAAAACGCTGGCCAGGCTCCAGGGGTCGGAGGTGAACCACTCGCGCGAGGAACAGCCCGGGAAGATTATCCACGAGATTCGCGGCGGAGAGGTTGCCGCCACCAGCGAGGTGCCGTTCGGCCGCTACTATGGAAGCGTCGACTCAACGCCGCTGTTCCTGTGGCTCATCGGCGCGTATGCGGCGACGACCGGAGATCTGAAGCTGCCGCTCGAACTATGGGACAATGTCGAGCGCGGGCTTGAATGGATCGAACAGTGGGGGGACCGCGACGGCGACCTGTACGTCGAATACCTGCGCGAAGGGCCGCGCGGCCTGGTCAACCACGGATGGAAAGACTCCTTCGACGCGATCTCGCATTCCGACGGAACCCTTGCATCGCCCCCGCTCGCGCTGTGCGAGGTGCAGGCATACGTGTATGCGTCCTACCTTTCGATTGCGGAGGTTGCGCGGCGGCTGGGGCGCGAGTCGCTGGCCGATCGCCTTGAAGAGCGCGCCGCGCTGCTTAAGGCCCAGTTTTCGCGCGACTTCTGGATTGAAGAAGAACAGAGCGTCGCGCTGGCTCTGGATGCCGAAAAGCGGCCGTGCCGCGTGATGGCATCGAACGCGGCGCACTGCCTCGCCGCGGGCCTGCTGGACAATCGCCAGGCAGCGGCGCTGGCGAACCGGTTGCTTAGCGAGGAGATGTTCAGCGGATGGGGTATCCGGACGCTGAGCGCGCGCGAGCAACGCTACAATCCAATGAGTTATCACAACGGATCGGTGTGGCCGCATGACAACGCGATCGCGGCCGCGGGTCTGAGACGTCTGCCCAACCGCCAGGGGATCCTCAAGATTCTCGAAGGATTGCTGCAGGCGGCGGTTCAGTTGAAGAGCGGAAGCCTGCCCGAGCTGTTTTGCGGATTCGAACGCGATGGCCTGGCCGGTCCGGTGCCATATCCGGTCGCGTGCCATCCGCAGGCATGGTCCGCCGCCAGCGTCTTCATGATCGTGCGCGCGATGCTGGGGATTGATGTGCGCGGCTTCGAGCGCAAGGTGATCATCGACGCGCCCGCGATGCCGGAGTGGCTGGACTGGCTCAGGGTCGAAGATCTCCGGGTGGCGGATGGCGCGGTGTCGTTTATTGCGCGGCGGGCGGCCGGAGTTCCCGAGATAGAAATCCTGGAGAGGAAAGGCGGAGTCGCTGTCGAGATCAGGCGCTGACGCGCCTCAGACCGCGGGCGCCATTCAAAGTCTCCAAAGCTCGCCGGGAATCGGCGCCGCCGCGCCGCGACGCTACTTGCGCGCGATGCGTTCTCTTTCGGCGGCGACGTAACTGGCGAGTTCGCGCGCCGGTTCGCCGTCGGTCTGAACCAGCGAAAGATCGATCGGGCTCGGCAGGAACTGGAGCCGCAGGTAATCGCCTTCAGAGGCGGGGCGCAGGTCCAATCCGGAGAAGAAGAAACCCAGGCGCTCCGCTTCGATGCATAGTTGCTCGGCGGCGGGGTTGCCAAGCGGGATATTCAGGTACACGACCGCGCATTCGCTGAGCAGGCGATCGCGCTCGGCTTCGAGTTGAGCGATCGAATCGATGCCGGGATTGGCGATGCGAATTTGCCCGCGGCCGATCTTCGCGTCGCACGACGATTCGAGTTTTCCCGCGCCGCGCGCGGGGGCAGGATCGCGAAAGTTCACGCGTCTGCCGACGCGCCGATAGATTCTTTCGATCGCATCGCGATGATGCGCGGGCGCGTGGACGGCCGTCTCGCCCGCATCCGCAACGAATTTGAAATAGGTGAGCAGGCTCACGCGCTGACTCAGGCCGTGCGCATCGCGATGCGCCTCGGCGGGAGAGGCGCCGAGCAGAATCGCGATCGGATGCGCGCCGAAGCGCTCCTCGGTCTTCTGCGAAAACACGTGATGGGTGACGGTATTGCCGAAGACTCCGGTCAGATGCTCCTGCCGGGCCTCTTCTTCCAGGACCGATCGCATCCGGTCGAGGAGATGGTGATGCTGATGCTCGGGCAGGACCATTGCCTCGCCGCTCTCGGCGATCGGATCGAGGTTGGGGCGTTCGAGCGCATAGTGGCCGACGACTTCGTTTCGATCATCGAGCGCGACGACCGAGACCAGTTCACCGCTGCGATTGAGGCGGATGAGCCGTTCGGGATGATACATTTCGGCGTGGATGTAACCGGGGCCGTTGACGCGCAGGGTGAGCTCGGGAATCGCGGGCGCATCGGCGCTCGTGAGACGCCGCACGGTGTAAGTCATGACGCCGGGTTCAGCCATCGCTGTTCAGCTCCGATGCACCAGTCAAGGTAACGATCGGCTGGTCCGCTGAAAAGAGCGGCGCATCCGCGGGTGCTCGCAATTGTGCGAGCGCCCGCGGATGCGCCCCTTTGGTTTGACGGATCGGCGGCTCGATTTAGAGATGAGCCGAGTTCAGCGATTGCGCGAGGCCGCGATGCTTTTCGCGCAGCTCGGGCGGCATCGTGCCGCCGAACTTCTCGAAGAAGTTGCTGGCCGACTCGATCTCCGCGGACCATTCGTCCTTTTTGATTGCGAGGTCTTCGCGAAGCTGATCGCCCGGCAGTTCGAGGCCCTGCAGGTCGAGATCATCGAGGCGCGGCACGCGGCCCACGGGGGTGTCGGTCGCGCCGGCACGCCCATCGATCCGATCGAGCATCCACTTGAGCACGCGCATATTTTCGCCGTAGCCGGGCCACAGGAACTTGCCGTCGCGGTCCTTGCGGAACCAGTTGACCATGAAGATGCGGGGCGGATGTTTAATCGCGCTCTGCATCTTAAGCCAGTGGGCGAAATAGTCGCCCATGTTGTAGCCGCAGAACGGCAGCATCGCCATCGGATCGCGCCGCACGACGCCGACCGCGCCGGCCGCGGCGGCGGTGGTCTCCGAACCCATCGTCGCGCCCATATAAACGCCGTGCGCCCAGTTCTCGGACTCGAGCACCAGCGGCATCGTGGTGGCGCGGCGGCCGCCGAAGACGATCGCGGAAATCGGCACGCCCTCGGGATCGTTCACGTGGGGCGAGAGCGCGGGATTGTTGGTCATCGGGGTCGTGAAGCGGCTGTTGGGATGGGCCGCTTTGTCGTTGGACTCCTGATGCCACGGGCGTCCCTGCCAATCGAGCAGGTTCACCGGCGGCGCGGTATCCATCCCTTCCCACCAGACGTCGCCATCGGGCGTCATCGCTACGTTGGTGAAGATGGTGTCGTGTCCGACCATCGCCATCGCGTTGGGGTTGGAATGCGCGTTGGTGCCGGGCGCGACACCGAAGTAGCCGTTTTCGGGGTTTACCGCCCACAAACGTCCATCCGAGCCGACGCGCAGCCACGCGATATCATCGCCGACCGTGAACACCTTCCATCCGGAGAGATCGGACGGCGGCGTGAGCATCGCGAGGTTGGTTTTGCCGCATGCGCTTGGAAAGGCGGCGGCGACATAGCGGGTTTCGCCCGAGGGACTTCGCATCCCGAGGATCAGCATGTGCTCGGCGAGCCATCCTTCGCTGCGCCCTTGCCAGCTCGCTATTCGAAGCGCGAAGCATTTCTTGCTGAGCAGAGCGTTGCCGCCGTAACCGGAGCCGACCGACCAGATCGCGTTGTCCTGCGGGAAATGACAGATAAGGCGGCGGTCAGGGTTAACATCGAGCGTGCAGTGAACGCCGCGGCAGAAGTCGTCGCTATCGCCGAGCATCGCAAGTGCCGCCGACCCCATTCGGGTCATGATCCGCATGTTGAGGACCACGTAGATGCTGTCGGTGATTTCGACTCCGACCTTGGAGAAGGGAGAACCGATCGGGCCCATCACGTAAGGAACCACGTACATGGTCCGCCCGCGCATCGAGTTCTTAAGCCATCCCCGAAGCTTGGCGTAGGTCTCATCGGGAGGAGACCAGTTGTTGGTCGGGCCCGCATCGTCCTTATTGGGGGTGCAGATGAAGGTAAGCTGTTCGGTGCGGGCAACATCGTTCGGGTTCGAGCGATGCAGGAACGAGCCGGGCTTTTTCTGTTGGCTGAGGGGGATAAGGGTGCCGGCCTGAACCGCCATCGCGGTAAGGCGGCGGCGCTCGTCTTCGGACCCGTCACACCATACGATTCGATCTGGGGTGGTCAGCCGGGCGATTTCGGCGATCCACTCCCGCAGTGCGCGGCTTTTCGTTTTGTCTGCATCAACATTCTGAGTCACAGGGTTAAACTCCGTATCGATCTGAGAGGTGGCGGTAATCGGTGCGATATAACTCCGCAAAAATTCAGGGGCAATGAGTGACAGATCGTAACGTTTAGATTAGCTAATCGCTATCGTCAAGACCAGCAGTATAAGGATTCCTTTTGAGCGCGGGAGACGCGCGGGAAAAGAAAAGGCGGGTTTTGGACCCGCCTTTTTCTAAAGTCGCTTTTGGCAGTGATGCGGTCAGTAGGCCGCGCTCTTGCGGGTGGACTCGATCAGCCGCTGGATTTCCTCTTCGGTGAAGCCGGCGAGCAGGCGCGCTTCGCGCGCGATCGTCAGGGTCATCCCGTCGTCTTTCTCCAAATCCTCCGCAAGCCGGCGGCCGCCACGGAAGTTGAAGACTTCATCCACGGTATCCTGGAACGCCTGGGCGCGCGCGAGGCGATCGGGGTCGCCCTCGGTCAGCTTGCGCATCCACTTCGATCCCATCCGCACATGCGTGATTTCATCGGCGAGCACGTAGTCGATCGAGCGCTCGATGACTTCGTCGCCGTTGCGCTGCGCGATGCGGATAAGCTGATCGAAGACGTCGCAGGCGAGGCCTTCGAGGCCGCGATTGATTCCGGCGACGCGCGCGGCCGGGTCTTCCGCCTGGGTGCATCGCCACAGGATTTCGGTTTCGACATAGTCGCCGGGCGCGGCGCCCATGTATTCGACGAGGCGCTGGAAGATTTCGGCGTGGCGCGCTTCGTCCCATACCTGGCGCGCCATATCGAGCTGGAATTCCCACGGCGCGTCGGGAAAGTCGAACAGGGTGCGTCCCGCCGCCTCCATCGCCTGCAGCTCACCGGTGTAGATTCCGTGCAGGCGCGCGCGCAGGGTTTCCTCGTCGAAGGGCAGGGCGTTGTTGCGTTCGAGGCCCTGTTCTTCGCGGATGTCGCGCACCTGGCGTCCGCGCATCAGCACGAAGTTGTCGGGGCGTGCCAGTCGGTCAACGGGTATGCATCGTTCCATCGCTGCTCTTCACTCCTGCGCGATCGTCAGTAGGCGGCGCTCTTGCTCATGCCCTTGATGAGCCGATCGATCTCTTCGTCGGTGAAGCCGGCGAGCAGGCGCGCTTCGCGCGCAATCGTCAGGGTCGCATCGACCTCGACTTCCTTGTCGCCGAGCCGCTGCTTGATCTGGGCGGCATCTTCCTGGCTGGTGCGGCCTCCGCCGAAATTGAACAGGTTGTCGATGTTCTCCTGGAAGGCCTGCGCCTTTTTGAGGCGATCGGGGTCGCCCTCGGTCAGCTTGCGCATCCACCGCGATCCCATCCGCACGTGCGTTATTTCGTCGGCGAGCACGTAATCGACGGCGCGCTCGATGACGGGATCGCCCATCTTCTGCGCCATCCGGATGAGCTGTTCGAAGACGTCGCAGGCGAGACCTTCGAGGCCGCGGTTGATTCCGGCGACACGGCACGCGGGGTCATCAATCTGGGTGCACGACCACAGGACTTCGCTTTCCGGGAATTCGCCGAGGTAAGAGCCGACGTATTCGAGGAGCTTCATGTAGATTTCGGCGTGGCGCGATTCGTCCCATACCTGGCGCGCCATATCGAGCTGGAACTCCCAGGGCGCATCGGGAAAGTCGAAGAGAGAGCGGCCCGCCGCTTCCATCGCCTGAAACTCGCCCGCGCAGATTCCATGCAGGCGCGCCTTGAGAAAGTCCTCTTCATACGGCATCGCGTTGAACGGGGTGAGCCCCTGCTCGAGGCGGGTTTCGCGGATTTTGTCGAGCGGAACCAGGATATGATCTTCGGGGCGCGCGAGCCGGTCAACGGGAATCATTCTTTCCATGGCGTCTCCCTCTCTCTATTTCGTCCAGGCCGACCTTACGCCGGTCAGGTTGACGGCTTCTCTGACGGTCCAGCTTCCCGCTTCGGGACCGATTCTGAATTGCAGGGTGAATGCGGAGCCGTTTCGGCCGAGCAGGCGGGCCTTGATGAAATAATGCTCCGCGACGCGGGCCTTGCCCAGGACTTTCTTGTCGTCGTAGGCGCCGGGCTTGATCGCGTCGGCGATTGCGCTGACTCGATCGCGCGCCTGATCGTGCGTCATCGCGAGCGCTTCATCCTTGCGCCCCGCCATAAGCGCATCGAGGAAGCGATCGATCGCTGTGAGCATCTCGGCCGGCGGCTGCTTGATTGGACCGAGTGGTTGCGGTCCCATCACGTTCGAGCGATTGCCGAGGTCAGGCATTGGTCTCGCCTCCGCGTTCCCGCGTGTAGTGCGGGATGTCGCTCCACGGCGAGCGCTTGGCGGTGACGTCTTCGGCTTCGGCGATGACCCACTTGCCGCCGGAGTTTTTCCATCGGATGAGCAGGGTGGCGGCGCCGGCGCCGTGGAAGCGAATTTTGGCAATGTACTGCATGCCGATTTTCGCGCACGCCAGGAGTTCATGGCGCCCGGGCGAGACCTGCTTCAGGGTTGCGCTGGCTGCGCGCCAGGAATCGAGGCCTGAGGGCGCGACCAAGCTCTCCGCGGCGGCAAGGTCGCCGGCAACGACGGCGCGGGCGTGTTGGGCGATTCTTTCGTCGAGTCCCGGAACCTTCATCAACTGCGGCCGATTTTCTTCGGCTCCTCCTGTTCCGACGCAAATCCGGTAACTCCGCCCGAGGCGGCCAGAAGGTCTTCGAGATGCGCCTGCCATTGGGCGGCGCGGCGGCTCTTCTCGGGCGAATCGAGCAAGTCGCCGAGCAGCACGAGGCCTTTTTCCACGTGTGCCTTTTCCTCTTCGAGCAGCCGGGCGAGAATCCGGATCGTGGGCGGCTCATAGACGGGGTTGGCGGCGGTCACGTGGGCGCTGTAATGCGCGATCAGATGAGGTTTGAGCACGCGGTAGATTCCGACCAGCCGCTCGATGGTGTCTTCCCACTGCTCCTTGTCTTCGATTTCCTGGATGAAAGCGGCGAAGTTCTGGTTGGCCGCCTTTGAAACCTGTGCCTGCGCGCGCAGTTCGGGAAGGCGCTTGCCGAGCGCGTCGGTGTGGAGCGCGTCTTCATAGACCTGGCGCGCCATTTCGATTTTGACGGGAATCTCGGGCGTGAGCGCGATCCATCCCGCCATCATCCGCATCATCCGCTCTTCCGCGTAGCGGTAATTCATTATGTGATTGACGCTCTGGCGAACGCTGTAGACGCCGTCGAGCGTGCGTCGGTCGTAAAAGGCCATCGCTGCTAAGACTCCTCGCGACGCTTGTCGCTGTTGCTTTTGAGTTCGAGATGAGGCGCGAGAAAGCGGCCTTCGACGATTCGTGAAATCTCGCGCCAGTAAGATTCCTTGTCCGAATGGCGCAGCCCGTGCGCGCCCATCGCCCATCCCGCACACAGCATGTGGATGGCATGGACGGCGGCCGGCACGTCGTCGGCATGAATCACGCCGAGCTTGCGTCCGCGCTCGACCACTTCCGCGACGGCGGACAGGTAGCGATCGCCGATCGAGTTCATCGCGGTCTTGTACTGGGGGCGGCGCGCGAGGTAGCGGCCCTCGTGATGCAGCACGGCGAATGCCTCGCGATAGCGATCGATGATGTCGAGGATTTCGCGCATGATGGCGGCGAGCTCGCGGCGGGGATCGTCGCCGTAGCGCTCGTGGAGTGCGGGAAGCTGATCGACGAGTTCGCCGACCATCGATTCCGCGAGCAGGACGAGAATTTCGTCCTTGCTTTCGAGATAGACGTAGATGGAACCGGCGGCGAGGCCGGCTTCGAGCGCGATCTCCTTGACGGAAGCCTCGTGGAAAGACTTGCGGGTAAGCACGCGGCAGGCAGCCAGAAAGATCTGCCGCCGCCGCTGCCGCACCAGGGCTTCATCATGAGGCTGCGATTTGAGAGCTGCGGAAGACATAGCGCAAGGGCCGGGCGATCAAGCTCCAATCGCCGCGAAATCTATTGAATGAACGTTCATTTGTCAAGGGATACCGGGAGTATGTACTTCACGCAAAAGCGGAACCGAGAGGAACAAGCTGAATCGTTCGCTATCTCCGGCGCATCAGCCGTACTGCACGCGAAGTAAGGAAGGGATTCCGCGTCTTGCGCCTGACGAGCGAGAGATGGCGCATGATCGCAATCTGGCCGCCGGTTTCCGTCACCCCCGGGGGCATCAGGTAGCAGCCCGCAGGCGCGAGCGCGATGGTGTGATCGAGTCTTATCCCACGTGAAAAAGTTTTCCTACGAAATGTAGGCTACTGACCTTCGCGCGCGTCGAAACTGAAAAATCGACCTTTTGCTCACGAAACCGACCAATTTCGGGCAGCCGCGGGTTAGCAACCTCAGGACGCCGATGCGCGTATACTTGATCAAGGAAACTCCCTGGACGCTATGCACGCGGCTATCCGGGCTTTTCAGGCATCGGCCTCATAGACGCTAAGAAGAGGGCGGCGGTTCCGGTTCGCTGCGGAACGATGGGTCGGAGTCGGGGAATCGATCCAAAGTTCAAATGGTGTAGTGCGTCGGGGTGCGTTATGCTTGGCTACGTTGTGCAGGCATCGGCCCGATGGCATCTGAAGAACCATACTTTCTGAAGGAGAGCCCGACCGATCGGTTCTTCAACCGATGCTTTGGATTTCTGGTCGGACTCGGTGTCGCCGCGCGTTATCAGTACCTGCTCGAAACTCGCGGCAGAAAGACCGGGCGCGTCTATGCCACGCCGGTCAATCTGCTCGAGATGAATGGGCATCGCTATCTCGTCGCGGTCCGTGGCGAAACCGCGTGGGTGCGAAACGTCCGCGTCGCTGGATCGCTCTGTCTCAGGAAGGCGGGGCGGCGGGTCGAGTTCAAGGCGCGCGAGGTCGGCGTGGAAAACAGGCCTCCAATCCTCAAGGAGTTTCTCGATCGTTATGCGTCCCAGGTCCGGCGCTTTTATCCGGTACCCGAGGGATCGCCGGTGGATTCGTTCCGGGAGATGGCGCCGCGCGCGCCGGTCTTCGAGTTGACGCAATAGCGCCGCGAGATCCGCCACTGCTATGGGCAATCAGTCGGAGATATACGCCGATCTGGCGGGCGAAGAAGTCGCCGCGGCGGAGCCGGTTTCATCGCTCTACTCCTCGGAGATCTCCGCTGAATCGTGGCGGGCGATCGCGATGCTGATGGTGGTGCTGGGGTTTGCGGGCTATGCGGCCGCGATTCCGACGATCGCCGCGCCCTGGTTTTCGAAGGACTTCCATCTGAACGATCCCGCGATGGCGCGAGTGTTCGCGGGCTTCGCGCTGTCGTCATTCGGCGCGCTCGGCCTGGCGCGGATGGCGGATCGGGTGGGGCGGCAGCGCGTGCTGACGTGGACGGCGTGGGTCATGCCGATTGCGGCGCTGGCCGCGGCGCTCGCGCGCGATGTGGTCGCGTTCGTCGGCGCGATTATCGTGGTCGAGGCGTTTCTCGGCGCCGCGCTCGCCTCAGCGGTCGTGCTGGTTGCGGAGATTCTGCCGGTGCCGCGCCGCGCGGCGGGACAGAGCTGGGCCGGGCTGGCATCGGCGGTGGGTGGCGGGCTCTGCGTGTTTATGGCGCCGGTGCTGGCGGAGGCGGGAATTTCATGGCGATGGCTGCTCGCGATCCCGTTTGCGGGAATCGCGGTTCTGCCAGCCGCGGTGCGCAGAATTCCAGAGAGCGCGCGATGGCGCCGCAGGGTCGGAGAGGGAGCGGCGCACGCAAGCCACTTTTACGACATCTTCGGCCCGCTGTATCGGCGGCGCGCGATCACGATTCTGATCTGCAGCCTGCTCGCCGCGCTCTCGGTCGAAGGCGTGAATTCATATTCATACTTTCACGCGGTCTCGGTGATTGGGCTCTCGGCGGATTTTGCGAGTGCGTTCACGATTATCGGCGGCGGATTGGGGATGATCGGCTTTCCGATCGGCGCGTGGGCGGCGGAGCGATTCGGGCGGGTTAAGACCGTCGTCACCTGCGGATCGGCGTCGTCAGTCGTGGCGCTCGCCTACTACTGGGGTCCGCCGCTTAATTTCGATCATCCCGCGCTATGGCTTGGCGTCGCCTTCCTGTTCATGAACGCCACGACCAACGCCGTCCTGGTCGCATCGAACACCGCGGTAACCGAGCTGTTTCCGACGGGGCTGCGCGGCACGATTCTCGGCTGGTTTGCGCTGATGGGCGCGTTTGGCGCGCTGTCGGCCGAATCGACGATCGCATCGCTGGCCGCGGCCACCGGCAGCCTGTCGGTAGTCACGGGATGGCTCAGCCTGCTCGGGATTCCCGGAGCGATTCTGTTCGGGACGGTAATCGAAGAGACGCGGGGTCTTTCGCTCGATGCGGCGGCGAAGGAAGAGGCGTTCTACACCGAGCATCGCGCCTGACCGTCGGCGCTGTCGCCGGCTCCAACCCGAACGATCCGCTCGAACTCCGCATCGAAATGCCCGATGAGCTGCGTGAGCTGGGACTCGTCGATTTCCTTTGCGCCGGAGAATTCGACTTCGACGGAATCGGGCGCCTTTCGATGCCGTCCGGCGGGGACTATGCCGCGGCGCTGCCGTGCCTTCTGATTTGAATTGCGGATGCGGGAATCGCGGCGCGACGCGCCTCGTCGCGCCAATCGAGCGCCATCGCGGTCAGGAACAGAAGCGAAATTCCCACCACATTGACGGTGATATTGGCGATACTCTTGAAGGAGCTTTCCTGCGTGAAGACAAAGCCCACGCAACTCAGGAACAGGCCCAGCCCGTAAACGGTAAGGGAATGGCGGCCGCACGCGATACACATCTCGGCCAGGCCCTTTCTAAGCCACGAGGCCCGCGGCGGGACGAAATACGCGAACACGTAGAGGAGGGCCAGGACGTTGATGATGCGCAGCGGAGAGAGGTAGGTCTTTTCCGCCGGCCAGATATAGGAGAACGGAGCGATCTGAGTGATGCCGAGCTGGTTGAGCGGCCACGCGATTATCATCGTGACCACCAGGAACGCGATCGCGGCGTAAAGCCACCTGCGGTTCCATGGCACCTTGTCAGGCGCGTTGCGGCTCAGATGGCATCCGACCAGGCCGATCGTATAGAGGAGCTGCCAGGTGAATGGATTGAAGAACCATTCACGTCCCGAGCGATCGGCGCTCAGGTTCCATCCGAACTTCCACGCCATCAGATAGACCGCCACCGAGACGAGCAGCGCGAGGCGGTAATCGCGCTTGATGGCAACGATCAGGAAGGGCGCCGATGCGACCAAAAGGATGTACAGCGGCAGGATATCCATCAGGCGCGGCAGGTAAGCGAGGGTGATTGTGGCCAGGATTGCGCCGCGCGGGTCTTCGGCCAGCCATTGGAGCTTGAGCGAATCGATGTAATCGGTGCCGGAGAAGTGACGGGCAACCCACAGCATCGTGCCCGCAATCAGGCCGATGAGCAGGAGATGGGCGGCATAGATTCTCACGCAATTGCGGCCGACGGCTTTCGCGCAGGCCAGGAAGCCGAGCTTGGTGAGCCGGGAGCCGTAGGCGAGGTAACTGGCCATCCCGGAGATGAGCACGAACACCTCGGCGGCATCGCAGAAGGAAAAGTTTCGCAGAGTCCAGGCGGAGAGGGGATTTCCGGGCACGTGATCGATAAAGATGACGATCAGCGCTATTCCGCGGCAGAAGTCGAGCCGGAAATCTCTCTCACGGTTTTCCTTCATCGGCACTCCACGACAGCATCATTAAAAGCCCGTTATCTTTTCAAGTGCTCGCCGCATCGGTCCATAATTGCACAAAAGTTGTGCGGATGCGCCGGTTCTTCTTATGTCCGCAACAAGCGAGCAATGTTTGTGCCGCTTGGATTCCCAAATCAGCTCCTGAATTAGACGAATGAATCCGCCGATAGTTTCGAATGGACACGTTTCATGTCGCATTCCGGTAATGTAGAGGTTGCAAAGAACACCGAATCGGGGCACTAGCTCGGGATCACGTCGGACAGGCGGTCTATCCTCCGCAGATCCGGAAACATCAGCATCCAGAGTCCGACCACGACCAGAGTGCCAATTCCTCCGATTACCACCGACGGCACGGTGCCAAACCATTCGGCGGTGACTCCGGATTCGAATTCGCCGAGTTCGTTCGATGCGCCGATGAAGAGATAGTTCACGGCGCTGACACGCCCGCGCATCTCGTCCGGCGTGGCAAGCTGCACCAGCGACAATCGCACGTAAACGCTGACCATATCGGATGCGCCCATCGCGACCAGTGCGGCGATCGAGAGCGCGAAGTTTCGCGAGACGCCGAAGACGATTGTCGCAAGCCCGAACATCGCCACGCACACGAACATCGTCATCCCGACTCTGCTGCCGATCGGCCGGCGCGCGAGGGTGAAGCCCAATATCGCCGCTCCGAGGGCCGGACCGCTGCGCAGAACGCCCAGCCCGACCGGGCCTACATCGAGAATGTCGCGGGCGTAGATGGGCAGCAGGGCGGCGGCGCCGCCCAGCAGAACGGCGAACAGGTCGAGCGAGATCGCGCCGAGGATAATCGGTTTGGCGCGGATGTAGGCGATGCCGGCGAGCAGGCGTTCGAGCGGACTTGAGGCGGAATCGCGCGGAGCCGGGGTAGTGCGGGTGCGAAGCATGGCGATAAGAATTGCGACCGCGACAAAGCACGCGAGGCATGCGGCGTATGCGATCGCGGGGCCAAGCAGATAAATCGCGCCGCCGAGGGCCGGTCCTCCGATTACGGCGATCTGGCGGGTCGAGGAGTTGAGCGCGACCGCGCGCGGAAAGCTCGCTTCGGGAACCAGCCGCGGCAGGAGCGATTGCGATGCCGGCGCGGAGAAGGCGCGCGCCGTCCCGAACATCGCAAGCACCGCGTAGAACGGCCAGATGCCGCGCGGCGTCGCGATCGCCATCGCGACGAACAGCGCGGAACACATCGCCTGAACCACGTAAGTCGCCGCGAGAAGCGCGCGCCGATCGACGCGGTCCGCCAATTCGCCGGCCGGCAGCGCGAAGATCGCCAGCGGAAGAAACTGGAAGAGGCCGACATAGCCGAGCGCGAGCGGATTGCGCGCGAGATCGTACACCTGCCAGGCGACCGCGACCGACTGAATCATCATCGCGATCGTCGCGAAGAAAGTGGCCGCGATGTATTGGCGGAAGTCGCGCTGGCCTGCCGCGCTCTCGGCGTCACGGATGGATGTGTTCACTCGACGCGCGGGGGCCTTCTATTTCACGTCGAGCGCGGTTTCGACGAATTCGCGCGCCGCCGGGTCCCAGACAAAGGCGGCGGCCCGCGCGAATTTCCCGCCCCGAATCGACATCACGACATAGGCGGTGTCCGGATAGTCGGGCTCGTTGGGATCGAACGAGCACGCCTGGGCGCGGTCGGTTGCCGAGAAATACGCATCGTGATCGGGATGGGAATGATAGACGATCCTGAGGGCGAGCTTGCGGCGGTCGATTTCATTGAGCACGGCAAGATGCTCCTTCGGTTCCATCAAAAACGCCGTGCGCGCATCGCGCGGAAACGCGGCGGGATCTTCGGCGTGCTTGCGGTTCTGGATATTGGCGACGGGCCGGACCTCTTCCAGGCGATCGTCGCCGATGATGAAGCCGCAGCATTCATTGGGAAACTCGCGCTCGGCCTGCGCGATTATCGCGTCGAGGCTGGCGCGCGTGATGGTTGCGCGTTTCACTTTCTGCTCCCGGAAGCGGCGGCTTTACGCTCCGCCGCGTGAATCTGGCGGACCAGCACGCGATTGACGGGCGCGCTCAACCCGCTTGCCTCGGCAAGTTCAACGATCTTTCCATTGAGCGCGTCGATATCGGTGCGGCCGCGGTTCCTGAGGTCGTACAGCATCGTCGGCCGATGGTCTCTGGTGGCGGGGACGAGCTTTCCATAAAACACATCGCGATACTCGCGGTCATCGGCGAACGGGAGCGCGATCGCGAGCTTGCGCGCGACCGCGAACGCCTCCGCGATTACATCGTCCATGATCGCGCGCAGCGCCGGGTCATCCGCAAGCTCGCCGTAGGACAGCTCGAAAAGGGCGCCCAGCGGATTCAGCGCGACATTGTAGAGCAGCTTGCTCCAGATGACCGGCATGATATCGGCGCAGGCGACGGTGGCGATGCCGGCGGAAGCGATGGCGCTGGCAATCGAGGCGGCGCGCGCTTCGAGTTCCGCGCAGAGGGCCCCGTGGAGCGATGGCGCCGGGCCGATCGCGACTGGATCGGCGAACACGGTTACGTGCACGGCGCCGGGACGCTCTATTTCGGCGCCGAAGATCACCCGGCCGCCGAGGACGCGGCGGAGTCCGAATCGGGCCGCAAGCGCCTCGATATTGCCGAGGCCGTTCTGCAGCGAGACGATCACGCCGCTGTCGGCGAGCCGGTCCTGAATTGCATCGGCAATAGCGGCGGTGTCGTACGGCTTCACCGTGCACAGGATTACGTCGAAACGCCGATCGAGCGCGGCGGGATTGTCGGCGAGGGCGAGGCCGCGGATTGTGCGGGCGCCGAGCAAACCGGTGATGCGAAGTCCGTCGCGCGCGATCGCATCAAGATGCGCGCGGCGGCCGAGCAGGGTGACGCGATGGCCGGCCGCATGGAGCATCCCGCCCGCGACCGAGCCGATCGCGCCGGCGCCGGCGATCAGAATTTCCGCATCGCGCATCGCAGTGAAATTATCCGCGGCGAAGTCCGCATACAACGGCGCCGGGTGCGCCGCCGATTATGCCCGCGCGGCTTGCCCGATGCGCGCGCGAGCGGGTAGAAACGGCGCATGGAACGGACCTCGATCGTATTGGGCGGTATCGCGCTGCCGAGCAGCATCATGAACGCTTCCGGACCGCGCTCGGCGGAGCGGGGTGAAATCTACGAGCTGTCCGCCGTGCATGCGGGCGCGCTGGTGTTCAAGTCGTGCAACGTCGCCGGCCTGGAGGCGCCGGACAATCTGAAGAACCGGGGAGTCGAGCACTTCGCGGCGATCGCGCGGGAACTCGTGTCGCGGGGAAAAAAGATCGTCGGGAGCATCGTGGGCGCGAGCGAGGAGGAATTCGTCGAGGTGGCGCGCGCGCTCGATCGCGCCGGCGTCGCGATTTTGGAGCTGAATCTTGCCGACGACTACGTCGCCGGTTCGCTGGCCCCGTTCGCATCGGCGGACAGGCTCAAGTCGCTGATCGGCAAGGTGCGCGCGGCGGCGGGATGCGTCCTTGCGGTGAAGGTGCCGCCCAAATCGCCGCTTGATGCGCGCGTCACGGCCGGTCTGCTCAAGGATGCGGGCGTAGCGATCGCGGTCTGCCAGAACGATTTGCCGAAAGATCTCGAAATCGATGTCGCATCCGGCGCCGTCAAGGGCGGGGCGCGGGCGCTCTCGCAGGCGCATGCGATGTATCGCGAGAGCGGCGGCGCGCTGGACATCGTCGCGGTAGGCGGAATCAACACCGGCCGCGATGCTTATATCGCGCATCTGACCGGCGCGAAGGCGCTGCAGGTGGGATCGGCGCTGATCAAGGAAGGCGCGGGCGCTCTGGGCAGAATCGATCGCGAGCTGGACGCGCTGATGGCGGAGCAGGGCAAGCACTCGCTGAGTGAGATAATCGGCAAGGCAGCGTTCGCGTAATTGCGCGGGCTCTTCGCGGCGATTGTCGCGGGCGGACCTCGCGCGCCGCGGCCTGGACGCCCGCCCGATCCGCGAATTTGCGCTTGCGCGGCCGCATCTGTTGAATCATCGCGGGGGCGTATGGTTAGCTGTCTAGTTCGAGTGCCATGCAAGTAAACATCGAGACTCCCAGCGCGCTTCGGCGCAAGGTCACAATCGAAGTCGAGCAGGACGAGATCAAACGCGAGCTCGACCACGCCTACAACGAGCTCAAGCGCGGCGTCGTGCTGAAGGGCTTTCGGCCCGGGCGCGCCCCGCGCAATTTGCTGGAGCGCTTTTTTGGCGACCAGGTGCGCGGCGAGGTTATCCAGAAGCTGGTCCGCGAGTACACGGAGAAGGCGCTCGAGGAAAACAGCCTCAAGCCCATCGTTGCTCCCGAGATCGTGACCGAGGAAACCGACCTCAACAAGTCGCTCAAGTTCAGCGCGACCTTCGATCTCAAGCCCGAAATCACCGTCAAGGACTACGAAGGGCTCAAGGTTCCCGAGTCGACGGTCGAGGTCAAAGAGGAAGAGGTTGACAAGACCCTGCAGGCTCTGCGCGAGCGCCAGGGCACGCTCAAGAAGATCGACGATCGAACCGAGGTGAAGGACGGCGACTACGTTCTCGCGGCGGTTGAAGGATTTGTCGATGACAAGCCGCTTTCGACCGGCAAGACCGAGGACCGCCTGCTCGAAGTATCGAAGCGGGCGCTCGCGCACGGTCTCGACGAGATCCTGATCGGCGCGCAGGCGGGGCAGGAGAAGCGCGGACTGCGGACCTACGATCCCGACTACGCGCAGAAGGATCTGGCGGGCAAGACGGTCGAGTGGCGGGTGAACGTCAAGGAAATCTACGAGCGCGTTCTGCCGGAGCTCGACGACGAGTTTGCCAAGGACAACGGATCGGCCGACCTCGCCGATCTGCGATCCAAGGTGCGCGAGGACCTGGAGCGCCACGCTCGGGAAGAGGCGGATGCGCGCGTGCGGCAGGGGCTGCTCGAACTCGTGATCGAGCGCAATCCGATCGAGGTTCCCGAATCGCTGGTGCATCGCGAGCAGCATGCGATGGAAGAAGAACTGGCATCGACGCTGCGCGCGGGCGGACTGGCTGAGGGCGAGATCGATCAGCGCCTCAAGGCCGCCGCCGACGATCTCAAGCAGCGCGCCGAGAAGCGCGCGCGCACGGCTCTGGTGGTCGATGCGCTCGCGGACCAGGAGAAGATCGAAGTCAGCGACGAGGAACTCGGAGATCGCGTGGCGAGGATCGTGACGGAAGCGGGGCGGATGCGCGATCGGGCGGCGGAGTTTTACCGGCAGGCAGAGAACCGGGAAGGGCTGCGCGCGACGATGAGGCGTGAGAAAGCGCTGGATCTGCTGCTGGCGCGAGCGCAACGCGGAGAAGAAGGTGCGAGTTCGTAACGTTTTCGATCGGCGAGACGCTGTTTGATCTCAGGTCAGCGTTGCCCAATTGTTGCGGAGCCGATACAATTTAATGGCGTCGGCGGCCTGTATCGGTTGGGCGTGCCTGGACCGCGGCGCGAGAACGGGTGATGAGCAACCTGGTTCCGATCGTAGTCGAGCAGACCGGCCGCGGAGAACGCGCATACGACATATATTCCCGCCTGCTGAAGGACCGAATCGTCTTTCTTGGAACCGAAGTCAACGACGACGTCGCCAACCTGATCACCGCGCAGTTTCTCTTCCTGGAATCGGAAGATCCCGAGAAGGAAATCAGCTTCTACATCAATTCGCCGGGCGGATCGGTGACCGCCGGGATGGCGATTTACGACACGATGCAGTTCATCAAGCCGCCTGTGTCGACGCTATGCCTTGGGCAGGCGGCGAGCATGGGGGCGGTGCTGCTGGCGGCGGGAGCGAAGGGAAGGCGGTATGCGCTGCCGCATTCGCGCATGATTATCCACCAGCCGCATGGCGGCGCCAAAGGGCAGGCTGTGGATATCGAGATTCAGGCGCGCGAGATAATTCGCGCTCGCCAGGAGATGAACGAGATTCTGGCGAGACACACGGGTCAGAACTTGCGTAAAATAGAAAGAGACACGGATCGTGACTTCATCATGACTCCGTCAGACGCAGTTGAATATGGGCTGATTGATGAGGTAATCGTTAGCCGGAGGCCCTCCAATTGAACTGCGGGAGGCACTATGGCCAAGCATGACGACCGTTCGGGCAACCTGGTTTGCTCGTTCTGCGGCAAAAGCCAGGACGAAGT
>JAJPKP010000021.1 GCA_021323675.1 Pseudomonadota bacterium | reverse complement strand
GCGCGCGTCACCAAGCCGCTCGAAGAGGCGATCAACACGGTCAGCGGGATCGACGAGATGCGCTCGAACACGATGGAGGGCATCTCGCAGATCATCATCCAGTTCAAGCTCGAGCGCGACCTCGATGCCGCGGTGCAGGACGTGCGCGACAAGATCTCGACCGCGCTCAACCAGCTCCCGGACGGCACCAAGCCGCCCCTGGTCCAGAAATTCGATCTCGACGCGGTGCCGATCCTTACGATGACCGTGGTCGGCTACCAGAGCATCAAGGAGCTTACCGAGATCGCGCGGCGCAAGCTCAAGGAACCGCTGGAATCGGTCGATGGAGTCGGCGCGATCGGCATCGTGGGCGGACGCGAGCGCGAGATTCACGTCGAGGTTGATGCCAACAAGCTGAACGCCACCGGAATTTCGATGCAGCAGGTGGCCGCGGCGCTCGAGCGGCAAAACGTCGAGTATCCGGGCGGACGCCTCAAGCAGGGGCTTTCGGAGGAGATGCTGCGGACGCTCGGAAGAATCACCGAGGTTCCGGATTTCTCCCGCGTGATCGTCAGCGAACAGAACGGGCGGCCGGTCACGATCGGCGATATCGCCGCCGTCGAAGACAGCGTCAAGGAGCCGCGCTCGCTCTCACGATGGGACGATCGCAACGCGGTTTCGCTCATCGTCCGCAAGCAATCCGGCGAAAACACTATCGCGGTGGTCGATCGCGTGCGCGCGCGCTTCGAGGAGCTGAAAGGCACGCTGCCGCCGGGAGTCGAGGTCATCTTCACCCGCGACCACTCCGGCTTCATCAAGGAAGCGATCCACACCGTGCAGGAGCATCTGGTGCTCGGCGGAGTGTGCGCCGCGATCGTGGTGTTCTTCTTCCTTGGGTCGATTCGCTCGACCCTGATCGCCGCGGTCGCGATCCCGGTTTCGATTATCTCGACCTACTCGCTGCTGCTCTGGATGGGCTTCACGCTGAACCGGATGACGCTGCTGGCGCTCACGCTCGCGGTCGGAATCGTCATCGACGACGCCATCGTGGTGCTCGAAAACATCTACCGGTTCATCGAGGAAAAGGGGATGGAGCCGATGGAGGCGGCGAAGGCCGCCACCGCGGAGGTGGGCCTGGCGGTGAGCGCGACCACGCTCTCGCTGGTCGTGATCTTTCTGCCGGTCGCGTTCATCAAGGGCGTGATGGGGCGGTTCCTCAATTCCTTCGGACTCACGATGGCGTTCGCGATCATGGTTTCGCTGCTGGTCGCGTTCACGCTCACGCCGATGCTGTGTTCGCGCTACCTGCCGCGCCCGAGCGCGATCAAGCGTAAGTCGCACGACTCCCGGATTTTCAAGTGGATGGAGGAGTGGTACGACGTGGCGCTCAGGTGGTCGCTGGACCATCGATGGATAATCGTCGCGGTTTCCATCGCGCTGGTGGTGTCGATTCCGACCCTGGGCAGGATGGTGGGGGCGACCTTCATGCCCGACGATGACACCAGCGAATTCGCCGTGAACGTCAAAACCCCGCCCGGCTATTCGCTGCTGCACACCGATTCGGTGGTCCGCCAGATCGAGGCGCGGCTGCGCAAGATTCCCGAGGTGCAGCATCTGTTCACCACGGTCGGGGACACCAACGGCTCCGACAGCGTGACGGTCGCGCAGGTTGTCGCCAAGCTCGCGCCGATCGGCGAGCGCCGGCGCAGCCAGGAGGAAATTATCGGCGAAGCGCGCGGCCTGCTGAGCGGCTTCCCCGCTCTGCGCATCAGTATCGATGCGGTCAAGCCGTGGGAGCAGGGCGGCTATCGGCCCGCCGACGTCGAGTATGACCTGCGCGGTCCCGACCTGGAGGTGCTCAAACGCTACGCGAGCCGGCTTAGCGACGAACTGCGCAAGCTTCCCGGCGTCGCCGATCTCGATTCCAGCTACGAGGGTGGCTTGCCGGAGCTCCAGGTGCATATCGACCGGCAGAAGGCCGCCGACCTTGGCGTATCAGTGGACGACATCGCCGCGACGATGCGCACGATGCTGCAGGGCGATGTCGTCACGCGCTTTCGCGAGGGGCAGGACACCTACGACGTGCGCCTGCAGCTCCAGGAAAGCGATCGCAACGACCCCGCGATCATCGCCGGGCTCACCGTGCCCTCGACCAAGGTCGGCGAGGTGCGGCTCGACAACGTTGCGTCGCTGACGCACGGCACCGGGCCGGTCCAGATCGATCGGCAGGATCGCCAGCGCCAGATCGCGCTGGTCTTCAACCTGGGCCCGGGCGCCGCGATGAACAAGATCATCGAAGCGGTGAGGCAGAAGGCGGCGGCGCTCGACATTCCGATCGGCTACACCACCGCGTTCGGCGGGCAGAGCAAGATGTACGGCGAGATGGTGGAAGGGTTCGTGGTGGCGTTTCTGCTCTCGATCATCTTCATGTACATGGTGCTTGCCGCCCAGTTCGAGAGCTTCGTCCATCCGATCACCATCATGCTGTCGCTGCCGCTGGCGGTTCCGTTCGCGCTTATCTCGCTGCTCTTTTTCCGCGAGCATCTGATGCTGTTTTCGACGCTCGGAATTCTGCTCCTGTTCGGAATCGTGAAGAAAAATTCGATTCTGCAGATCGATCAGACTCTGAATCTGGAGCGCGAGGGTCTGCCGCGCCGCCAGGCGATTTTGACCGCCAACCGCGAGCGGCTGCGGCCGATCCTGATGACCACGGCGGCGCTGGTCGCCGGCATGATTCCGGTCGCGCTCGGCCGCGGCGCCGGCGACAGCTCGATTCGCGCGATCGCGCTGGTGGTGATCGGGGGACAGACGCTGTGCCTGCTGATCACGCTGCTAATCACGCCGGTGGCGTACTCGCTATTCGACGACCTCGAGAACTGGTGGCATCGCGTCCGCGTGCGCAAGCCCGATCTCAAGCTCGCCGAGCCCGCCATCAATGCCGCCCGGCACGTCGCGGACTAGACGCATCCCGCAAGACGATCGTTCACGCGCGTTTGCCAAACGCGGGTAGGCGAGCGACTATTGCGTCCTGATCGCCAACACGGCGGATTTTGGAGCGGTCTCATGCCGAAGCTTACGCATCGCGAAATCGAGGATTTTCTCGCCGAACGAAACCATCTCGCCCGCATCGCCACCGTACGCGCCGACGGAGCCCCGACCGTCGTTCCCGTATGGTTCATCTACGAACGCGATTCCATTCTCATCACTCCGCGAAAGCATTCCGCGTTTCTCGCGAACATCCGGCGCGAGCCGCGCGTCGCGATCACGGTCGATGAAGACACGGGGTTGTATCGCAAGGTTCTGGTCGAAGGCGCCGCGCGCATCTTCTATGAAGTCGGCGAGGATCGAAAGTGGGACGATATCTATCGGCGGATAGCGTGCCGCTACGTCGATGAATCCGCGGCGGACTTCTACCTGAGCGAAACCCGCGATCAGCCGCGCGCGCTCATCGGAGTCGAATTCGCGCGCGCGAAGGTGACCACGTGGCGGATGCCGAATCCGAACGAACCGTACACCGGCATCTGGGCGAAGCGTTATTACGAGCCAGGCAGCAAGATGGCATCGCCAAACTACGCGATACCGACCGGCCCGCGAATTCGCGGATAGCCGGCCGGGCGCCCGCGCGGCATCCGGCTTGCGCCAAATCGCTGAGCCTGCCTAGATTCGCCTGATGGATCCGCGTCTCGAGCAGATTCTCAATCTGTTGCTCGAATCTGAGCGCGCCGGCGTGCTGGCGCTCGAAGAACTCGCGGGCGAGGTCGAGCAAGGCGAGTTGCGGCGCTTTCTCCAAGGCTCGCGCCAGGAAGAGATGCGCAACGTCAGCGACCTCGCGGCTCTCATCTCCCGGAACGGCGGCACGCCTTCCCAAAAAACCGGACCGTTTGCCGCCAAGGTTGCGGCGCTGCCGACGGTGCGCGAACGGCTCGCGTTGCTGGCGCGCGGGCAGGAATGGGTCGCGCGGAAAACCGAGGAGGCGCTGGCGATAGCGCCCAAGAGCGGTCCGATTCATGACTATCTGGCCGCGATGGCGAATCGGCATCGCGCGGAAGTGGAATGGGGCCGCGCCGAAGTAATCCGCCTGCTCCCGCCCGAAAACTGACACGCGCGTATCAGGCGCGGGCTACCTCTTGATCGCCAGGACTTCGTTGGCCGGAGTGCGGTCGCCGGTGCAGCTTATGCGGCGCGGCGCGGGCAGGATTTCGATTTCAAAGCCAAGTCGCCGATATAGTTCCAGCACGCGTTCCGTCGCCTGGTTGGAGATCGCCGCGGGTCCGCGATGAGCGGCCATCCATCGCGCAAGACGCACCTGATCGTCCCATCGAAAATCCCGCTGCGAGTACTGCGTAAACCGCACGTCGTAGGGCGGGTCCGCATAGACGAAGTCGCTGTCCTTGCGATCGACCGCCTCGAAGTCGCCCGAGCTGAAGGTCCATCCCGCAAACGCCTGGCGGTACGCGGAAAAATCGCGCACGTAGGCGATCCGTTTGTATCTGCCGAACGGAACGTTGAATCGCCCCTTGGAATTGAACCGGCACAGCCCGTTGTACCCGGTGCGATTCAGATAGTAGAAGAGCGCGGCCGCCTGTTCGGATTCGGCCTGCCCCGTCTCGATCAATTCGTTGAATCGTGCGCGATGCGCGTAATAGAGGCTCGCGCGATTCTCCATCGGCATCGAGATCGTGAGCCCCCGCTGAAGCCATCGATAGAAATTTACGTTGTGCGGGTTGATGTCGTTGAGCAGCGCGCGCGGCGGCATCAGGCCGATCGCGACCGCCAGTCCGCCGCAAAGCGGCTCAACCAGGCGCGGGGCGCCGCATTCCTTCCATAGCGTCAGGATGCGCGGCACAAGCCATCGCTTGCCTCCCGCCCACTTCAGAGGAGGCTTGAGCGGTGCGCCGTCGCGGCTCGTTTCCGGGACGGCGACCGAAGCGTTCATTTTTTGGGCGGCGGCGCCGGAATTTCCTTCATCCGCGCCGTGGTGTCGTTATCGTACTCGAGGTGCAGCGCGCGCACGATCATCCCGTGCATCCGCCACAGTCCGATCACATAGAACAATTCCAGAATCTGCTCGTCCGGCAGATGGCGCTTGAGTTCGGCGAAGGTCTCGTCTTCGACCAGGTTGCGGCCGACCAGCTCGTCGGTCGCCTGCATCACCGCGCGTTCAACAGGCGAGAACTTGTCGCTGAGCGCCCATCCCTTGATCGCCTGGAGCTTTTCCTCCGCGACTCCGACCATCCGCGCGACCTTGAGATGCTGCGAATACTCGAAGCGGGAGTCGCCGACGATCCCGGTGCGCAAAATCGCGAGTTCGCGCAGGGCGGCGGGCAGCTTGCGCCCCGGCGCCATCATCGCGCCCAGGGTGTTGCGCGCCTGAAAGAGAAGATCGGGCACCAGCGCGAAGGTTGTCCAGTAGTCGCCCGGCGTGCCCGTCGCCGTGCCCGGCTCCTTCACCGGGTCGCGGTCGCCGAAGAATTGCTTGTAGAGTTCCTTGATCTCGGGAGATGCCTCCGCAAGGCTGACCTGCCTCAGTCGCGCCATCGCCGTTCCTCCAATCGCCTGGGACACCTTCACCCAACAGGCTTGCCGAGGTCAATCCCGCCCGCCGGAGGGCGGGAGGATGCTTTCATTCGTGGCTTTGGGGCGGATTGCCCTTCAAGCGGTAAACGATTCCGGTTTTGGTGGTCCCCAGCGAAATCCAGTCTTTGGCGGTGTCCTGAAGCGCGATAAAGAAACGCCGGCAACGCTCGAGTGCCTTCTCATGCAAATCGCTCCGGCGCTTGAATTTGCATTCGAAGGAAAATTCTCCGATGAGCAGCTTGTGATCGCCGCGCTCGCGCCATAGCGCGGCGTTCGTGCGGGCGGTGACTCCCTTTCCGAAATCGATCACTCCGAGGTATTGGAGCACTTCCTCGACGATAGTGTGATTTACCAGCGAGACCTTCTTGGCCGATTTGCCGAGCTTCGCCAGCGGCGGAAAGAAATCCGCAAGCGCCGCGAGCGACACCGAATGCATCTCGCGCCGAAGCGCGAACTCGACGTTGTGCGAGTATAGAAGGCGGATTCCGCCAAGCTTGTCCTTGAGCGGCAGCGCCTCCGCCTTGAACTTGATTCGGTAGTCACCGACGATGTTCGGCCGCACATCCATCTCGGCCGCGGCCTGCAGGTCGGGATGGCGGAATTTGAAGACGACTTCCGGATCTCCGATCGGAAAACCGTCCTGGTATTCGATACGCCTGCGCAGGATGAAGGCGTTGTTGTAGAGGGCGAAATCCTTGGTGTCCAGGAAAACGACCTCACGAATTCGCGGACGCAGGTCCTTGATCCCCGCGGTCGAGAATCCGATATCGAGATCCTCGGCGGCCCGGCGGGCGAGTTTTCCGAATTCGTGAAAAGTCGGAGGTGAAGTGAACCGGTCTGGTTTAAGAATCAGCTTGCATTCGAGGTAATGAACCGTGTCGAGCGGATGACCGTCGCTGTAACTGCCGGGTTTGACGGAGGGGACCTGCTTTACCGCCTCAGAAATCTTCACTTATAAGGGCTCCAATACGGCCGGCTCGAACGGCGAACCGACTTCGCGCACCCATTCTCGTCGTTCCGTCACGGAATGCAAACCGCGAGGAGAGCCCGATGCCCGCAAAGCGCCCCTCGACTATCCCATCGCGCGGCTCCTGCACTTCGCGGACATTTTCCAATGTTTATGCCCCGCACATCTCCAATGTTTGTGGCGAGACCGGCGGCGACTCTTGTCACGCTGGCGGGCGGGCGAGATAATCGCAGTTCCCCGGTGGACGCATAGCTCAGCCCGGTTAGAGCACTTGCCTCACATGCAAGGGGTCCCAGGTTCAAGTCCTGGTGCGTCCACCAATCTTTGCCCCGGTCGGTCGCGGCACCTCATTGGGACATATCGAGTGATGAGCGTCGTGTCCTTCGGACGTGATCTTCCACAGGATCACCACTGAGAGTTGTAATCGGCTTGACATCATGGCATCGTGTCGCGCAACGTTTCGTAGAAATATAAAGGGGGAGGCAGTGGCAAGCGTGCGTCGCGCGGTCTTCCGACTCATATCGATAGCTCTGGCTTTAGCCGCCGCATCGCTCGCGGACTACCCGGCCGCGGCCGCGAATGCCCCGAAACAGGGACTCTGGGTGGGAGGTGAAAAGGCCATATATGAGTTTCAGGGGAACGCCCTGAAACGGAGCGGTACGCCTCGCCCACAGATCGCTATCAGCAGCCGGAGCTTCTTTGCACCCTACGCGATGGCATTCGATCCCGCCAACAATCTCTGGGTGTCATTTCAGGGAATCAATGACAATCAGCCAGGCGCGCCGATTTTGAGAATTACGCGAGACGATGTGGCGAAACTGCGCGGAGGCAGATCGGTCCGTCCGCTTGTCTTACGCGGTTCGGATTGGGGAGTGGCGCAAGGAATGGCGTTTGACTCAAAGGGCAACCTATGGGTTTCGGACACCTTGAACCGGGAGATCAAAGAGCTGGCGAAGAAGCAGCTCAACAAGAGCGGCTCGCCCGCTCCGATCGTGGAGATATCGTCGGCTACGTTTGCGCCTCTGAGTCTCCACTTCGACAGCCAAGGCGATCTGTGGGCGGTGGCGTTCGGAGATCCGTTCGCGATCATGAAGTTCACCCCTGACCAGGAAGCCACGAGTGGTCCGCCCAATCCCGAACTCGAGGTTCCGCTGGTGGACGGATTGCACCCCATCGATATGGCGTTCGATAGAGCGGGCAATCTCTGGCTTGCCGGTGACCGCGACAGCCAGGATGTGATTGAGATGTTCGCCGCGTCGGATCTGGCAGGTTCCGGAAGTCAGGCGCTGGCGCCTTCTGTCACGATTACCTCGACCGTCTTTGGAACTATCAACGGCAGCGGGTCTTGTCTGGGCGGGATGGATTTTGACAGGACCGGCAACCTGTGGGTATCGGTCGGTCCCGACAACGGAAGTTGCGGCTTCGATCAACAACAGGTCGTTTCATTCAGCGCGGCGCAATTGAGTTCAGGCGGGAGTCTGGTCCCTTCGGTGGTCATCGGCCAAAACGCAAAGAAGAGCAATCTGTTCATCCCGGGCCCCCTTCGATTCGGCATGTCGATACCCTGACGATCTGGCTACCGCATGCATGATCGCGATCGCGGAGAAGACCGGTTTTGCTATAGAGGAAATTTCCAAGAATCCCCGACGTTGAACATACGGGCAAAGCGGGAAATCCTCGACTCTTCCAAATTGAATCGCTTGTTCGGCTCGATTTGATGCGCTCTGGAGCGCGCACGTGGTTCATGATGATCCCGCGACCCTGCGCGCTTCTTCCCGAAATTTCTCGGACTTGAGCAATCGTAGCGAAGTAAGAGGCTTCCGCGTGGCTAGAGATCTCCGATCGGCTTGAAAGATTGTCGGCTTGCGGATCGAAGGTCGTCCATGCGCAATCGCGGAAAGCAGCGCCGGAGTGCAGGTGCCGGGCAACGAGCGCTCATCCGATCGCTGCGGGCGCCATCGTGGCAAGCGCTGCAAAACCAATTCTGAACCTGCGTCTTGCCTCAAGACTGTCAGCGTTCATCGAGCAGAATTTCTAATCTTGGAGGTCTTGAGCAGAGATGACTGTGCTGGTCAGAGATGCCTTGGCTTGACGCCTATCGAAACAGTCTCCTCAATTCGAGTGTTTCCTTTGGTGCCGCAGTCTTACGAGAAGCTGGCGCATTTGCTCGCATTTTTTCTTGGCACGACTAATGCCCCTTCTCGGCTGCGATTGTGTTGCGGAGTGAGAGATGCCCATCGATGCTGGCCAACTGCCGCCGGCGCATAAACCGTCCCCGGTCCAGCCTGCGAGATAGCAGCCAGAAGCTATGAATAAAAACAGGAACGGCAGCTCAACCAGCTTTGCGAGCTCGCCGAACGGCCGCGAATGAGCGAGAGGCAAAGTTATGGATACCCAGATTAAAGAACCGAATTCTGTTCAGCATCCGTCGGCGCCCGCAAAGACAGCCGGCAAGACCGAGCATTTCGACGTCGTTATTGTCGGCGCCGGAATCTCCGGGATTGGAGGGGCTTATCACCTCACCAAGCAGTGTCCGGGCACAAGCTTCGTGATCCTCGAAACTCAGGAGAGCTTCGGAGGCACCTGGCGAACCCATCGCTATCCCGGCATCCGGTCGGACAGCGATCTGTACACTTTCGGCTATCGTTTCAAGCCGTGGATCGGAGCGCCGATCGCGACCGCGGGCGAAATCCTCGCCTATCTCGGCGAAGTCATCCAGGAGAACGATCTCCGCCGGCATATCCGCTATCGCCACAAGATCAATTCGGCACAGTGGTCGAGCCGCGACAATCTCTGGACCATCGAGGCGGTTCAGACCGACACCGGAAAGACGGTCCGCTTCTCCGCAAACTTCCTCTGGATGTGCCAGGGATACTACCGGCATTCGCAGGGTTACACGCCCGAGTGGCCGGGGATGGACAAGTACAAGGGCCGCATCGTGCATCCGCAGACCTGGCCGGAGGACCTTGATTACAAGGACAAGAACGTGATCGTCATCGGCTCGGGCGCCACGACGGCGACGATCGTTCCGGCGATGGCTCCCGATGCCCGGCACATCACGGTGCTGCAGCGATCGCCGACCTATTTCATTCCGGCGCTCAACGAGAACGAACTCGCGAACACGCTGCGCGACCTGCAGATCGACGAATCCTGGATCCATGAAATCGTGCGCCGGAAGATCCTGCACGATCAGGCCGTCTTCACTCGCCGTTCCTTCACCGAACCCGAGGCCGTAAAGGAGGAGTTGCTCGCGGGAGTTCGCGCCTATCTCAGCCCCGAAGAAGTTGAGAAGAACTTCACTCCCCGCTATCGGCCGTGGCAGCAGCGCATCGCCTTCGTTCCGGATGGCGACCTGTTCAAGGGAATCGTCGCCGGCAAGGCATCGGTCGTCACGGACGAGATAGACCGCTTCACGGAGTCGGGCATTCTCCTCAAGTCGGGCAAGACGCTCGAAGCTGACATCATTGTCACGGCCACCGGCTTCAACATGAACGTGCTTGGAGATATCGACTTTGTGATCGATGGCAAGCCGCTGGTCTTCTCGGACACGGTCACCTATCGCGGCATGATGTTCACCGGCGTGCCCAATCTGGTTTGGGTATTCGGATATTTCCGGGCGAGCTGGACGCTGAGAGTCGATTTGCTTGCCGACTTCGTGTGCCGTCTGCTCAATCACATGAAGGCAATCGGGGCGAAGAAAGTCACGCCGGCGCTCAGGCCGGAGGACAAGGACATGCCGTTGTTGCCCTGGATCGATCCGCAGAACTTCAATCCGGGCTACCTGATGCGCGCGATGCATCTGCTGCCCAAACGCGGCACCAAGCCGGAATGGCAGCACACGCAGGACTATTGGCACGAGAAAGACGTCCTGCCCGCCATCGACCTCGACGATCCCGTGTTCGTGTACGAGGGATTTGAGCCGGTTCGAGAAAACGGGCGCGTCTCGCCATTGTCGAGGCCGATCTGATCGGGCGGTTGCTCGCTGCGAAGCCGGGCCGAGCTACAAGATTGGCGAGCCGGCCGGCTTCGCAGCACGGTCGCGATGAGCTCGCGCCCGCTGGATGCGGGCGAAAGCTGCGAAGCACCAAAAGAGATTCAGGATTCCGCGCAGCAGTACTTGTACTTGCGCCCGCTCCCGCAGGGACACGGGTCATCGCACCCGGCGCGGAGCTGGCGCGGGCGAATCGAGGCTTCCCGCAACGGCGCTCTCCGCTCCTGCCATCGCTCGCGCCAGTACCTGCTGATCGCGATCACCGAAGACTCGAGATCATCCAGCGCGGCCTGTGCGGCGCCGTCCGGATCGATGTCCGCATCGAGCACCTCCCAGCCTTCTTCAGTGCCCAGCGCCACGATCGGCCACAGCATCCCGCGGTTTTCCACGTCGTTGAAAAGCGGCTCCCAAGCCTCGGACGCCAGGCTCACTCCCTCCATGAAGCCGCAGCACCAATCGTCGGCGATCTCATAGGTCGTCCCCTCCACTTCGCGCTCCCACAGAATCGGCGCGAAATCGGGCGGTTCCTCGAGCAGCAAGCTTAGCGTGTTGAAATGGCGCACGATCAGGCTGATCACGCGCATCGCCTGCTGGGATGACTCGAATCGCGGCTCATCCTCGCCGCCCCAGACCGCCTTGAACCACACGCTCGGCGGAACCATCTCCGGACCGACCACCAGCGAGGTCAGAAACCCGTCCAGCGTGACAAGGTCCATGCTCTCCTCGGGAGTAGCATCCGACATCAGGAACTCGTCGAGTTCCTCGATCTCGCGATCGGAAAGCGGCTCATCCAGTTCGATCATCAACGTTGACTCTTACTCTTTCAGGCAGATTCACTCCGTCACCGCCCTACTGCAAGCCGCTCGATCTTCTCTTGTCCACAGCATCCGCGGCAGCAGCGGCGCCGGCGCGCGTCATTTCCGCTTCGGCGGCATGAATGTGCCGTCTCCGCGGATCGATAGGCCGCGCTATCCACCGTGCGCGAAGGGCCGGCTATGGCCGGCTGCCGGCCGATCATTTTCTGCCGGGCCCCCGCGATTTTTGCCGGGATCGATCGTCTATTCCTCATGCAAACCAACCTTCAGGAGGTTACGATGCGTTCCGCGATGCTCTTGCTTTTGGCCCTTGTTACAGCATCCTTCTCGACCCCGGCCTGGGCCCAGCCGGCCCCGTTCCCCGGCCCCGGACCGGGTCCTGGCGAACATTTCCCCTTCCCGCCGGCAGGAGGCGAATTTCCTCCGATGCCGCCGATGATAATTCCACCGCTGATGATGGGTATGCGGGCCGCGCATCTCACGACGGACCAGCAAAACCGCATCAATCAGATCCTGCAGGCCAATCGATCCCAAACCGCTCCCTTGCTCCGGCAGCTCCAGTCGGTTCATGAACAGATCGCCGACAAGCTCCTCGCCGCCGGCACCGTGAACGCCAGCGATCTCTCGTCGCTGGAGGATCAGGCGGCCAAGCTCGATGCGCAGATTCAACGGCAGGCGCTCAACGCTTCCGTGCAAATCCGATCGATTCTCACCTCGGACCAGGTCTCACGGATGGCTGAGTTTCATCAGAAGATGACCGCGCTTCACGCTCAGATGCGCAGCCTGATGAACGAAGCATCACCGGAGCCAGCGCCGTAACCGCTTCGATGATACCCTGTTCAGGTACACGGGCGGACGACGATGCTTGAATCGATCGTGATGGCGATGGGACTGCTTGCGGTGGGCGCCGCAATCGGATGGAAGTTCCTTTGACCGGCATGCGATGGCGAAGCGGCACCGCCCCCGCCAGCCCCACGGCGGCGGATCTCGATCGAGCGGACGATCTTCGCGTATCGACGCCGGAAGCGGACACGGACAGGCCGCAACTCGCGATCGCCGGACAAATCGCCGCCGCCCGTTCCGGAAATGAGCACGCGCTCGAGGAAGTCATCTGCCACTACCAGAACCGCATCGCGGCCTACGTGGTCTCGATGGTCGGAAGAAACAACGCCGATCTCGACGACCTATGCCAGGTCGTGTTCGTGAAGATGGCTCTGTCGCTGCCCAAACTCAGCTCGGTGAATGCCTTCGAGGCGTGGCTCTTCAAGATCGCGCGCAACGTATGCTGGGATCATCTGCGGCGGTTTCGGGTGCGAAGCCGGATGGTTCCCTTGACGCGCGACCACGAAGCGATTCCGATCGAGCAGGCGCCGGAAGATTCGCGGCTTGACCCGCGGGTTTTCGATGCCGCCCTCGACAGGCTTTCCGCCGACCAGCGGCGGCTCGTCGATCTGCTCCGCGAGCGCGAGTACTCTTACGAGGAACTCGCGCGGCTTACGCGAAGCAGCGTGCGCGCGGTCGCAAGCCGCCTGTTCCGCGCCCGCGCGCGTTTGCGCAGATTACTGCGCCATGATGGAGCAGAACCGTGAGAATTGAAGATATGCGCGGCGAGCCGGTTCTTCGTCCCGATTTCGCGCGGCGGGTTGTCGAGCGAGTCCGCAAAGTCAAGCGCCGGCGGCGGATGCGCCGATGGGCCGGCGCGATCGCGCTTCCCTGCGCGCTCGCAATCGCCGTGACGGCGCTGCACTTCCCGCCCCGCCGCCCCGCGGCGCCTTCGTCCGCTCTCGTTGCGAGCGGCGGCAGCGGCCGCTCCGAATCGATCGAACTTGCGATGGATCTGAGCGCCGCAGCGCGGCTTAATTCGCAACCCCAAAGCCAGCCGATCGCATTCTTCTTTCCCGGCGCATCCACCGTCGCCGACCTGCAGGCCTCCGATGCGAGCTACTGGCATTGGTATGACTCGTGGTGGAATCCCTAGCGGCGCGATCATCCATCGTCGGGGAATGACCTGACGTCGTCCCGTATCACTCGTCGTGCTAAACGTCGTAGCGGTCGCGATGGCGCAGCCAGTCCATCCGATGCGCCAGCCTGTCTTCGTCGCGCCCCTTCGGCGCCAGATCAAGGAAATGATAGCCGGCGTTCATCATGTCCAGGCCTCGCTCGTAGCATGAATAAGTGTGGAAGATGGCGCCGGATGAATCCTTGTAAAACACGCTGATTCCAGGAAGCTCCGTCGCGGAGCGCTTTTGCGGGCGGTAGTTGTAATATAGTTCGCCGCTCGCAACGACTTCCGGCCGGAACGAGACGTGATAGTCATAGTTAAAGTCGCTATCTCCGGACGATACCCATTTGAATGTCCATCCCATCCGCCTCTTGAGAGCTTCGAGCTTGTCAATCGGCGCGCGCGATATCGCGACCAGGGTGACATCGCGATGCTTCAGATGGATCACGTTGCGATCGAAGTTGTCCGCCCACCAGGAGCATGCGCGGCAACCCGCCTCCCACCCCGGATCGAACATGAAGTGATATACTATTAGCTGGCTTCGGCCGTCGAAAAGCTGCGCCATCGTCTCCTTGCCGGCGGGCGTGTCAAATACATATTGTTTTTCCACGCGCTCCCAGGGCATCTCGCGCCGCCGCCGGCTGAGTTCGTCGCGCAGGCGGGTCAATTCCTTTTCTTTGGCGAGCAAATTCAGGCGCGCCTTCAGCCAATCCTGCGAAGATACAATCTCGCGCTTCTCCTTCATTTCGAATCTCCCTTGATGCAATTCTCCTCGCTTGCGGCGGAGCGATGCGCCCGGCTCAGGACGCGCCTGAGCGCTCCCGCAAGGCCGCGTGGTCGAACTGGTCGAAAACCGTGTTCCAGCTCAGCGCAGCCTCGAACAGCGCCGGAACGACCTCGACCGATCGATCGCGGAGTCCGATCTCCGACAGAGTTGCGCAGAGCTCGCGCGCGGCGTCCTCGAGGTTTCGGGCCGCGCCGATTATTCCGCGGTCGCTCGCGGCATTCGCCAGCCGCCAAACCCATGCGCCCTGAGCGGCGCGCACTTCGAATGAAAAATCGGCCTTACGATTCCGCAGCGGCATTGCACGATCCTCCGTTGAGGCCGGCCCGTCCCAGCGCGGCTTCATGTTGTCCCTCCCGGCGCGGCCTGTTCGACAGCCGCCTCGTAGTACCCAAGTATCCTCGGCCATCCCGAATCGTAGTTCTTGCGATACTCCGAGACCTTCGCATCCTGTTCCCATCCGCTATGCTCGAGATCGACGCGCGTGCCGCCGCGCTCCGCGATGAATCGAATCTCGACCCTGGTGTCCGAATTCCAGCTCGGCGCGCGCCACGTGAAGCAGACCAGCGATGGCGGCTCGTAGGCAATCACGCGGCCGATTTCATACTCGCTGCCGTCGGGGCGGCGCTCGAAAAAGCGCCCGCCAAGCCGCGGCTCGAGAGCGGGCTTGCTGCCCTCGACGAATCCCTGCGGCCACCATTCGCTCATATGCTCGCAGAAAATCCGGAACGCGATCTGCGGCGGACGCTTGACCCAGATGCTCTTGCGAATCGTCACCGGTCTTTCTCCGCGTAGTGCTTGAAGGCCTCGAAGGGAGCGCCCCGGCGATGCGCCATCGCGCGCATTCGTTCGGGCATCTCACCCATCTTTCTTCGACCGGAGGAAGCCACGCGGTAGATGCGTTCGCGGCCGCTTCTTGTCGCCCGAGTCAAACCGGCGCGCTTCAGGCTTCGAGGAAGTTTGCCTGCGGCGGGGCGGCTAATCGGAAGGCCGGCGGCGAGCTCGCCCGCGCGAAACGGCGAATCCGCAAGCCGGCGCAGCATCTCTGTTCGGATTGGATCAGCCAGCGCGGCGATCCTCCTGCTGAAAGACATGCCAATATTCGTAACCCTATGGTTACGAATTGTCAAGGCATCGGATGCGGGCCGTCTGGACGAGGTCGGCTGTCGCCGCCTCTGGCCTGGACCCGAGAGAAGCTGAATGGCCGTCATCGCCTCATTCGTCCTGATTCCCTCAGAGATAATTTATGAAGTCGTGACGGTGCGACGCTTGCGAACATCTGTCCTCTACTGTTAATGTGACCCCGCTTTGGACTACGAATGCTGTGACGTGCGAGCGTTAATGATGCCGAAACAGTTAGTCCTGCAGGCACCTCGATCGCACGGGCGCCTCCGGACCGGATCTGTTTCGCGAATGGAGGCAAGATGAGCAAAACTAGAACACCGGGAATGCTCACCGCGGGAGCGATGATGCTCTGGTTGTGTGTGTGTGCGGGAACCGCGCGCGCTCAGGTAACCCATTTCGTCCCGAACAATATCAACTTCTGGTACAACTCGAAGAACTGGACTACCAACTACGGTCCGGCCTTTCGTGACACGGTGGAAGGAGTCTCGTATCTCCTCCCTTGCACCGGGCAGTTTGCGCTCTGCTTTCATTCCGGCGCCGAGCCGTTGCCCTGCACGCTGACGGCGAATGGTAAATATGCGAATTGCACCTGCACAGTCCAAAACGCGACTAACTATGTGCTGATCACCGCGATCTTGAACTACAATGTATATCTCGAGACGGTTGCGGCCTGCGGCGCCGACGGCTCGCAGTGCTCCACTCCCGACAGCGCGCCGGTGTGCGCGGACCTGGCCAAGGGAAAGCTGATTCCGGGCGCGAAGGTGATTTCCACCTTTGATACCCAGTCACGGCAGGAAATAATCGATGCGATCGAGAGCGGCTCCGGCTCCGTGACAGCCTGCGACGGCCCGTACGCGGCCTGCATGACGGCCGGCTGCAAGACCAAGAAAGACGGCAACGCGGTATGCAACTGTCCGGTGTTCTACGGCAGGTTCCAGCTCGTCGGCACCAGCAACACCTGCGACCTCGGCGACGGCCTGGTTCCCTCGGCCAGCTACAACCCGCTCCTCGACGCCAACCTTCCCAACTAACCGCGCCCCGCGCGCAATCCACGGAACATCAGGCCGGGCCCGATCAACCACTCGGGTCCGGCCCGCACATCAGCGACTGCACAAAGGCGTGACTCTGACGGCCCGGAGCTTGGAAGACTCTGGCAGTCATCAGATTGGACCATTCGATTATTCCTCGAATTCGGTCTTTCCAACATTTTACGGGCGGCACAGAAGAACTCCGTAACTCGCTGAAAGGGGTGCTCCCTCCACCTGACCGTACCATTGTGTCGTGATGTTAGCCGCGCACGGTGAAACAGGACGGCAGTGTGATGCGAGTCACTTTAGCATGCGCGACCGATGCCCCGTTTACAGTGTGCATACGCGATCTTGCGGCGTGGCCTATGCTTGAGACTTCACGGCGTCCGGTGCATCGTGTTGTGTGTGGCGGCGCGCGTTCCCTGGGCAGCGGACGAATTGCTCGTGGCATTTCGCCTGTACTGTCGGACTCCCTTTGGAAAACTCCACCAGCGAAATCCTGAAATCGTGGAACTGTCGCGAAAACTCGGCCGGACGCCATCGGCGATTGTCATGAAAGCCTGCAACTTCGCCAGCCTGGACCCGGAGCAAAGGAAAAGACATATAACCGCGCTCCAGAATGCGAGCCAGGCAGATCGGCAGCTTTGGGATCGCTTTCAGGAAAACCCGGAGGAAGTCGCGTCCGAGGCCGAGGCCGCGTATGCGGAGGTTACAGGGCGAGAAGCGGAGGCGTTGGACACGGAATTTGAACCGCCGCAGGGACCCTCGGAAACCTCGCGGCTGGTGCACGTGAGACGGGTGCAGGCGTTCTTTCGCGATACGGTCCTCGTGAGCTACGAAAATCGCTGCGCTTTGTCAGACCTCGCGCTCCCCGACCTCTTGAATGCCAGCCATATCATACCGTGGAAGGCGGATGTGCAGCGGCGCGCCGATCCGCGCAACGGCATCGCGTTGAATGCTCTTTACGACCGCGCCTTTGACCGAGGGCTGATTACCTTTGACTCTTCGCTGCGGGTTGTGCTCTCACGCCGGTTGCAGAAGGGAAAAGTGTCGCCGTTCCATCGCGACGCACTCTTGAGGCTGGAAGGCCGGAAACTGCGTTCTCCAACACGATTCCCCCCGGATCCCGAAGCGATCGCGTATCACAGAGAACACATATTCAGAGATTGAGAACGATCCGCGATTGACGATCGCGCGACAGCCATCCCAACGAAGTTTCGGTTTCGACCCCGCTCATTTTCGGCAATCCATTTGGGACTAGCCGACGCGGGGTTGCGCCAATTTGGCCTCAATCCGCTACCTTCGACCTGGCGCGAACCGCTGCATTGAAGAGATCGCGCGAAAGGACCAGGCAAACCACCCGCGAACGGATCGACCACCTTCCTCCGCCTTGCCAACGCCTTGTCGGCCCTGTATCCGCGCGACAGTGAGGAAAAGCGCCTTCTGGATGCTATGCTCTTGGCGGTTCCAAGACAGGACTCCTGAATTCGGAAGGAGGATGACGCGGATGTTTGATGTCAACGAATGCTACTACCGGCAGGTTAAGGGACGGGTCGCATCGCATGTAGCGAGAGGCGGCGACAGACCAGAGGCGATCGTCAAGTCTGCGCGAACCATCGTTGGCAGAGGCGATTTGAAGGCCGAAGCCCTGCCGAGAATTATGGGCGAGGTGGAATCCGAATCGGTTCGGCCTTTTCTTGGGCCTCCTTGGAATCAGCCGGAGCGGCTCGGGAGATTCAACCACCTGAAGTGCCTTCTCGAGGCGTGACGAGATTCGCGGGGCTCGTGCATCAGCGCGCCTTCGCAGGTCAGCGCTTCGGTGGTAGATTCAACTTGTGAACCGGCCGCGAGCAAAGTCTTCCCGAGCTCCGAGAAGAAAGGCGGTGAGGCCGATTACGACCGAGTCAGTGCCATCTGCAAAATTCGGTGAGACAATGAGTCCTAAGGCGGCGGCATTCGTCCGCAAGCATTGGCCGGCCAAAGGGCGGGCAGAACGGATCGCCCGGGCGGAGCAAGCCTGGAAGGAAGCGATGGAGATCGCCTCGACGTTCAAGAAGCTCGACCGCGAGACGCTCAAATGAATCGCGGAAGATCCTGACCTCGAATACATGTAAATGTCCCGCCCACTGTCCGCGCTTCCCGGCGGCACGCTGGTCTTCGTCGACGCCAACATCTTCGTGTACGGGCTGCTCCGAGAATCGGCGGAGTGCGCGGAGTTCATTGAACGGTGCCGAAAGGAAAAGGTGGCCGGGGTAACGACGAATGAAGTCATCGGCGATGTATGTCATCGACTGATGGTCAAGGAAGCCCTGGACTCGGGGTTGATCAGCAGGCCTGCGGCGGCCGCGTTGAAGGGCAAGCATGACGCGATTCGCGGGATGCGCACGTACGGGGAATTAACGGCGCGTCTCCTGCGCTGGAACCTGGCGATTCTGCCTTCGCATGCGCCCGGCACGACGCCGCCCAAAGCGTCAGAGAGCGGTACGGGCTATTAACCAACGACTCACTTATAGTCGCAGCATGCTTCGAGAACGACATCAGAGCCATAGCCAGTCGGGATTCCGATTTTGATTCAGTCGCCGAACTGACGGTTTACGCACCGTCAGACGTTCCTTGACCGGGAAAAGCCCAGGCTTTACGAATGACTCTGCGGGGAGTCTCAGGGGAAGTCGGTCCGTTAATGGAGCCTTGGTACAAAATCGTTCAGCCGCGACCCGAGGTGCGGGAGGCGCTCATTCAACCCTGACGAATTCGCTATAGCGCTGGAGCACGTGGTCGCCGGGACTGCGCCAGATGACTACAAGAATCCCGCCGACTTCTTTGCGCGCACCTGCTTTACCAAGGCGTTGAGCGATCACATGGGGATGGTTGCACGCCGTCTTGTCGGCGAAATGGTGAATGCCGCACGGGTGCTCGCGATGATTACCTGATTCGGCGGTGGAAAAGCGGACACGCTTTTCAGCGGGCGCTGTCCGTTGCCGTTTTTCTTCTTATGCTCGAACTGGCTTGGTCGCGCTCAGCCGGTCTTGGATGGCGCGGTTCGTTGGACGCTGCGGAGTAGTTGGGCGGTTACCTGGTCCACTATCCATTGGGGTTTCCATTTGCCGGTTTCGCGGTACCAGTTGGCTACCGTGAAGGCGGAGCGCAGGATTACGAAGGTCATCAGTTTCGGATCGCCGCGGACGAAAACTCCCTGCTCGATTCCGGCGCGGATGATGTCCGTGAACATCTGCTCGTAGCGCCGTCCCAGGGTCCGGATGCGCTTTCGATTTTCCGGGCTGAGCGACACCGGATCCGGGAGCATCGGCTCGTAACGCTCCTCCTTGTGGAAGATTCGGGCGACGATGCTTGCGATCGCGTTGCGCAGGGCGGTCTCCGGATCCTCGCGCGCCATCGGCGCGAACGGCGCGAGCCGCTCGATCGCCCGGCTGACCGCATCGATGCGGATCTCGGTGAAGATTTCCTCCTTGCCGCGGAAGTAATGGTAGATGTGCGATTTGGCGAGCCCGCACTCGCGCGCGATCTCGTCCATGTTGGTCGCGTCGTATCCCGCCCGCGCGAAGGCGCGCGCCGCTCCGGTCAGGATTTCGCGGCGGCGCTCCGCGGCCCGCGCTACGTCGCGGACGCGGTAACCGCGCAGGCCGATCGGATGGGGCTCGGATGCGGCGGAGGATTTGGGTTTTGCCTGTTGTGACGCCATCGGGGGTTTGTTTTCGCGCGCGGGCCTGCTCCTTGACAGAACTCGGAATTTTCGAATAACTATTCCTAAAACAATTGGTCCAGACAATGCAAGCGCAACCGCCGGCCACCGTCAACTCCGCCGCCGCCCGCCACGGAATTATGCGCATCCCAAAGCCTGGAGCACAATGTTACCTGAGAATGTTATCAAGCGCCGCGCCATCCGCCGCCGGCGCGAAAGGATGAGGCTTATGGCTCGAAAAGGAAAACAGGCAAACATCAGCTCGGTGTTCGAAAGAATCCGCTACGAAACTCCCGCGCCCCACGTCGCCCGCGTGACGCTCGCGCGCGCCGAGCAGCGCAACGCCCAGGACCGAAAGATGCTCTACGAGCTCGACCGCGCGTTCCGGATCGCGGTCGCCGACGACGACGTCAAAGTCATCATCATCGCCGCCGATGGCCCGCATTTTTCCTCCGGCCACGACCTCAACGATCGCGCCGATCTGAACGAGTTCGACACCGTTAGCCTGTGGGGCGGATTCGACGAAGAAGGACAGGCCGGCATGATGAACGGCGAAGAGGAAATCTATCTCGGGTTCTGCTGGCGATGGCGCAATCTGCCCAAGCCCACTATCGCGCAGGTCCAGGGAAAGGTTATCGCCGGCGGCCTGATGCTGGTATGGCCGTTCGATATCGTGGTGGCGAGCGACGACGCGACCTTTTCGGACCCGGTGGTCGCGTTCGGCGTGAACGGCCACGAGTTCTTCACCCACGCCTGGGAGCTCGGTGCGCGCAAGGCCAAGGAGATGCTGTTCACGGGCGCGGCCTTCACCGCCGAGGAATGCCATCGGATGGGCATGGTCAATATGGTCGTGCCGCGAGCGCAGCTCGAGTCGGCAACGCTGGAACTCGCCCAGCGAATCGCGCGCCGTCCGATGGTCGGGCTTCGTCTCGCCAAGATGGCGGTGAATCAGAGCCTCGATGCGCAGGGGCAGTGGACGGCGATCCAGGCGGCATTTTCCCTTCATCACGTCGGACACGCCAACGCGAGAGCCAAATACGGCTACCCGGTTGAACCTTCCGGCGCGGAATTGATTCGCAACGAAGCCAAGGGCCGCAAGGCTTGAGGAGCAAACATCCATGGAACGCACCTATGTCGTAACGGGCGCGGCGTCCGGAATCGGCGCGGCAACCGCGCGTTATCTTCGCGAACGCGGCGGACGAGTAATCGGAAGCGATTTGCGCGACGCGGAAGTGATCGCGGATCTCGTGACCGCCGAGGGACGCGCGGCGCTGGTCGATGGCGTGAAGCGGCTTTCGGGCGGGAAAATCGACGCGATCCTCGCGATCGCGGGCGGCGGCGCCGCCGAGTATACCCCGTCGCTGAATTTCTTTGGCGCGGTGGCCACGCTTGACGGCCTGCGCCCGCTTCTGCAGGGCAGTCCCGCGCCGCGCGCGGTGGCGGTTTCTTCCATCGGCTCCCTGATGCCCGGCGATCAGGGCCTGGCCGAGATCTGCCTCAGGATGGACGAGGTGGCGGTGATCGCCGCCGCGCGGGACGCACTCGCCGCCGGCAGAACCATCCTCGATCTCTATCAATGCGCGAAGTACGCGTTGAACTGCTGGTGCCGAAGAGCGGCGGCGACGCCGCAGTGGGCCGGAGAGGGCATCACGCTGAATGTGATCGCGCCCGGATTCATCGACACGCCCGCGGCGGCATACATCCTTTCAAATCCCGACCTTCGCGAGGCGATGGGACAGATGGTGCCGATGCGGGGGGCTTATCCCGGCCGCGCCGACGAGCTCGCCGCCATCCTGGCCTGGTGCGTGAGTCCTGAAAATTCGCTCATGACCGGCCAGATCCTGTTTGTTGACGGGGGTTATGAGTGTTCGCAGCGCGGAGAGGCAACCTGGTGAGCGATGACTTGGCGTCAAGGCGTCCGCCGCTTACGCTTTCAGCCAACATTCTATACGGGATAGGGTCGGTCGCCTTCGGGGTGCATCAGGCCACCCTGACCTCCGCGCTGATGCTGTTTTTCAACCAGGTGGTGGGGCTGCCGGCGGCATGGGTGGGCGGTGCGATGATGGTGACGCTGATCGCCGATGCGATCTGCGATCCGCTGATCGGCGAATGGTCGGACCACACGCGCTCGCGATGGGGCCGGCGCCATCCTTTCATGTATGCCGCGGCGCTTCCCGCCGCGACCGCATTCTATTTCCTTTTCAATCCTCCGGCGGGATGGTCGGCGACGCATCTGCTGGTTTACCTGGCCGTGATGCTGGTGGCGGTGCGCGTGCTGCTGAGCCTGTATGAAGTGCCAAGCTCCGCGCTCGGGCCGGAGCTGACCCTCGACTACGATCAGCGCACCAGCCTGATGAGCTCGCGGTTCTTTTTCGGAACGGTGGGCGGGGCGGGGACGTCGATACTCGCGCTCCAGGTTTTCCTGCGCAAGGATGCGGCTCATCCGCTCGGATTGCTCAATCGCGCGGGCTACGGCGAGATGGCGCTGGTCGCCAGCGGCACGATTTTCCTCTCGATCATCATCTCGTGTCTCGGCACCCATCGTTTCATCGCGGCGGTCGTGCACGAGCCTCCGGTGCGGGCGAGCTGGCGGGAGAAGGCGAGAGAAGTCGGCGCGACGCTGGCGAATCGATCGTTTCTCGCCCTGACGATTTCGGGAGTGGTCGGCGCGATTTCCACCGGAATACGGCAGGGACTCGATTTCTATATCTCGGCGTATTTCTTCGCGCTAACGCCCGCGCAGATGTCTTATCTGGCGATGGCGGCGCTGGTCGCCGCGTTTGCGGGCGTTTTCCTGGCGCCGGCGCTCTCGCGGCGGTTCGGAAAGAAGCCCGCGATGATCGGCGTGTTCTTCGCCTCGCTGTTCGCGTCGATTACGCCGATCGCGCTGCGCCTGATCGGAATCGCGCCGCCCAACGGCACCGCGGCCCTGTTTACCCTGGTGCTCGCGTTCACGTTTGTCGCCGCGACGCTCGGGCTCAGCGGATTCATCCTGGTGAGTTCGATGATGGCTGACGTGGTGGAGGATGCGGCGGTAGCGACCGGGCAGCGCTCGGAAGGGCTGCTGTTCGCCGCCCACGGGCTCATCGCGAAATGTGTCACGGGAGTCGGCACCTTCTTTTCCGGACTGATTCTCGCTTGGGTCAGCTTTCCCCAGCATGCGACACCCGGGCAGGTGGACCCTAAGATCCTTCATCACCTCGGCGCGGTGTTCGTGCCGGTGGTCGCTACGTTCAGCGCGATAGCGATTGCGGTACTGATGCTCTACGACATCGACCGCTCCAGGCATCAAAGAAATATAGAGCGGCTGGAAGGGGAGCGCGCGCCCGATTCGAGAGCGGCTTCGGCTTGATAAACGCGCACCACATTCCGGGAATCGGACGAATTGATTCGGGGTACGCGATGCCTGGCGGCGCGGATCCTCCACATAGGGCGAAACGCGGCGGGCGCTTCCGTCAGTTCGATCCTTGCTCGCGGCCCAAAAGCGATGCGAGTTCCTTCTGCTTGGCTTGCAGGATGTTCATCAAGGCGTCGAAGCCTTGATTATCGATCACCCGGTTGAACTGGCCCCGGTAGTTGCTGACCATGCTGACTGAATCGATCGATACGTCGTACACCTTCCAGCCCGGGCCCTCGCGTTCGAGCTCGAAGTCGAGCCTAATCGGCTCTTCGTCGGTCTGAAGCACCAGGGTCTGAACCTCGGCGCGTGCGGGACCGTCCATCGTCTCGCGAACATACTGGAAAGTGAGGCGCACAAAGCCTTGAATCTTGTTCAGATAGGCATCTTCGATGAACGCGGTAAACAACCGGACATACTGGCGCCGCTGAGAGTCGGATAGATCGCGCCAATGATCGCCTAGAGCGGAGCGCGCCATGTTGTCGAAATCGAGATGCGCTTGCGCGAGATCGCGAAGAGCTTCGCGGCGCTTCTCGACCGAGAGTCCGGGCGCCTGCAGGATGCTCGTTGCCTGATTCAGCACCGACTGAACTACCGCCATCGGCGTCTGCGGCGCCGCGCCATAAGCGGGGCCGATCAGGCGATTCGCTCGCGGGAAAAGCGAGGCGAGGATCGCCGCAATGAGCACGATGCCGCATACTGGCGCCTTGCTTCGACACCGCGAGTCATCCGCATGCGTCGCACACCCCATCTTTGGCGCTCCTGACGAGGATCGTAACACTCAAGGAGGGGACGAAACATGAAGAGGCTGCCCGGCTGCACGGAAAGCCGCGCCCACCGGGAGTGTCCGCAATTTCATGATGCTCTACCGGACAGTTTACTCGTTTTTCCGGCTTGTTTCCCGACCGGAAGATCCGGGCGTGCCGCGCTGAAGCCTGCGCGTGCTCCCTTGTGAAAATGCCAGTTCCACTTGGTTTTCGCCGGGATGGATGCCGGACCGTGGGCGATTAGCGCGGCGCCATCATGCGGAGAAATTCCGCGCGCGAATCGTAGTCGTCGATGAAGGTCGTCATCATGATTTCGCGGGTTTGAAAATCGCGCGCCAGACGCTCGAGGATGCGCCGGCAATCGGCCGGGCTTCCGACCACGTTGCTCGGCAGGCATCCGCCCTGAACAAGATCGCGATGGATTCGGCAGGCGGTTGCCGACGTCCGCGCGCACAGGACCGAAACCGCCAGGATGCGTTCGTCGCCGATGCGCGCGCGGCGATATTGCTTCATGATCCGCGCGCCGTACTCGGCCGAGCATCCAAACACCATCGTGAATCCGTATCGGCATCGCTCGGCGAGCGCCAGATTCAGGCTGTATTCGCTGGATCCGAGAATCCACAAGGGCGGCGGCTTGATTCCCGATGCTTGCCATCGCCGCTCCGATTCCGAACGACCGGCCCGCCTGCCCTCTTTAAGGAAGGCCGCCAGGGCTCCAACCTTGCGCGCGTAACTTGCCCACGAGAGTTCATCTATGTTGCCATCGACCAGCGCCACCGCGGTCGCATCGTCGGTGCCCCCCGGTCCGTGACAGATTCCCAGGTCGATTCGGCCGGGGAACATCGCCGCAAGCGTCATGAAGCTCTCGGCGACCTTGAGCGGGCTTTGATAGCGCAGCAGAATTCCGCCCGCGCCGACCCGGATTCGTTTCGTGGCCGCCGCGATCATCGGGATTAGAACTTCGGGGCTCGCCTGGGCGGCATCGCTGGTATGGTGCTCGGCGATCCAGTAGCGCGAATAGCCGAGCTCCTCGGCGAGGGATGCGAGCCGGACCGAGTTGCGCAAAGCCTCGCGCGCCGATGCGCCATGCGGGCGTTTGCACAGATCGAGCACGCTGAGGCAAAGGCGTTTGCTATCGGCTTGTCGAGGCATTGGTCACACGATGAGAACGTCGCATCGAAGGTGGCAATACGGAAATCGGATCGAACAACAGCGGCGGTCCGGCGGATACGGGCGACATCGACGCTCGAAGCCACAGATGCACGACGCCGGCGCCTCCCACCATCAGATCGGCGGTGGGCATGTAAGGATCCTCGGCCAGCCATAGCGATGCGTCGGCGGCGGGGCGGCGGCGCAGATTCGCGATCACATCCAGCACGTCCGCGACGCGCGCGCTCCACTGCGGATCGGGCAGCAACCGAGCCGCTTCGAGATAGACTTCCCCGACGCCGGCGAGTCCGTGGCATTGGCTAAGATTCGGTTGCATCAGTTCATCGCGGCGCAGTCGCAGGGCGCGCCGCGCGTAATTTGCATAGCGCCGTTCGCCGGTCTGTTCGTAGAGCCTGAGCAGGAGCAGAGCGATTCCGGCCGAGCCGTGACACCACCATCGCCACAATTCCGGCGAGCTGTCGCTGTACGGCCATCCGAGCGCGCTGCCGACAGCAGTCGCCTTGCGTATCACCCACTCGGCGCCGCGCATCCAGGCGCGATCGGCGCGAGGATCGCGATAGCGGCGCGCATATTCGGCCAGGAAGTACGCGATTCCGCTCACTCCGTGCGCGAATCCGGTGAAGGTCAGCCCCGAGATTCCATCCACGCCGTCCGGGATGACCCAGGAACCATCGCGGCGCTGGGTGTCGATCAGGTACTCGGCGCAGCGATCGGCCAGAGCGGCCAGCGAGGGGTCATCAAGCCTGTCGCCGCAGTAGAGCGCCGCGATTCCCTGGCCGGCTGCACCGTGAGTCAGGTCGGGCCAATCGAGCGGCCCCGCCAGCGCGCTTTTGAGAAATGAATTGGCCTCGGCGGTTCGATCGATGAGTCCGCCGGCGATCGCCTCGCCGATCGCGACGGCGACGCCGGCTTCGCCGAAATGAAGTCCGGGCATTCCGCTGTCGGGCGCCGGTTCGCCGGCAAGGAGCCATCGCGCGGCCTTTCGCGCGCGAGTGGTCGCGGATCGCGAGCGATATCCGAATCGCGCAAGTCGTCCGAGGAGATAAAGCACGCCCGCGACGCCGCGATTGGCGCTGCGGCGCAATTCATAGCGCCGCACCGCTTCGATCGCGGCGCCGTGCTGTTCGTTGCCGAACGCGGGCGAGAGCCAGAGCCGTCTTGCGGAATCGACGGGAGCGAATGCAATCAACCCTCTCAAGCCTTGCGCCACCATCAGCGCGCGCGGACTCGCCGTGCGCATCGGCTGGAAGGAATTTCCCTTGCCGACATTCGCCGCGCTCACTTCGAGGGCCTTGCGCACTGCCGCCGGCGCCGGACGATCATTCGGAATCGGCGAGAGACAGCGGACGGCAAGATCGACGAGCCCGCGCTCGCCCGCGAGCATCGACCATTGCCGCCGCCCGCGCGCGAGGTCGGCAAACATCAGGCGGCGCGGATCGATTCCGGTAAGCATCAAGAGGATGAGGGCGCCGATCGCGTAAACGTCGTCGGCGAACGACGGCGGACGGCGCGCCTGCTGGGCGGGCGACATGAATCCCGGCGTTCCAAGCCCAAATGCCGGCGCCGGATCGTCGATTCGATGGGCGAGCTCGAAGTCCAGCAGGACCACGCGCCCGCCGCTTGCGACCAGGATGTTGTCGCCGTTGAGATCGCGATGGATGAAGCCGGCGCGATGCATCCGCTCGACCGCTTCGACCGCCTCGATCAGATATTCGAGCAGTTGCCGGCGATAAGTCCGCGGCAGTGCGGTCCAGGGCCGGTTGTGCATCCGGCGCCCGATCACGTTCAACAAAGTGTTGCCTGCGATAAACTCGATCGGAAGATAGCCGTGTCCGTCAGCCTCGAAGTAGCTATCGACCTTCGGGCAGGGGACGATGCCCGCAAGACTTCGATGGACCTGCTCCTGATGCCGCAGGCGGGAGCGCATGTCGCGCCCGTATTCATCGGAAAGGCACCACTGCCGCCCCTGCTTCAGGATCCAGATGCCGATTTTGTCCTGGCGCCGCAGGTCCAGCGCGCGAAAGACAGAGCCCTTCGGATGGGCCTTCAGCACTTCGAGCACCAGGTAGCCCGGACCGAAGAGGCTGGTGCGGCGGCCGTTCATGCGGGCGGGGTCGGGGTCCAAGGCAGGCGCGGGATTTTCCGCCAGATGAGAAAACGGGTTTGCGATACCCTCCGGCACCGAGAACGGAACTTCGTAGGTATCTCTGCGCAGGTTGCCTTCGGGGTCGCGGATATATAGCGCCTGCTGCCCCAGCCGATCGCGGGTCGCGACGGGATTGAACGCGCCGTAGCGCGCATAGACCACGTCACCCAGACGCAGGTCGGTCGTGATCACCGGCCCGTGAAACCCCCTTGTGATCGCGATCAGCCGCTCGGCAAGGCGGCGCGCGTCCGAATCCGAATCGGGATAGATGGTCAGAAATTTTCCGACCTGCGTGATTCCGAGGCTGCCCTCGTTCAACTGCGCCAGCAGATCGGAATCCTGAATTACCTTGAAGGGGACCTTCGCGGTCTTGAGCGCGGGGACGACGCGCGCGAGCAGATCGGCGGCTTCGGTTTGAACGGAAGAGAGGTGAAGCTTCCAGCCCTGGCTCGTCCGCGCGGAACCCGCCATCACCCACGGGTAGCGAAGCGCTACCCCGAGAGCGTGGTCCGCCAGGATCGCATCGTAACGCGTCGCCACTGCGAAGCCCGGTGCATCCCTATCGAGAGGCCGCCGCATCGCGCGGGACGCGCCGGCCGATGTATTTGGCGGCGCTTACCGGGATGACAGCACCTTGCGGGCGGCGGCGCCGCGCGCCGCGCCTACGGCCCCGGCGGTTCGCACGCCGCCTCCCACCAGGATCGAGCCCGGAGTTTCGACCTCGGACCCCGGCAACTCCTTGTCGGTCGTCTTTCCGCAACTGCTCGCGCAGGTCGGGCCGCAACTGCTCGCGCAGGTTTGATCGCAGCTAAGCGCGCCGCAGGTAGTGCCGCAACTCCCGGAGCCACAGGTCGGATCGCCGCAGGTGCTGCCTTTTCCGATGATTAGCTGGATGACGTTCTCCGGCCGGATCGCCAGCAACCGCGCCTTGGCCTGGCGGCTCAGGAAGGGAACCTTGGAAAGCGTTTTCTCGGGATCGAAGACGAGCTGATGAAAAAACTTCGGGTCTTTGCGGGCGCGCTCCATCAGAAGAACCAGCGGATCCTTGGCTGCACGTGCGGGCATATTCCGTCTCCTGGCTCAAAAATTCGGCGTGAGTTGCCGTTTGCAATCTCCGGGGCCAGCTAGGCTTCTAGACGAAAGCCACCGTAGCGGCAAGCTTTGCCGGCATGACTCGCGTGCATGCGGCAATTCCGCCTGCGCCCGCGCACGAAGATGAAAGCCGCGCCATCGGACGCCATGAGATGCCAAGCCGGGCGCCTTGCTACTTATTGTAGCGTTTCTAGCTCGATAGTTATGACGTTTCATCAACCGATAAACGAGCCGCCCGAAGCCCCGCAAAACTCGGCCTTCATAACTTCGATCGAAGCGCAGGAAGGTCCGCGCTTCGAAATCAACATCCATCCAGGCGAAGGAGGAAGCCGTTATGCGTGCGAAACGATTGTGGCTGCGTGGCGCCCTCACGGCCGCGCTGGGAGCGGCACTGATACTCCCCGCTCACGCCGAGGGGCGAGGCGGAGACGAGGGTCATCACCGCGGACTGAACCGGGTCAACCACATAATTCTGTTGATGCAGGAGAATCATTCGTTCGACAACTATCTGGGCGTTCTGGCGCTTGCGCCCGGTTCTCCCTACCACGGAGGCAAATGCGAGCGCGGGGACCATCGATGCGTTGACGGACTAAGTTGTGCGCGAGACTCCAAGTCAGGCGCGTACCAGTGCGCGAACTCCAACCGCGACGACGACGGCAGTACCGTCTTCGCGTTTCACGCGACGGACTTCTGCGTCAACACCGACGTGAATCATGGCTGGGTCGGCACCCATCAGGAGGGCAACTTCAACAATCCCAACGACGGGCTCATCGCGAGCCCGAACGACGGGTTCGTGCTGGTGAATGACGCGAGCAACCAGAAGGACAGCGGCGAGAGCCCGACCGATGACGAGACGATGAGCTTTTACAACGAAAAGGACATCGCCTTCTACTATTCGCTGGCGGAAACGTTCGCCATCGACGACCGCTACTTCTGCTCGGTGCTGGGCCCCACGTTTCCGAACCGGTCCTTTGAGATGGCGGCGACCGCCTTCGGCCATCTGACGACCAGCGAGTTCGGGCCGCCGACCCCGGATGGCTACAAGCCGATCACGGGCACGATTTTCGATCTGCTCGACAGCCACGGCGTGTCGTGGATCGACTATTCGGAAGGAGGCCCCGGCGAAGCCGCCGCGTTCCGCAATGCGTCCGACCTGTCTCAGGCCCCGCACTTCGCGCCGCTTACTTCATTCATGGCGCAAGCTGCCGCGGGCAATCTGCCCTCGGTCGCGTTCATCGAACTGGCCAACAGCGAACATCCCGGAGGCGACATTCGCGCCGGCCAGCACGAAGTAGCTCAGGTGATCGCCGCGTTGCGCAACGGGCCCAACTGGAAAGATTCGATTCTGTTCCTTACCTACGATGAGCACGGCGGGTTTTACGATCACGTGGCGCCGGCGGCCGCGCCGCAGGGAGGAGCGCGCAACCCCGACGGCATCTCGCCGGGACAGTGCGCCGACAACTCCAACCCGCCGACGAGCCAGCAGCCTGGCAACGGAGCCAATTGCAAAATCAGCCAGTCGCAGGAAGCCCAGCTATGCTCCGGCTTCACGCCTGGCCGCCCGTTTCCGTCCGATTGCGCGGACTTCAATCAGCTCGGTTTTCGCGTCCCCTTCATAGCGGTATCGCCATTTTCGAAGCCGCACTACGTATCGCATACGGTGGGAGATCACACGTCGATGCTGGCGCTGATCGAGAAGCGCTTTCTGAGCAGCGGCGAGGGAGACGATGACGACCACGGCGGCATCGCGCATCTGACCGCGCGCGACGCGAATGCCAACACGCTCGAGGACATGTTCGACTTTGACGAAGCGCCGTCGAGAAACGCGGCAATCAATCCCGATCTCGCGCCGGCTCCGGCCGTACCCTGCGCTCCATGATGCCCGCCGAACCGGAGACTTGAATCCTGCTGGTAAAGGCAGAAGCGTCAGTTTCGATGGCCGCCGCGCCCGCGCGAACAAGCGGGCGCGGCGGCGCCTTAATCGGTTTCCATCGGCAGAGCTTCGTCTCTGGCCCACTCGCTCATCGACGCATCGTACAGATTCAAGTTGCGGTATCCGAGCTGGTGCAGGACGAACAAATCCAGGCTCGCGGCGATTCCACCGCCGCAGTAGCAGATCACGCTTTTGGATTTATCGTTGACGCCCGCCGCCGCGAACTTCGCCGCGGCCTCTTCGAGCGGCCTGAGCGCCCGGGTCCTGGGATCGATCAGAGCGCTGTACGGGACGTTGACGCTGCCGGGAATCCTGCCCGGGCGGCCGTAGTGGCTCGGGCCTTTGCCGCTGTGGAGTTCTGACGGCAGCGCGTTAATGGTCACCGTCGCCGGATCACCGATCGCCGCGCGAACGCGATCCTTGCCGACGAACATCCCGGCTGCCGGCCGCGGGGTAAACACCGCGGGCGCGTAGCGGCAGGGCGCGGAGGAAACCGGCCTGCCCTCCGCCTTCCATTTCTCCCATCCTCCGTCCAGGACGGACGCATTGGTGAATCCGAACTCGCGCAGCATCCACCATACCCGCGTCGCCCACATCATCGCGCCCGCGCAATACAAGACGACCTTCGAGCGGTCGCCCACGCCATGACGGGACATCGCCGCGGCGAAGTCCTCGGCCTTGGGAAGCATAAAGCGCAGCTTGACGGTGTTGTCGGACAACTCGCCCTGGAGATCGAGAAAGCCCGCCCCTGGGATGTGGGCGGCATCGTAGTCAGCGCGGCCGCTGACGATCGTGTAAGGCGCGTTGGTGCCCGCCTCGGCGGGACGCAGATGCGTGGTGCAATCGAAGATCCTGAGTTCGGGGTCATCGAGATGCGCTGCCAGCCATTCGGTCTGGACGAGCGCGTCCGGATCGCGGGGTGCGAAAGTCTGCTCCGCCATTGGTTTGCTCCAGAGTCTGTCGCTCAATCTTTGGCGAGTATCTCCCACGGCTTGGAGGATTGTCCATGCCGGCGCGCCGATGAAGCCCGCGCGGGTGTCACTCGATCACAATCCATGTCGGGGCGTGATCGCTTGCCTTTTCCCATCCGCGGATCTCCCGGTCCACGCCCGCATCGACCAGGCGCGCCGTGGCGGCCGGATTGAGAAGCAGATGATCGATGCGCAAGCCCGCATCGCGCTCGAAGTGATTGCGGAAATAGTCCCAGAAGGTATAGATGCGTTTTTCGGGATGCACTTTGCGCAGCGCGTCGGTCCATCCCAGACCCACCAGGCGCGAAAACGCCTCCCTCGTCTCGGGCCGGAACAGGGCATCATCGACCCACTGCTCCGGCTTGTACACGTCGAACTCGGTCGGGATGACGTTGTAGTCGCCGGCAAGAACCACGGCATTGCTGGATGCGACCAGTTCCGCGGAGTGCCTGATCAGCCGCTCCAGCCATCGGAGCTTGTAGTCGAATTTGGGACCGGGAGCGGGATTTCCGTTGGGAAGATAAAGGCATCCGACCAGGACGCCATCGACGGTGCCTTCGATGTAGCGGCTGTGGAGGTCGTCGGGATCGCCGGGCAGCGCGCGGCGATGCTCGATCGGATCGCTGCCGCGCGCGAGAATCGCGACGCCGTTCCAGCTCTTCTGGCCGTGCCAGATAACGCCGTAGCCCGCATCGCGGATCGGCGCCTCGGGAAATTTTTCCTGCGGCGCCTTCAATTCCTGCAGACAGGCGACATCGGGCTTGTTTTGCGCAAGCCAGCGCAGGAGCGAGGGGAGGCGGGCGCCGATGCCGTTTACGTTGAACGTCGCGATTTTCATACCGCTACAGTCTGCCCCATTCCCTCGGATGGGTTAAATCGCCATCGGAGGCCGCCGAAGCTGGCGGCGCAAAGGACCCAAAAAGTGCTTGGCTTGTGCGCGATTGATTCGCTAGCGTGCGTGGCGCGCGCTGCTTCGCGCCGGAGGAAATAGCCGTGCAGGTCAGCAAAGACTCGATCGATCTGGGAATTGTCGTGAGCGATGAAAAAGCGGCGCTGGCTTTCTATCGCGACGGACTTGGACTGGAATGGGAGGGAGAGTTGCCGCTTCCGGGCGGACGGATGTACCGGCTCAAGTGCGGAACCACGGTCATCAAGCTGGTGAAGCTGGATAAGACCCCCGAGGCAAAACCGGCGGCCGGTGGGCCGATGCGCGGGCTGGGGCTCCGCTATTTCACGATCTCGGTGCCGGACATTCGCGGGCTGGTCGCGGGGCTCGAGGCCAAAGGTATCCGTCCCTCCGTACCTGTCACGGAATTTCGACCGGGAGTTACGATTGCGATGGTTACCGACCCGGACGGAAACACGGTCGAGTTTCTTCAGAACACTCCCGTGAAGTAACGCAATCCGCCTTCAGTCCTCGGCGGGCGCATCCGGAACGCAAACGAACCACCGGGGATGCCGGGTTTCGCCGGGCATCGCCGCGCGCCTCGTGCGCAGCCTTGCGTTTTGGCGGCGCTCGGTGCGATACATCCCATTAGCAAACCTGACACGAACCAGCAGCCTTCACTAAACCATCTGGAGGGACTTGCAATGGAAATGCGCGTGATTTCGGCCGATTCTCACATGATGGAGCCCGCCGATCTCTGGGAAACGCGGCTTGACCGCAAATTTCGCGACCATGCGCCCAAGGTCGTAAAGAGCGAAAGCGGCAAGGGCTATCTGTTCATTGCTCCCGGTGTGCGCCCCTTTCCCGTTGCCGGCGGATTCGGAATCGGAAAGAGCGGCGAGGAGCTGAAGGAACATCTCAAGAAGGGCTACGAGGCCGCACGGCCGAGCGGATGGGACCCGGCCGAGCGAATCAAGGACCAGGATATCGACGGCGTGCAGGCGGAGGTGATCTACACGACGCTGGGGATGCCGCTGTTCGGGCTCGATGACGACGACCTGAGGCGCGCGTGCTTCGCGGTGTACAACGATTGGGTTGCCGAGTTTCGCGCTTACAACCCCCGCCGGCTTCATCCGATCGCCCTCATCTCTCTCGACGACATCCCGCTCGCCGTCAAGGAACTGGAGCGATGCGCGAAGATGGGGCTCAAGGGCGGGATGATCTGGGGCGTCCCGCCGGAAGACAAGCCCTATTTCAGCGACCTCTACGATCCGTTCTGGGCGGCGGCGCAGGAACTCAAGATGCCGCTGTCGCTGCACGTGATCACACAGCGCGACCAGAAGGGCCGCCGCAGCGAAAAGAACGGCGAGAGGCGCGAGGAGAACAACCAGGTCCTCCTCGGCGGCATCAAGATGCTGCTGGGAACGATGCAGCCGGTGTACCAGGTGCAGCGGACGCTCTCGAGCTTCATCTTCGGCAAGGTCTTCGAGCGCTTTCCGGAACTCCGAATCGTGTCGGCGGAAAACGACACCGGATGGATCGCGCATTTCATGTATCGCAGCGATCACATGTACGAGAAGTTCGGGACGATGCGCGAAGAGACCCGGCTCAGGATGAAGCCGTCGGAGTATGTGCGCCGCAATATCTGGGCGACCTTCCAGGATGACGCGATCGGGCCGATGACTTACAAATTCTTCGGCGAAGACAACTACATGTGGGCGTCGGACTTTCCCCACACCGATTCCACCTGGCCGAATTCGCTCAAGGTGATCCGGCACGATTTCGAGGGTGTGCCCGAAAACGTGACGCGGAAGATCGTCTGCGACAACGCGGCGAAGCTCTACCATATCGAGTTGAACTGACGACGGAACAAAATCGCGCGCGGCGAGGAGGTTCGCCGCGCGCGGAATTACCAGAAAGGCAGGCCACGATGAAGGGGATTTCGCACGTCGCAATCGGAGTGAGCGACATGGCGCGCTCTCTGCCTTTCTATCGCGATTTGCTGGGACTCGAGGTGATGCTCGACACGGAAGAGAAGGTCGGATCGGGCTCGCGCCATGCGGTCTATATGCGATGGGGGCGGGACGGGGGTTTTCTCGTGCTCTCGCAGCAATTGGGGCGCGACCCCTCCGGCAAACCCTTGCGGCTCCATCAGGTCGGCCTTCATCACTTCGCCTTCTGGGTCGACGATCTCGAGGCTCGGGTCGAAAAGCTCAAGCGCGCGGGCGTCAGGATTATCGTGCCGCCTTACGCCGCCGATACGATCGCCTACGGGGAAAAATCGGGAGGAAAGGTTCTCACCTGCCTGTTCGAGGACCCCGACGGAACCATCCTGCAGTTCGATCAAAGGATTGGATAGGCAGGCGGGATGTACCCGCCCGCCGAGCGGCGGTGACGAAGCGTGATTTGCTGGAAAGGCTTGGCGGTTCCAGCGCCAAACCGGAGTGAGGTCGTATGACCGAAGGAATACTTGCCGGGCTCAAGGTTATCGATTGCGCCACCTATGTTGCGGGACCTGCCGCCGCAACCATCCTGTCGGATTTCGGCGCCGACGTGATCAAAATCGAGCGGCCGCCGGATGGCGACCTGTGGCGCACGTTCTCCTCAGTTCCCGGATATCCCAGCACCGACTTCCACTACACCTGGCTTCTTACCAGCCGCAACAAGCGCAGCATCGTGCTCGATCTCACCCGCGAAGCCGGCCGCATCGCGCTCTTGAAGCTCGCCGCGGGCGCGGATGTGTTCGTTACCAACTTCCAGCCATCGCTGCTCTCCCGGTTCCGGCTCACGTGGGAGGACCTCGAGCCCGTCAACCCGCGCCTGGTCTATGCGCTCATCACCGGGTATGGCGAAAAAGGCGAGGACGCGGATGCGCCGGCATACGATGGGCTCGCGTACTGGGCGCGATCGGGGTTGATGACCAGCGTCACCGGCGCGGACGGAACTCCCGCAGGGGCGCGGCCCGCAATGGGAGATCATCCGACGGCCGCCACGCTGTTCGGCGCGATCATGCTCGGGCTCTACCGCCGCGAACGAACCGGCAAGGGTTCCAAGGTCAGCACGTCGCTGATGGCGGCGGGGGCGTGGGCGAACAGCGTTGATATTCAAGCCAAACTGTGCGCCGCGCATTTTCCCGAGCGCAGGGCCGGGGGCCGCCCGATGAATCCGCTCATCGCCGCGTATCCGAGCAGCGACGGCCACGCGATGATCATCGCGCTGCTCGATCCCGAACGCGAGTACAGCCGGCTATGCGAAGCGCTGGGCGAGCCCGATCTTGCGCGGAGTCCTCTCTTTGCCACAGCACAAGCCCGCAAGGAGAACGCGGCCGAACTGCACGCCATCCTGATGTCGCAGTTCGAATCGAAGCCGCTCAGCCATTGGCGCGAGAAATTCCGCATCCACGACATCAAGTGGTCGCCGCTGCCAACGCTGGATGAGGCGGTGAGAGATCCACAGATGCGCGAGTGCGGCGCGATCATCAACTTCGATTACCCCGGGCAAGGAACAATCGAAACCGTGGATAGTCCCGTTTTCGTGGCCGACGCCGAAAAGCGCAGTCCTCGAGTGCCGCCGGGCTACGGGGCGCATACGCGCGAGGTCCTGAAGGAAGCCGGATACGGCGCGGCCGAGATCGAACAGTTGATCAGTTCCGGCGCGGCGGTCGCTCGCGACGCGAAGTGAGTCGTTCGCGACGCTATCGCGAAAAGAAGCAGTCCCTACTTCGACGGAGCCGGCGAGACGGCGAGAAAGTCCTCGTCAGGATCCATGCAGAAGCATCCAGGCCGAATCCATCCCGCGCACTTGAAGCCGGGGCCGGACGCCTTGCACTTCGGCTTTTTCAAGTAGGTATATTTGAAGGTGCACTGCTCGCCTTCTTCGTCGCATTCGCAGCCTGTACAGTCGCTCTTGGCCTTGTCAGCCTGCTTTGCGACATCGTCCTTGTATGCCTGCTGTGCGTTGGCTTCGGTGTCGCCGACGCCGGACGCCTTGACCTTCTTGAAAAACCGGTCCGGGCATTTGTGCCCGGCGTATGCGTTGCGAGCGACAGTCGAGGCAGCGACCGCGACGATTAGAACCATCGCCATCAGGAAGATGCGTTCGAGTTTTGCCATGATTTTCCCCGCTGAAAGTCCCCCACAGCTCGAACCGACTGAACGGATGGCGGATTAGTCCACGAAGAGCTTCTCAAGATCAAGCTCGCCCTGGTTTTGCGCGATTCGGCCCGGAGCGGCGCGACAGGACCATCGCGAAGGATGTGCGGCGGGTTCGACTTTGCTCGGCGCTACTTGATGCCCGCGAGCTCGGGGAACGCCCGCTTCAGCTTGAGCTTGATCGTCCGCATCGCGAACTCATTGAACGGCTTTACCACATAGGCGAAGACGCCTTCGTCCTTGAACTCGCGCTGCACGCTTTCATACGAGATGATGCTTACGACGATGATTTTCGTCGCCGGTGCTTCCTTTTTGATGATGCGCACGAGGGCCTTGCTGTCGAAGCCGTCCTTAACCGGCATCATCAGATCGAGAGTTACGATATCCGGCTTGAGTTCGCGGACCAGTGCCAGCGCGTCGGCCGCGTTTTCGGCCTCGCCGACGACTTTGCATCCGGCGTCGCGCAGGTGATAGGCGATGATGTGCCGCGCGGTCGGCGAGTCATCGACAATCAGAACGTTGACCGGCATTCCGCTAGTTTCCAGTTAGTTGACGATCGTTTCAATGGCGTCCTCACGCTGATTTGGAACGAATCAGGCCGCCAGTCAACTCCGCTCGATCTCTCCGGACGCCACCCACGCTCCCTCCGCGCGGCCTGACCGTATCGCGTGAGCGCTATCGCACTCAGCGGGCGCTTGCAACTTTGGTGTCAAACGGTCTTTCATCCCCGATAGCGCGAAGCCGTCGCGCGCGCGGAGGAACGCCATGGCATTCACCAGTATCACACTGGAGAAAAATGAACTCATCGGCACCCTTACCCTGAATCGGCCCGAGAAGTTGAACGCGATGACGCCGGCGCTGATCGCGGAGATGGGCGAGGCGCTTTCGCAGATCGAAGCCGATCCCGAGATCAAGGTCCTGATTATCCGGGGCGCCGGCCGGGCATTCTGCACGGGCTACGACCTCACGGTCGGATTGGGCGGCGGCGGATCGCGCTACACGCTGGATGACGACCAACGCTCGCTGCAGCGGTACGTCGAGCATTGGTTGAGGCTGCGCGATCTGCCGAAACCAGTCATTTCGATGGTTCACGGGTATTGCCTTGCGGGCGGAACTCAACTCGCCATCTCCACCGACATCATCTTCGTGGCGGAAAACGCCAGCATCGGATTCCCGTCTATTCCCGCGGGGGCAGGCTATGTAAGCGCATTCTGGAACTGGATGATCGGTCCGCATCGCACCAAGTACATGGCTTTCCTGCCCGGCAGCCGCATCAGCGGCAAGGAGGCGGAGGCGATTGGCTTCGCGACTCGGGCGTTCCCGCCCGAGCGGCTGGAAGAAGAGACCTACGAGTATGCGCGCAAGGTGGCCAGGGTCCCGGCGCAGAAGCTCCGTCTCGAGAAGATCGCAATCAACCGGGCGATGGATTTGCAGGGCTTCCGGACCGCGGTGCTCGCGGGCGCGGAATTCGACGCAATCTTCCATTTCGGCCCCGGCAACGAAGAGATTCGCGCCGTGCAGAAAGAGCGCGGACTGAAGGGCGCGATCCAGTGGTACGAGCGCAAGTAGATCGGCGCCGAAAGACAAGCGTGCGCCACCCTCGGCGTTCGCCGATCGGGCAAATCACGATGCCACGCTAACGCGCGGTCGATGGGTTCGGATGATTCGAGGGCTAGAGGAAAAGGGAAGGAGCGTCAGGTTGAAGCAACGATGCCGGCCAGAGCGGAACCGTTGCGGTAAACAGGCTTGCTCGCGAACCGTCTCTGCCTGAAACAGGCGCGCCCACTCAATCCTTCGAACCGCGAGCCGGCACTCGCCGCTGTTTCAGGAATTCCTCGATATCGTCATGGCGAAACCGCATTATTCGTCCGATCAGATGGCACGGCAGTTGGCCCGCCTTTACCATCCTGTAGATCGTCATTTCGTTGAGCTGCAGCAGATCCGCGAGCTGAGCTACCGTGTAGAACTCGCGCGAGCCGCTATGTCGGGTCTCCACCGCCTCCGAATTTTCCATTTGACGCATCTTGTGTGCCCCGTCTTCCGTCATCTCTGTCAGAATATCGACTCCTGTAGAGTTTTGGTGCCATTTGGCTAGCGATACACCGGCCTTGGCAGTTAATCAATACTTTGAACAACTCTCTTTAACTAGGAACTACAGTGGTGTCAGCGCAGGAAGGATAAACTAGAGAGAATATAACGATTCTCAAAAAAACTTCCCTAAACGGGCCAGGAGCTGTGGAAAAATCGTCACTTCCGGCTCAATCTTTGTAGCAGAAGGCAACATTTACCAACTCTTCGCCGCGTCTTTATTGAAACTCTAGCTCGAAGCCAAAACTCTCGCTACTGGCCGTTTCGAGAAACAAACAGACAGGCCTGTCCGAATCTCCCTGCGGATGATTCACCTCTGAGCGGCCGCGTCAGATGCCGCCCATGCACAGGTACTTCACTTCCAGATATTCCTCGATGCCATACTTTGAGCCCTCGCGCCCAATCCCGGATTGCTTCACTCCGCCGAAGGGAGCCACTTCGGTCGAGATGATTCCTTCGTTGATTCCGACCATCCCGTATTCGAGTGCTTCCGCGACGCGCCAGATGCGTCCGATGTCGCGGCTGTAGAAATAGCTGGCAAGTCCATACTCCGTATCATTCGCCATCCGTATCGCGTCGCGTTCGGTGGCGAAGCGGGTCAGCGCAGCGACGGGACCAAACGTTTCCTCCTTCATCAGCCTCGCGTCGATCGGCACGTCGAGCAAAAGCGTCGGCTCGAAAAAGGTTCCGCCGCGCGGGTGTCGCTTTCCGCCGATCGCAACGCGCGCGCCGCGACGGACCGCATCCGTCACATGGTCCTCAACTTTTTCGACCGCACGCATATCGATCAACGGACCGATCGTGACCCCCTGGTCCATGCCATCGCCCACGACCAGCTTTCCGATCGCATCGCACAGCCTTTTGGCGAAGTTGTCGAAGATTCCGTCCTGAACGAAGATGCGATTGGCGCATACGCAGGTCTGTCCGGCATTGCGGAACTTCGAAGCCATCACGCCCGCGACGGCCTTGTCGAGGTCCGCGTCGTCGAAGATTATGAAAGGCGCGTTGCCGCCGAGCTCCAGCGACATCTTCTTGACGGTCGGAGCGCACTGCTGCATCAGGATTCGGCCGACTTCGGTCGAGCCGGTGAAGGACAGCTTGCGCACGGCGGGGTTCTCGCACAGCTCGCGTCCGATCGCGATCTCGTCGCCGGTAACGACGTTGAGCACGCCGGCTGGAATCCCCGCGCGATCAGCGAGCTCGGCCAGCGCGAGTGCCGAGTACGGGGTTGCCGGCGCGGGCTTGATCACGATCGTGCATCCGGCGGCCAGCGCCGCACCCGCCTTGCGTGTGATCATCGCGTTGGGAAAATTCCACGGCGTGATCGCGGCGGTCACGCCGATCGGCTGCTTGATCGTGATGATGCGGCGGTCGCGAGTATTGGCTGGAATTATGTCGCCGTAAACCCGCCGCGCCTCTTCGGCAAACCATTCGATAAAGGCCGCGCCGTAGGCTATTTCACCGCGCGCTTCCGCCAGCGGCTTGCCCTGTTCCAGCGTGAGGATAGCGGCGAGATCTTCCTGATTTTGCACGCACAGCTCGAACCATCGGCGCAGCAGCGTCGAGCGCTCCCGCGCGCTGAGCGCCCGCCATCCGTCAAGCGCCGACTCGGCCGCCGCAATCGCACGCCGCGCTTCCGAAGCTCCCAGAACGGGCACCGTCCCGATTACGCGGCCATTGGCCGGGTTCCTTATGCTATCGACCGACCCGCTTTCGGCATCGATCCATCGTCCATCGACATAGCACTGGCGGCGGAACAATCGATCGTCGTGAAGCGCCATCGTGGGCTGACTCCTTCTGCTGCGGGATGCGCGAAACGCTGCCTTTTATCTTGCATCGCCGCGCCGATCATCGCGAGGTCCGCAACCCGGACGATGGAAACGGGATTCTCCAGGCGAAGCGCCGCGAATGATCGCGTGATCGGAACTCGCACGGTCCGATCCACGTAAACCGTATGGAGGACGGCGAGACTTGCCTGGCCTAACCGCGCAAGCCGGCAAGGCAGCCGGCACGTTCGAGGATCGGATCGATCGCGCGCTTGTCGGCGATCGCGGCGTACTTCTGGCGCAAAGCGGCAAGCGATTTCGCGTGATACTTCTGCGGCTTTTGCGTCCAGGGACGGCCCGCCAGCTCGACGGTAAATTCCTCGCGGCCGCTCGCGATCGCGGCCGCGTTCGCGATCGTCCATGGCATGAACAGCCGGCCCACCTGCCGCTCGAGCAGCGGCATCAGTGTAGGTTCGAGCTTGCTCCACGGCTCGAACTCACCTTCGGCCCGCGGCCACAGCATCCGATGAATCCACGCGAGCAAATTGGGCGCGCGACCTTCGATCAGCGCTCCGGGTGTCGGATCCGTCCACGCATTGTAGAGCTGCCCCCACATCGCAAAGTCGCCGAACGCGGGACGGCCGCCGAAGAGATAGGGGCGGCTGGAAAGATGCGTTTCGAGGATGGCGATGGTATCGCAGAACGACTCTTCGATTTGCGCCGCCGTCTGCGGGTTCGAGCCCACGAACCAGACCCTGCCGACCATGCGATCGCGCACCTGCGCGATGGCCGCGGAGATCTGCTGCTCGTTCGCCTCCGGCATCATCATCCGCGCGAGACGGCCCGCGGCGCTGAGCTGGTCAACCTCGCGCGCCCACCGGTAATGGAACATCCACTTGTTGCCCCATTCGTCGCCGAACTCTTCGATCAGCACGGAGATGAACGCGGCGGCGGGATCGGCGGGATGAATCGGCGGCTCGGGAAATTCGGCTTCGAGGCGCTCGATTATCGGAGTCGAGTCCTGAATTCCCTCGTTTGCGGGCGTCACCACCAGCGGCACGATCGGAAGCTTGGCGTATTTCTGGTACTCGCTCTGGGCGGCCGCATTGCGAGGCACCCACTGATGGGGAATTCGCTTGTACCTGAACCAGGAGCGAACCTTCACGGAATAGGGAGAGAGCTCCACCCCGAAGATACGGTAATTTTCCGCCATCGTTTATCCTCCGATACGGCTCAGCCGGCGGCGGTCACGATCGACCAGACCGATCTGCCGCGTTCGTTCAATATCATCTCACCGATTCGGCGGTTCCAAAACGCCGATGCCCCGTATTCGCCCCGCCACGACTGGATTCTGCGGGTGAAACGATGAAGCTGATATTCGCGCGCGAAGCCGATTGCCCCGTGAACCTGATGGCTCATGCGCGCGACCGCGCCGGCGGCATCGTTCGCGCGAGCCTTGGCGATCGCGCAGGCGAACAGGACGTTGCCGCCCTCGGCGATCGCGAGGCGGGCCTGCTGTGCGGCCACACGAGCCGACGCGACCTCGCCGGCGGCCGCTGCGATTTGATGCTGAATGGCCTGGAAGGCCCCGATCGGCCGGCCGAACTGCTTGCGCTGTCCGGCATACTCGACCGTCATTTCGAGAGCGCGCGCGGCCGCCTCCGCCAGTTGCAGCGCGCGCACCGCCGCGCATCGGCATAGCATGTACTCGCGATCGGCTCCGGCCGCACTTGCGATCGGCGCGGCGGCATCGAACTCGACCGTATCGCGCGGCTCTCCGGCCATGTTCACGCCGCGCGTCAGCTTTGCGGAGCGCGGATCGATAAAGAGCAGCGTGTCGCCGGCAACCGCTACGATGCCGACCGAGTCGCGCGCCCATGGCACGCGCTCGAGCCGTCCGCTCGCCTTGCCTCCCGAGAACGTTAGCTGTTCCGCGCCATTGAGGGCGGCCAGCGAAAGCGGCCCCGATGGCGCCTCGATCCCGTGGCGGGCAAGAAACCATCCGGCGAGCGCGGTCTCGGCTATCGGCAGCGGCGCCGCCGAAGCGGAAGCCGCGCGAATGACCGCGGCCTCGATTTCGAGGCCCTCGGCCGGATCGCCGCTTTCAGCGATCGCGGCAGGCTGAAGCAGGCCCTGCGCCTCGAGCCGGTTCCAGAGCGCCTCGGACCATTCGCCCGCCTCGGCGCTCTCGATCACTTCGGGAGTGAGTCCGTCCGCGATTGCGCGGCGAGCGGTCTCTTCAATCAATGCGATATCGCTCATCACCGTAACCCCAGGTCGCGCGCAATGATGCCGCGCAGTATTTCGCGGGTGCCGCCGCGAATCGAAAACGATGGCGCATGCAGCATCGCTTCGGCGAGCAGGCGGCGGAACTTGTCTTCGGACGTCGGATCCGCTTCGGGAGCGATCTCGCCAAGGATCTTCTCCGTGAGATCCTGCTCCAACAACGAACCCGTCTCCTTGACGAGTGCCGCCTCGAAGTTGGGCAGTTCGCCGCGCCCAAGCTGCGCCGCGATCGACATCGACATCCCGCGCAACGGCGCCAACCGCGAAATCAGCGACCCGATCAGAATTGCGGCTTCGGCCGACGGCTCGCGGCGCGCGCGCTCGACGAACGCTTCAAGCAACACGAACGACGAGAGGAACCTTTCGGGACCGCTGCGCTCGAAGGCAAGCTCGCTCATCACCTGGTCCCATCCCGCGCCTTCCTGCCCCAGGAGTGCATCGGCAGGCACGTGCACATCTTCGAACAACACCTCGTTGAAGTCGTGCGCGCCGGCCATATTGACGATCGGGCGAATCGAGAGGCCGGGCGAATCGAGCGGAACCAGGATCTGGCTCAAGCCCCGATGGCGAGCGGAGGCGTCTTCGCTCGTCCGGCAGAGCATCAGGATGTAATGCGAGCGATGCGCGTAAGTTGTCCAGATCTTGCGCCCGTTAATCACCCATCCGTCGCCCGTGCGGGTTGCGCGGGTCCGGACGCTGGCCAGGTCTGAGCCGCTGTCCGGCTCGCTCATTCCGATCGAGCAGTAACATTCCCCGCGCGCGATTGCGGGCAGGATGCGCTGGCGCTGCTCTTCGGTGCCGAACCGCAGCAACTGCGGTCCGGTCTGCCGGTCGGCGATCCAGTGGGCTGCGGCGGGAGCGCCGGCGGCCAGCAACTCCTCGACCACCACGTAGCGCTCAAGAGAGCTGCGTTCGTGCCCGCCGTAGCGTTTCGGCCAGGTCATCCCGATGTAACCAGCCTGGCCGAGCCGGCGGCTGAATGCGTCGTCAAAATGGCTCCAGCAGTCGGCGCGCGGCGTCGCCATTGCGGGATCGGCGGCGAGAAACTCGCGGATTTCGGCGCGAACCCGCTCCATCTCGGGAAAATTCATTCGAGCATCAAAATTGGGCGTCTTCATCCAGCCTCAAGCGCTCCCGGCTATTGAGCAGATTATGCAATCTGCCGCGAACCGCGGGGCGGGGTCAAATTCCTCCGCGTGGCGCCGGAGCTTGCGATCGAACCCAAAAATGCTCAGAGCGCGCGATCTCTTTCAAGGAGTGATCGGCTGTGCGCATGCGGCGGCGGGGAGAGGAACGGCACGACGATGCAAGGCCGTTGGACGAGTCCTGTCACTGCGCAGATGGCGGCAATGGGGTTGCTGCTGAAGGCCACAGTGTCCGGCTGGAGAGATGGAAACTGATTCCTTCCGCTTCATATCGCGTTCGCGCGATGGCTTCCGGAGCAATCGCGAAAAAGATCGTCCTCAACCCGAACATGCGGCGAAACCGCACCCTGAGACTCGCGCCTTTCTCATCCGGCTGATCCACATCGTGTGGTTGAAGTATGACAGTTGCTGAACAGCCTGTAGCTGAATCGAACACCTGCGTACACGCGAACAGGCAAAACCGGTGCCTCCTTCTCCGGTACGCGTTTTGCGGTGCGATGCCTTCGTATTGGAGTCCTAGGAGGAAAATATGAATTTGCCATCTCTTTCAGATGCCGGAACTGCGCACGGCCGAAGATGCTTCAAAGCGGCACTGGTCGCCGTCACGGCTCTGACCTTCATGACGCTGGCTGGCTATCGCGGAGCAGCTTTCGCCCAGACTCTGTTGCCGCAGGGAGCAGGAATGCCTCCGAGCGGAGTGCCGGGAGCTGCTTCCTTGAATGTGCATGTGCTGGAGCAGGCGGCCCCCGACGAATGCTTTTTCGGAATCGGGAGTCCGCTGAATCAGTTTCCCGCGAATTCCTGCCCTGCCGGAATGCCCAAGGTGAATCAGTCCTATGTGTGGGGGCTGGCGCAGTCGGGCGATACCTTGTGGTACGGGACGGCAGCCAATCCGCTTTGCGAGGTGTTGGCCGCGCTGTTCACGGCGGCGGGAATCACTCCGCCTGCCTTCGAAACTCCCTCCTATGTGTGCGAGTTTTCGCAGAGCAACTTTCTGGTGTCTCATCCGGAGGTTCCGCCCGCGTTGGGCGATTGGCGCCCGCCGGTTATCCATACCTTCGATCTCGCCACCGGGACTCTAGCGAACAAGACCCCCAACGATCCGCGCATCCAGCAGACGCTGGGGCTGCGGTCGGCCGTGGCCACCAAGAAGGTGATCATCCTGGGAGGGCCGGTGCTGGCTCCGTTGGGTGCGCCGCCAGGAGGAATCAACCTGTTCGCGTTTAACGCCAAGACCGGAGCGTACCTTGGATCGACCACTCTTCCTCAATACTCGGACATCCGCATCTGGACACAGCTCAAGAACGGGTTTTACGCCGGCGTCCAGAAATCCAACGGTACCGGTGCGATCCTGCGCTATCGCGGCAACGTGAAACATCCGTTCGAGTTTCAGGTGGTCGGCAATCTCGACAATGAAGCGTCCTATATTATCGCCCACGGCGGGAGGCTTTACGCGACCACCTGGCGCGATGTGAGTTCGCCGAGCAGCCCGATGTCGGGATTGTGGGTCAGCCCGAAGGCCGGAGCCGGAGGGCTTGGTCCCAACGTGGCCAACCGATGGACGAAAATCTTCAACGTGTCGCAGTACGAACCGGATCCGGTTACCGCATCTCTCACTCTGGGTGGAGCGGTTGGAGAAGAGGGGCCTTACCTTTATTTCGGCACGATGAGCGTCCCGATATCCGCGGCGCTCGCTCACTTCCGCACGTTCCCCTCAACGTTCAGTTCGCTGACCGATATCATCGCGACGATCATCAATTCGCAGCGCGCGATTGCGATCTTCCGATGCTGCAAAGCCGGGCCGAAGGGCTCTTTGTCCCCGGTCGAGCTCCTGTATGGCGACAGCGTGATGCCGGTGTACGATCCCACGAGCGGCAATTGGCAGACGGTTTCAAACAACATGAACGTCGAGCCGACCTTCGGTCCGGCCGGTTTCGGCAATCCGTTCAATACCTACACCTGGGCAATGGCGAGCTTTCAGGGCAGCCTCTACGTCGGCACCTTTGACTGGAGCTTCCTGGTTGCCGACTCGCTCGATGCGTTGCTCACCGCACTGGGCCTTAACGGCAGCGATATCATCACTACCATCACCCAGCTTCAGCAGGCCTTCAACCCGGGTCTCATTACCTTTGGCGCGGATTTGTGGAGATTCCCAAACGCCAATTCTCCGGCAGTCGTCGAAAGCCAGTTCGGAGTAGGCAACTTCCTGAACTACGGGATTCGCACGATGATCTCGTCACCGAGCGAGTTGTTCGCGGGAAGCGCCAATCCGATGAACCTGCGGACCGATCCGAGCAATCCTCCTCTCGGCGGGTTCGAATTGCTGGGCCTCACGCCGTAAGCTGGGGCGGTACGGATTGTTGCCGGGGCGGCCCGCGACCCATCGCGGGCCGCCCTTTTCTTTCCGCTCATGCAGATCGCAGATTTACAGATGAGATTGTGCCTTCGGCTTCGCGGAGGATGACCGATGCGAGTGTTCATCACGGGCGCGACCGGTTTCATCGGACGGCCGCTATGTACGCGGCTTACCGATGCGGGCCACGAGGCGGTCGCGTGGGTTCGCGACGAGAGCAGAGCGCGCGCGCTTCTGAATCCCTCCATCAAGCTCGTTTGCGCGCGCCATGGCGGGAGTATTCGCGACGAAATCGCGCTGGCCGACGCGGTGATTAATCTGGCGGGCGAGCCCGTGTTCGGCGCCAGATGGACGCCTGAGCGCAAGCGCGCGATCGTCGAAAGCCGCGTCAACCTCACGCGTGAAATCATCGAAGCGATCGCGGAAGCCTCAAAGCGCCCGACAGTCCTCGTTTCCGCGAGCGCGGTCGGCTACTACGGCGACTGCGGCGACCGCATCGTCGAGGACGATTCTCCCGTCGGACACGACTTTCTCGCCGCCGTATGCCGCGATTGGGAAGCTGCCGCGATGGAGGCGTGGGCGGGCGGAGTCAGAGTCTTCATTCCGCGTATCGGTATAGTCCTCGGCGCCGGGGGCGGCGCGCTTGCCGCAATGATGCTGCCATTCAGATTCGGTCTTGGCGGGCCTGTCGGATCGGGCCGCCAGTTTGTCCCATGGATACATCTTGACGATATGATCGCGATAATCATCGCGGCCGTCGACGATGGGCGCCTGGCCGGCCCGATGATCGCGGCAGCACCCAATCCCGTAACTAACGGCGATCTGGCGCACGCAATCGGAAGGGCGATGGGTCGGCCGAGTCTGATTCGGATGCCAGCCTTCTTGTTGAGGTTGGCTTTCGGCGAGGCGGCGATGGTGTTATGCGGGGGTCAGCGGGTCCGTCCCAGGAAACTTGAACAGGCTGGCTTTAGATGGCGCTACCCGACCATCGAGAGCGCCCTCGCCGCCATCCTGAAGCGCTGACGCCTCGATTTTAACTCGTAAAAGTTCCGCAAAATAAAGGCAAATTTATTTTAGCCGATTAATCAAATCGGCTTACTCAAAACTGTTGACTAAAACGGCGATAATGACGAGTATGGGCGGGTCAGAGAGATAGTCGAGTAATCCGATTAGATGAATCTGAATCTCGTCATGCTCGGTTTCGTTGTCGCCGCCCTGGTCGCTCTGACCGGAGTCGGTGGCGGCTCCCTGATGGCGCCCGCTCTCATCCTCGGATGCGGCATCGCCCCTCCCGTAGCCGTCGGAACGGACCTTATCTACGCCGCCGTCACCAAAGCCGGCGCGCTGTGGGTTTATGGGCGACAGGGGCGCGTGCGATGGCGGATTGCGATGCTGATGCTGGCAGGCAGTCTTCCTGCCGCCCTGGTTTCGAGCGTGACGCTATGGTCGGTGCGTAACGACATCGCCGCGCTCGATCGATTGGTCAGCATCGCGCTGGGGGTCGCGCTCTTTTTCAGCGCGATTGCAATCGCATTCCATGAGCGAATTCGAGATTTTACGATCTCACGCGCTGATCGGCAGCCGCGCATCGAGGCGATCGCCGGTTGGACCCGCAACCATCGCAACGGCCTGGCGATTGCCATCGGCGTCGTTGTGGGCGTGCTGGTAACCCTTTCGTCGGTTGGTGCAGGGGCGGTGGGCGTGGCCGCGCTGATGCTTTTGTTTCCGGCGATTAGCCCGGGCGAGATCGTCGGCACCGATATCGCCTACGGAGTCCTGCTGGCCGCTACCGCCGGTGCGGGACACTTCATGCTCCACAATGTGGATTTCACTCTGCTCGCAAGCCTGCTGATCGGAATGATTCCGGGAGTTTACGTGGGCGGCCTGTTTTCGGGCTCCTTGCCGGAAACGATGGTTCGGCGCCTGATCTCGCTTGCGCTCCTGGCAGTCGCGCTCAAACTGTTCGTGGTCTGACCTCAGAGTAAAAAAGGGGCAGAGCCTGACGGCCCTGCCCCTTCCAATATCTTGTGTCGCGCGCCACGGGCACGCGCATTGTCTTTCTACACGCGCTCGATCAACGTTCCGGTGCCGAGACCGCCCCCGCAGCACATCGTGATGATCGCGTGCTTGCCGCCCGATCGCTCGAGCTCGTTGACGGCCTTGGTCACCAATCCGCATCCGGTCGCGCCAAGCGGATGGCCGAGCGCGATGGCGCCGCCGTTGGGGTTCACTCGCTTCATGTCGGGTCCGAGTGTTTTCGCCCACGCAAGAACCACCGAGGCGAACGCCTCGTTTATCTCGAACACATCGATATCGCCGATATTGAGGCCCGCGCGCTTAAGCAGTTTGCGCGTGGCCGGAATCGGCCCCTCGAGCATCAGTACCGGGTCGCATCCAACCAAACACGCCTCGCGCACGCGCGCTCGCGGGCGGCATCCGAGTTCGCGCGCCTTCTCCGGCGTCATCAGCAGCACCGCGGCGGCGCCATCCGCAACCTGCGACGAAGAACCCGCCGTGTGAATGCCATCGGGACGGGCGACCGGCTTAAGCGCGGCGAGAGCTTCAAGGCTGGTTTGCCGCGGAACTTCATCGCGCGTGACGACGCGGGTTTCGCCCGATCGTTCGCCGCCCTCCTGGACAACAGGAACCTCGATCGGCACGAGCTGGGAATCGAAGCGGCCTTCGGAGATAGCGCGAGCGGCGCGAAGTTGAGATTCAAGCCCAAACCGATCGGTGTCGTCGCGAGTGATGCCGTATTTCGTCGCGATTCGCTCGGCGCCTTCGAACTGGCTGGTGAACTCGAAGTGTTCGCGATACTTGCGGGTAATCGGCTTGCCCATCCCCGCCTGTGCGCCCGCGATCGCATCCGAGCCGATCGGCAGCATGCTCATGTTTTCAACGCCGCACGCGAGCACGACATCCTCGGCGCCCGAGGCGATCATGCTTGCCGCCAGGTTGACGGCGAACTGGCTCGATCCGCACTGCGAATCGACCGTCGAGCAGGCCACATCGGGCGAGAGTCCGGCAGTCAACCACGCGGTCCGGGTGACGTTGAACGCCTGCGCGCCCACCTTGTTGATGCATCCGCCGATCACCTGGCCGACCAGTTCCGGCGCGACCTTCGCGCGCTTGAGGACTTCGGCTATCACCTGGGCGAGCATCTCGGTCGGATGGGCGTTTGAAAGAGCGCCCTTCTTTTTACCGATCGGGGACCGGCCCGCCTCGACAATTACGACATCTCGCATCGCTTTCCTCCGTCAAAAATCGAGCCGCGGCCCGATCTCAAGTTCTTCAAATCCGCAGTCTTCGCAGATTAGCGCAGAAGGGTAACCCGTGGGAAATCTGCGCAACCGGCACGACCCCGAGGATCACATGGCGCCTTTCATGTTACAACGGTCAACCGATTATGCCGCAGCCGAAACCGAGCGACCCAAATTCCGCAACCGCGGCCCGGGCCCTCGATCCAATCCTGGCGACAGTTCGCCGTTTTTGGGGGTATCAAAGCCTGCGTCCGCTGCAGGCCGAGGCGATTCGCGCCGGGCTTGACTGCCGCGATTCGCTGGTCGTGATGCCGACCGGGGGCGGCAAATCGCTTTGCTATCAGGCGCCGCCGGCGGTCGCAGGCCGCACCGATATCGTCGTCTCGCCGCTCATCGCCCTGATGAAGGATCAGGTGGATGCGCTCAGGGCATGCGGCTATCCGGCCGCGGCCCTGCACAGCGGAATGGATTTGGAAGAGCTGCGAAGGACCGAGCGCGAGATCGCGGCCGGCAAGCACCGTCTTATCTTTGTCGCTCCGGAGCGGCTGCTCACTCCCCGTTTTCTCGAACTCGCCGCCCGGCTGGGCGTATCGGCATTCGCGATCGACGAAGCTCATTGCATCAGCCAATGGGGCCACGACTTCCGGCCGGAATATCGGCAGCTCGCCGAGCTGAAGAACCATTTCAAAGGCGCGAGCCTTCATGCTTACACGGCGACCGCCACCGAGCGTGTGCGGCGCGATATTATCGAACAGCTCCGGCTCGAAAACGCCGCCATCCTGGTCGGCTCCTTCGATCGTCCCAATCTTGTCTATCGGGTGCTTCCAAAGCATGACGTCAATGCGCAGGTGGCCGAAACGCTCCGCCGCCATCGCGGAGAGGCAGCCATCGTCTATTGCATCTCACGCAAGGACACCGAGCAGATGGCCGCGTATCTGGCCGAACGCGGCATCCGCGCCGCCCACTATCACGCCGGGATGGATGCGGATGCGCGGCGCACAGCTCAGGACCGGTTTGCCGCTGAAGAAATCGAGGTTGTGGTCGCGACGGTGGCCTTCGGCATGGGCATCGACCGCAGCGACATCCGATGCGTGGTTCACGCGGGGATGCCGAAGTCGATCGAGGCGTATCAGCAGGAAACCGGACGCGCCGGGCGCGACGGCCTGCCCGCCGAGTGCGTGCTCTTCTACTCGGCCGCCGATGTGCTCCGATGGCATCGGCTTATCGAGCGCAGCGCGGAGGAGGCGGAGGTTCCCGCCGAGGTGGCCGAAAACGGGAAGCGGCTGCTGGAGGAGATGCGGCGGTTCGCGTCGGTCCTGCGATGCCGCCATGCGCAGCTCTCCGCCTACTTTGGCGAGGCTTATCCGGCGCCAAATTGCGGCGCCTGCGACTTCTGCCTCGGCGAAGTCGAAGGCGTCGCCGACGCCACCCTCCTGGCGCAGAAGGTTCTATCCTGCGTGGCGCGCGTCGATCAAAGCTTCGGCATCGAGCACGTTGCCGATGTGCTCATCGGCGCGGACAACGAACGTGTGCGCAAGTGGCGGCATGACAAGCTTTCCACCTACGGCCTGCTCAAGGAGATGCCGCGCAAACGCGTCATCAACCTGATCTATCAGCTCATCGACGAAGGGCTGATCGAACGCACGACCGGAGAGCGCCCGATAATCAAGCTCAATGCCCAATCGTGGGAAGTGATGCGCGGCAGGCGGACGGTCAAGTTGCTGGAAGCAAAAAAACCGAAATCCGCGCGCACCAAAATCGAAGAGGCATCGTGGCGGAACGTCGATGAGGCGCTGTTCGAAAAACTCCGCGCCCTGCGCCGCGAAATAGCCGCCGAGCGGAGAGTCGCCCCCTTCGTGGTGATGCACGATTCGACGCTCCGCGAACTGGCGGCCTCCAAACCCACAACGATCGAAGCGCTCAGCCGAATAAAGGGACTCGGCGAGCGAAAACTCGCCGACTTTGGCGACCGCCTCATCGCGTGCATCAAGGAACCCTCGTCAAAGGCGTGAGCCTTTAAGAGGGTGCGCCCTGGCGGCAAATCTCTCGAATCTCGAGCCGTTGATTTTGCGGGCGTTCCTTTGTGATAGTCCGGGCGAGAGGACCCGGCCATGTTCAGGATCGGCAAGCTGTTTCACGTCACGCATGTGGTCAGCGATCTCGATGCGGTCGATCGCTGGTATGACGAAGTCTTCGGATGCACGCGCTTCTATCACGGGCTGGCCAAGGCGGCCGGACGGGTCGCTTCGCTGCTCGCGATCGGCGACGTGATCATGGAGCCGATGTCGCCGGCGCGCGTGCCCAATCTTCGCAACCAATCGGTCCAGCGCTTTTACGACCGCTTCGGCCAGCACCTTCATTCGATCGCCTGGTATGTCGATGACGTGCCGGCGCTCTCTACGCATCTGGCTTCCCATGGCTTGCGGCAGTGGGACGTGGTCGGCCGGGAGATCGCGCCACCCAACGAAAAATTCGCGGTCTGGACGCATCCGCGGCAGACGCATGGCCAACTCGAATTCGCCGTAATCGAACGCAACACCATCGATCCGCGCCTGCAACCCGCGTGGTCAAACGAATTCTGGCGCGAGCGCCATCCGCTCGGAATCGAGCGCTCTTCTCATATCACCGCGGTGGTCGCGGACCTCGATGCCGCCCGCAAGCTCTATTGCGAGGTGCTGGGAGCGTCGATGGTCTGCGAAGAGGAAGTCGCCGGGCGCAAACGCAGCGCATACGTGGCCATCGGCGAAGACACCATCATCGAACTGGCGCATCCGCTTTCCGCCGACAGCGCCGAAGGCATCGACCTCGCACGCAACGGAGAGGGCTTTCATTCGCTCACTTTCAAGACACGCAACCTCGCCCGCGCCGCGGAGTTTCTGAGATCCAAGGGGATGCGGCCCGAAGCGGCCGGCACGAGCACGGTTGTGCTGGGAGCCGATCAGGCCTTTGGGATGGTTGTCGGATTTACGGAGCGGACGCTGCCGAACGATCCACGCGTTCGCTAAGGCGATCTGCCCAGCATCGAAGCTGTCTTGAACTCAGGCCGCTAGCCCATCAAACGTTTGCTGGCGATATCGGCGCCGGCGCGCATCGCCTTGAGCTTTTCCCACACGAGTTCTTCCGCTACGTCGCCCAGGCCGGTGGTGGTTTCGAAGCCGCAGTCCGTGCCCGCGATGATGCGATGCGGATCGCCGATTGCCTGCGCCGCCCGTTCAAGGCGCTCGGCAACGACCTCGGGATGCTCGACGTAGTTGGTCTTGGTGTCGATCACCCCCGTGACAAGCAGCATCCGATCGGGCAGCGGATGCGCGCGAAAGCATCGGTACTCATGCTGATGGCGCGGGTTCGCCGCTTCGAGGACCAGCGCTCCGGCTTTCGCTTCGTATAAGTGAGGCAGAATTTCTTCCAGCGGGACATCGAGATGATGCGGTGCCTCGTAGTTTCCCCAGCATACGTGCAGCCGGATGCGATCAGCGGGAATTCCTTCAAGCCCGTGATTGATCGCCGCGACATTCAACGCGACATATTCGATAAACTCGTTCAGCGGACGGTCCGCGTACGAAGTGTGGCGTTCCATCGCAAGATCGGGCGCATCGACCTGCAGCACGAACCCGCTGTCCACGATCTTCCGATACTCGACCCTCATCGCGTCCGCCAGCGCGAATACATATTTCTCGTAACTGTCGTAGTGCTGGTTGAGCATCGCGGAGGCGATGATGCCGGGTGAGGGCGCGGTCATGAAGGCTTCGGCGAAGCTGGAGGACCGCTCGGCCAGCATCCGCTTGAAGTCGGCGCATTCGCGTTCGAGCGGCGCGCGGTTTTCGTAGCGGACCTCGCCCATCGCCATCGGCGCGTGCATCAGATCGACCATCTGCAGGTCGCCGATCCGCATCTTCTCGAGGAACGAACGATACTGCACGATGTCGCGCATCATGGGACGCGAGCTGCGGCCGCCGAATCCGCTCATCCGGTCCCGCACATAGGTGAAGAAGCTCTCCCGCGCCTGCTCGCCGTTGTTGCCGATGTCGATTCCGGCTTCGATCTGCCTGGCAATTACGTTGCGGGTCGATTCGGCCACCTCGCGGTCGAGCGCCGCCGGATCGATCTCCTCGCCGCGGCTGCGGCGGATAAAAAGATCTCTGAGCGGAGCTCTGCGCGGCAGGCTGCCGGTGTGAGTGGTTAGAATTCGCTTTTCACTTCTCAGCATCTGCCGTTCACGCTTTCGGGCGATCGCTCTCTATGGCTGCGATGGCGCGCCTGGAGCGCTCGCGGCGCTCGGGGCCGCCGCGCCTGGCGCCGGAGCATACACCACCTGGCTTCCGTTGTAATACGGCTGATATCCCGGAGGCGGCGCTTCCGCATACGCGGGCGGCCGATACGCGCCATAGTTCGGCGGGGGATATGCGGGATAACCCGCGGGCGGATAAGCGCCATAGCCCGGCGGCGGATAGTATGCGGGCGGCGCGGCATACGGATTTTGCGCCGGCGGCGCGCTTTGCTGCTGCGGCTTGTTCATCATCGAGCCAAGCGCCATGCCCCCGACCACTCCAAGCGCGGCCGCGCCCAGCGCTTCTCCGGTGCTCGAGTCGCTGCTGCCGCCGCCCCAGTCGCCGGCCGTGTTGTTGATCGTGTTCATGGTCTCGTTGTGCATCTGCTTTTCGGTGTTTTCCTGGTTCTCCTGCAGCGTGTTCATCTCGTTGTAGCGGGCCTGCTGCTCGGCATTTTTGTTCTGAGTGTAGGCCTGGTAGTCCTTGCCCGCGTTCGGATGAGTCTGGCTGGACGAGGAGGTGCTGGTGGGCTCGCGTCGCCGGGACTCGTCGAACCTGGAATGGCCGAAGTTGCCGCGATCGAAGCCGTCGCCGCCGCGGCGGAAGCGATCGCTTTCGTTGAATCTCTGACGATCCCACTGAGCTTGCGCGGCCGGGACGCACACCAAAGCGGTCCCCGTGACTATCAGGATTGCCGCAACGGATGCGAAACGGGTTCGGACCTTCATGGCTTTGACTCCTTAACCTTCAGAAACTCGATGCGTTTGGCGTCCCTGGGCAAATCGGGCTGAAAGCGCGTGGCGGAGATTTCGGCCGGAAACTTCCAGTCCGAAAGCACCGCGATGTACTCGGGCGAGCCGGGCTCGGTTCGATGGTTGATCACGATCTTGCGCGGCACCGGTTTGCCCGAGTGCTGGACCCAGATCTGGAAGTCGTTGTCAGCCGACGAAAAGGCCAGATGGTCGCATGGGACGCCGTTGACGTCATTGACGCCCATATATCCGCTGTAGATCGCGATCTTGCGCGGCCGCACGCACGGGTTTGAAAACGCGAGGTCCGAAAGCGGCATCGTCAGGCCCTGTTTCTGCGCAACCTCGTCCAGCATCGCGTCGATCGTGCCCGGCACCGCAATCGTCGCATACATATCGTAGCGCGGATCGAACAGCGTCAGCTTGCCGTCTCCATACCACAGTTCCTTGGCGCCCGTATCGCTCCGGTAATTGACCGCGAGCTCGCCCGGACGCTGCAAGGAAAAATCCATCGCACCCGCGTATTGCACCTTCACCGCCGAGGGAAGCACCTGCTCAAACAGGACTTCCGCGTGAAAGCTGAACGCATTGGCCGAACCCAAAGCCTCGCACATGTTGCCGAACAGCTTGTCGGCGGCGGGATCGAGCGCGGGCGGTTTGGCCGGCTCCGCCATCGCGGCGCTGCCCCAACTCGCCGTCAGGAGAAAGATGGCGAGCAACGTACGATAAAATGCTGGCCGAAAGATCATGATATTCAAGCTCCTACGCGCAATCTTAGTGGGAAACCACGCGCCAAGAATGTTGTCCTTTCGGCCAATATGTCTCTTCGTCAGCCGGAACCAAAGCGCCAAAGGCAAGCCGATGGTTTGGTAGATTCGGCGCGAAGATGGCACACTTGCCCCACAGGCGGGAGGCACTTTCGATGGCGGGACTACTTGGCGGCAAGGTTGCGATCATCACCGGCGCGGCATCGGGGATCGGGCGCGCCGCGGCGCTCGTCTTTGCGCGCGAAGGCGCGCGCGTGCTCGCCGCGGATGTTTCCAAAGAAGCGGGGTATCAAACCGTGCGCATGATTCGCGAGCAGGGCGGAATCGCGGAGTTCGCCGCTTGCGATGTCGCCCGCGCCGCCGATGCCGACGCGCTCGTCGCGGCGGCGATCAAGTTCTTCGGACGCCTCGACTGCGCCTTCAACAATGCGGGCATCGCGGGCTCGCAGTGCAAGACCGCCGACTACAGCGAAGAGGAATGGGACCGCATCATGGCGGTCAACCTCAAAGGCGTATGGCTCTGCATGCGCGCCGAGATTCGCCAGTTCATCGCGCAGCGGTCGCCCGGCGCAATCGTCAACACCGCCTCCGCCGCCGGCCTGGTCGCATCGCACTCGATGCCCGCATACACGGCGGCGAAGCACGGCGTCGTGGGGCTGACCAAATGTGCCGCAATCGAATATGCCCGCTCCGGCATCCGTATCAACGACGTATGCCCCGGCGTCGTCGATACCCCGCTGGTCGAAGGGATGGTCGCGGGCAAGCCGAAGCTCGCCGCGCGGCTCGATGAGGTCGAACCGATTGGGCGCAAGGCGCGCCCCCAGGAAATCGCCGAGGCGGTCGCGTGGCTTTGCTCCGACAGCGCGTCGTTCGTAACCGGGGCATCGCTATCGGTTGACGGCGGCTTGACCGCGGTTTGAGAGACGATGGCGGTAAAGCTCGATCCCTTTATCGAGGCGTGGGAACTGCGCGAACTGGCGCGCAAGGGCGAAGTGCGTCCGCTCGAAGTGGCGGAATTTTTCCTCGCGCGCATCGAGCGGCACAATCCAACCATCGGCGCCTACATGACCGTCACCGCGGATCGCGCGCTTGCGGATGCTAAGCGGATCGAGGCGGAGCGGACGAACGCGGCTTCGATGCCGCTTTACGGCGTGGCGTATTCGCTCAAAGACCTGACCCCCACCAGGGACATCGTAACCACGCTCGGGTCGCGCAACTACGCGACGTCGCAACCGCCCGACGACGCGGCGATCGCGGTGCGCCTGCGCGAGGCCGGCGGAATTCTGCTCGGCAAGACCACCACGCCCGAATTTGGCGGCCGTCCCACGACTGAAGGCGGCCTTTGCCCCATCGCGCGCAATGCCTGGAACCTTGACTACAACGCCGGCGGATCGAGCGGCGGCGCCGCCGCGCAGGTCGCGGCGGGTCTGGGTCCGCTCGCGGAAGGGAGCGACGGCGGAGGCTCGATTCGCGGCCCGTCATCCAATTCCGGCGTGGTCGGCCTGAAGCCGTCGCGCGGACGACTCACCTACGCCCCTTATCGTGGAGAGGGCTGGGGCGGATTTGCCACCCGCGGTCCGATCGCGCGAACCGTGCGCGACGTGGCGATGATGCTCGATGTGATGGCCGGTCCCGCCGTTGGCGATCCGTATTGGGCGCCTCCCCCCGAGCTGCCGTTTGCCGATGCCGTGAAATTCGTGCCGAAAAAACTGCGGCTCGCCGCGATCGCGGAAACCCGGCTTGGTCCGGTGGACGACGACGTGGCGCGCGCGTTCCATTCCGCGTGCGCCGCGATGCGCGAGATGGGCCACAGCGTCGAACTCATCGATCTCGATCCCGGCGCGATGCTGCTCGATTGCGCGCGGGCGCTCATCTGCGTCGGCATCGCAGCGATTCCAATCACCAACCTGGACTGGGTCGATCCGGTCGTGCGCGAAATGTTTCACGAGGGCAAGAAGCTTTCGGCCGCCGATTACGTCAATTTGGTCGCGGTGATGCACAACACCGCGCGAACGATCGTCGAACGGCTCGATCCGTTCGACGCGCTGCTGACGCCCACGATGACGAAGCCGGCCATGCGCAACGGTTCCTTTCCTTCGCGGCCCGATCGCTATCTGGACGAGCTTTGGACGTGGATCGCTTTCGAGTATCCGTTCAACGCAACCGGCCAGCCGGCAATTACTCTTCCCGCTGGGTTTTCGGACCGTGGGCTTCCGATCGGGCTTCAGATCGTGGGTCGGCCCAACGGCGAATTCGAGCTGCTGTCGCTCGCGGCCGCATACGAGACCGCGCGCCCATGGAAGCGCCTTAAGCCGCCGCTGTTCGACTCCTGACCTCAAATTTGACTGTTTGGCCGCGGACCGCGATGCTTGCGGGTGAAACGCGATGGACGTGACGCCACAATCGGTCGCCGAGGGCCTCAAGCGCGCGCGCTACATCACCAACGAGCGCGTCGAGACGGCGATTTTTCTTGCGCTTGCGCTCGAAAAGCCGCTCCTGATCGAAGGACCGGCGGGAGCGGGCAAAACCGAAGTCGCCAAAGTCCTCGCGGAGATGCTGGGCACTTCGCTCGTTCGCCTTCAATGCTACGAAGGACTCGACGAGGCGCGCGCGCTCTATGAGTGGAACTACCAGAAGCAGCTTCTCAGGATGCAGGCGGATGAGGCGCAGGGCCTTCGATGGGAGGAGCTGTCGGAGCACATTTTTTCCGCGGAGTACCTGCTCGAGCGGCCCCTGCTCAAAGCGATCACCGCGCCGCATCGCGTGGTCCTGCTGATCGATGAAATCGACAAGGCGGACGAGGAGTTCGAGGCGTTCCTGCTCGAATTGCTGTCCGACTTCCAGGTCAGCATCCCGGAACTCGGAACGGTTCGCGCGATCGAGCGCCCGATCGTGGTGCTGACATCGAATCGTGCGCGCGAGCTATCGGAGGCGCTGCGCCGCCGCTGCCTTCATCTGTTCATCGACTTTCCCGGCGTCGAGCAGGAACGCAGGATTATCGAGCTCAAAGTGCCCGACCTCGATGCGCGGCTGGCCGCGGAAGCGGCACGCTTCGTCGGCGCGGTGCGCAAGCTCGGACTGCGCAAGCCCCCTTCCATCGCGGAAACCCTGGACTGGACCCGCGCCCTGCTGCAACTCGGGATCAAGGAACTCGACGCCAGCGCAATTCGCGCCGCGCTCGGCGTGCTGCTCAAGCACGAAGACGATCGGGCGAAGGTCGAGACGCGGGCCTCCTCGCTTGCCACGCGACCGCGATGACCTCGCTGCGCGAACAGCTTGGCAGGTTTATCGGCGAGTTGCGCAGCACCGGAATCCGGGTGTCTGTCGCCGAATCGATCGATGCGATGAACGCGGTTGCGGCCGCGGGACTCGAACGCGCGCGGATGCGCGAAGCTCTCGCCGCGACATTGATCAAGGACGAAGCTGACCGCGAATCCTTCGATGATCTATTCGCGCGATTCTTCGCCTCACCCGCGCGCGGTAAAACCCGCAAGCAACATCCGGATCATCGCGGGATCCAGGTTTCCGCCGGCGCAGGACAAGGCAAGCCGGGAGAAAGCTTGCGGCCGGAGCCGAAGCGAAGCGACGAATCGCCGCGGGAAAGCGGCCGCGCCGCCGGCAAACCGCGCAAACCGACCGAAACCGAAACGCAGGCGGCGCGCGAGAGCATGAAGGACGCCAGGGGCGAAGGCGCGCTTCAACCGGCGTTCGCCGTTTCCGCCGCGGAGCGGGAACTCGGCGAGGCCGAAGAGCCCGGGCTCGAAGGAATGCGAATCGCGAAGCTTCGCGAAATCGAGCGGACGCCGTTCAGCGCGTACAGCGATCTGGAATACGAGCGGGCGCAGGAAGCGCTCAAGCCCCTCGAACGCCACTTCCGGATTCGGCTGGGGCGCAGGCTCAGGCTCGCCCGCCGCGGCAGGATCGATTTCCGGCGCACCATTCGCGCCGGAATCCAGCGTGGCGGCGTGCTCGCGGAATTGCGCTTTCGCGCGCGCCGCCCCCGTCACGTTGACCTGCTGATGCTTGCCGACATCTCGGGATCGGTGCGATACGCGGCGGAACTGATGCTGGAACTGATGGCGGGTGCGCGAAACTGCTTTCGCCGCGTCACCGGCTTTGTTTACATCGATCGCCTGGCGGAAGCTTCCTTCGAGCAGGGACATCTGCTCACCTCGCCCGCGCTCGATCTCTATGCGCGGTCAGATTTCGGCCGCGTGCTCGTCGAGCTCTGGGAAAATCATCGCGAGCTTCTCACCCGCCAGACGCTGGTCGTGATTCTTGGCGATGCGCGGAACAACCGGCGGCCGCCGCGCGCGGACTTGCTGCGCGAAATCTCGCGACTAACGCGCGGGGTCGTGTGGCTCAACCCCGAGGAGCCCGCGCGATGGGGTACGGGTGACAGCGCGATCGAGCAGTACCGCGCGGCCGTGACGGCGCTGTATCCTGCGGGAAATCTGCGTGAACTCGAGCGCGCGCTGCTCGCCGCCTGTTGAAGGCTCGGGCTAGTCGATCGCGAGGCTCGCGAACGATACGCAGGACTCGGTCTGCGGCTCCATCGCGATTCCGTACTTGAGAAGCCGTCCGCTCCGTCCGCGCAACAGCTCCAGTTGCGTGTACATCGGAGCAAGACCACAGATCTTTCGCGCGTCGCCGTCCCTGGCGATGTCCGCGAAGAAGCCGGCAGGGTCGCCGCGCTTGATATTCTCGATCAGCTCGAGATCCTCGCGCTTAACGCGCTCGGCCGCCGCTTCATCCACGGCGAACGGGTCGCCGAACTTTCGTCCTACGTGAGCGAAGTCCACGCCCGCCAGCACCAGCACGTTGCGGGTTTCGGCCGCGATCAACTCGGCGATAGCATCCAGGAACGACCGCACGCGAGCATCACTGGCGGGGGTCTCGCCCGATGCGACCATCTCGTGGAACGAGCTCACCAGGATTGGGACCACCTGGTAGCCGCGCACGCCGAGCGCATACGCGAGGAACAATGCCTGGAATTCGATCGAGTGCTCCGCGCGATGCAGGATTTCGTCGCCGAAGAGATCGCCGCCCCTGTAACGCGCCGCGAGCCGGTCGACGAACTCGCGGTCCGTTTCCACCGTCCCGAGCGGAGTCTGATAATTCTTGCGCGTCGCGCTGAAGAGCTCGGGGCCCGCGCCGTAGTGCGAAGTGCCCAGGATTATCACCAGCTCCGGCGGTTCATGCGCCATCAACTCGGAGTAGGCGTGCGCGTAGGCGGCGGCGCCGCGGCGCGGATCGATATGCGGCGCGATAAGTCCGCTGAGCGAGGCTCCGGCCTTGCGCGGCACCGATCGTCCGGGGCCTTCCGGCGGATCGAAGAATGCCGCCAGTTCTGCCCGCAGCGCGGCCGGTTCCTGGCTGTAACACAGGCCCGCGAGCGCGGGTGGCCGCTCCGCAAGCGCAAGGAAAGCTTCGCGCTCGCCGCGTTCGCGTTCGTGAAACGCGGGCGAGTCAAGGAAAAAGGCTTCATCGAGCGCCGCCACCAGGCCGCTCAACTGTTCCATCGGCAGCAACTGGCCAAACCGCTTCATGAATGCGGCCTGAATGTCGCGCAAATCGTTGATGCCGTTGAACAGCGTCACGAGGAAGTAGGCGCCCGGAGCCAGCACGACGGGATTGGGCGCAAGCCCGGTGGAATCGCGCAGACAAACCATCGTCTGCCCGTTCTGCTCGACCGGAAACGCCTCGACCGCGCGAATTTTCGGCCGCTCGATCATCGAATTGCACCTGCGTTTACAGATGCTATGGGCTTTGAGAAACTCCGGCAAGCCAAGCCTTCTTGCCGCACCGTTATGACTGATCACAGCCGCCGTCACGGACTCATGACACGATCGCGTCCGCGCCGAAAAGCCGCTGCGCGCCGTTATCGCGTGGCGAAGGTGGACGACCTTGCGCCCGGCGAATCGATGAAGTTCATGATGCCGATTCGCAATGCCGACGAGGAATGCTTCCTGATCAATTTCGGCGGAAATTTTCACGCTTACGTCAATCGATGCCGGCACGTGCCGATGGCGATGGACTGGGTCGATAACCAGTTCTTTGCCGAAGAAGGGCGCTACCTGATGTGCCAGACGCACAACGCCTACTACGACCCGGCCTCAGGCGAATGCATCGCCGGTCCGCCCACGGCGTGCGGCAAGTTCCTCTATCGCGTGCCGCTGGAGATCGAAGAGGGCGTCATCTACGCGACACCTCCGGAAACCGAGTTCAGCGACTGATTTCCGAGCGAAAGAAGGTCAAAACCGTCCGTGCGCCGGATCGGTCAGCCGTTCCCGAGGTGCTTGAGACGGTTAGAGGATGGGTTGCGCGCGGGTCCGGAAGAGTTACTCGTACTCGTCGCCAAAATGTGCGCGGACGATGCGTGCTTTCAGGTATTCCAGCGTGCCGAGGTCTTCAACGATATCGCCGCCGGTGTCGTAGAAGAATAGTTCCCCATTCTTGGTGCGCCCAACCGCGATGATCCATTCAAGATCGTCGCGGTCTTCGAGCAGATAGTTGATGGTTTGAGCCACACCGCGGCCCGGGATGATGGTAATCTTCGGGCGCGCGAGTTTTTCCTTTTCCTGCTTGGGCATCGCCTTGGTTTACCCTCTGGCGGGAGACGCGGAGTCGATGCCCTACATTAAGAACGGCCCGCAATCTAAGTCAATACCGCCCGGACTGCGATCTCGACATGATGGGTGTTGGGAAAGAAATCGAACGCCTGCACGCGATCAATTCGGTAGTGCTCCGCGCACAGCATCCGCAAATCGCGGGCCAAAGTCGCGATATCGCACGAAACGTAAACCACGCGCGCGGGGCGAAGGCGAACTATCGGCTCCATCAACTCCGCGGCTCCCGTCCGCGGCGGATCGAGAATCACCGCCTGCGGACGCAAGCGGGCGCGCAGAAGGAACGCCGCCAGCTCTCGCGCGTTCATCGCAACGAACTGCGCATCGTTGATACCCAGCCGGACGGCATTGCGCGCGGCTGCCGCAATCGCCGCCGAATCGGAATCCACGCCTGTCACGCGCGCACCGCGCCGCGCCGCCACAATCGCAAAGTTTCCCGCGCCGCAAAACAGATCGATCATCGCGCACGATTCTCCCGGCTCCGCCATCTCCATCGCCGCGGCGACCAGCTTGCGGTTTTGGGCGCGATTGACCTGGCTGAACAGGTCGGCATCGATGCGCAGCGCGATCCCGGGTTCGATCTCGACTTCGATTTCCGCATTTCCCGCCACGCCGCGCCATTCGCCCGCTCTGAGCACAACTCCCGCGATGGATTCTCTCGAAGCGAGGAATCCGCTCACCCGCTGAGTCGCCCGATCGTTCGCGGGTTTTTTCAAGTATCCGACCAGGACCTGGCTTGTTTCCGATTGCCGCACCACTTCGATCTCGACCAGCTCGCGGGCGAGCAGGCGCGCGAAATGCCGGGCCGAATCGAGATCGCAGTCCGCGACGATGCATCGATCGATTGCGACCAGGCGGTTGCTTCCCTGCTCGTGAAATCCGATCGTCCCTTCCCGCCCGGTTTTGAGCCGCACCCGCGATCGATAACCGAACTCCTGCGGCGCCGGCTCGACCAGCCCCGCCGTATCGACGTCGAACCCCAATGCGTGTTTGAGTTCCCGCGCGATCGTTTCGGCCTTGAGCCGGAGTTGCTCGGGGTAGCTGATTTGCTGCCAATCGCACCCGCCGCATCGAGGCAGATACGCGCAGGGAGGCGTGCGCCGGGAGCGACCGGGGCGCACGATGCGCTCGATGCGGGCGATCGAATAGCCGCCGCGCTCGGACTGGATCGCGACCTCGAGCAGATCATCCGGCGCGGCATTGGGCACCATCACGGATTTCCCATCGAGCTTCCCGATGCCGTAAGGGCCGAACGTCATTGCGGTAATTTCGACAAGTGGCATGGCGAAAATTCGATTTTAGCGGAAAGCGCGCGATCGAAGGGAAACCGCAATCAGTTTCCCAATCGGGGGCTCGCCCGCGCAGGTTCCTGGCCGAATCGGGACGAGCTTGAACTGCCAGTGGCAGGGGCGCTCGCGTGAGTCCTATAATTGCCGATTGATGGCGTCATCGTCCGGCCTCACACAGTCCGCCGTCCCGTCTTTTTCAGGCGAAGACCGGTTGCAAGTGTTTGCGGAGCGCCTGTTTGCGCGCGAGCCTCGCGACCGTATCGAGCGCATTCCTCTCGATCGCCGTATCGCGCTTATCCGCTCGGCCTTCGACTTCTTTTCGGTCCGCACGGAACCGATCGCGGCCCGGGTCATCGCCGGTCCTGCCGACGGCACCATCATTATCGAAACTTTGATGGGGGACTGCCCGTTCATCGTCGACAGCCTGCTCGAATATCTTCGCCCGCTCGGCGCGCCGGTCGCAATGATGCTTCATCCGGTGCTCCGAGTCGCCCGTGACGGCGGCGGAAAGATCGTTTCCTTCGAGCAGGCTTCAGTTTCAGAGCGGGAAGAGTCGTTTGTTCATGCCGAGCTGGAAATGGCGGCCGGCGCGGCGGAGATGGACCGAATTGGGCACGAAGTGCGATCGGTCCTGCTGGACGTGCGCGATGCGACCGGAGACTTCGAGGCGATGACGGCGCGCGCGCTGCGGATTTGCGAGGAAACGGCGGCTCAGCGCGATCTCATCGAAGTGCGCGATTTCCTGCGGTGGCTGGTACAGGGCGGATTCGTGTTTCTCGGCTATCGCCGCTACACCGTGAGCGGCTCCGACGGCGCCGGCAAGCTGAACGCCGACTTCGGATCCGAACTCGGCATCATGCGCGAGCGCGATCCAAAGCATCCTCCGCGGCCCGGGTCGCTGAGCGATGCCACGCCCGCCCGGCGCAGGCTGTTTTTTGAAGGACCGCCGCTGATCGTCAGCAAGTCGCGGGTCGACTCGCTGGTGCATCGCCGCCGCCCGATGGACAGTATCGCGATTCGCCGCGTCACGGCCGCCGGCAGGGTGGAAGCCTTCGATCATTTCGTGGGGCTCTTTACCTCGAAGGCCTACGCGGAAGAAGCGCAGCACATTCCGATTTTGCGGGCCAAGCTGCGCGAGGTCCTCGCCTCGGAAGGCGCGGTCGCCGGATCGCATGACTACAAAGAGCTGGTTGCCGCTTTCAACAGCTTCCCGAAGGAAGAACTGTTCCGCGCGCCGGTGTCGGAACTGCTCGAGCAGCTTCGCGTCATTCTCGACATCGAGAACGAAAACGCGGTGCGGCTCAAGCTCCTCGCCGATATTCCGCGCAACAACGTGATCGCGCTGGTGGTGATGCCGCGGGAGGTCTTTTCGGACGAAGTGCGCCTGAAGATCCAGCACGCGCTCGCCGAGGGTCTTGGCGGCACCCTAGCCTATTTCTTTCTCGCGATTGGCGAGGGCTACACGGTCCGCCTTCACTTCTGTTTTCACGCCGACCCGCCAAAGGCGGCCCGAATTCGCGACCTGGAAGAGCAGGTCGCGCGCCTGGCGCAGCGATGGGAAGATCGGCTCGCCGAGCAGATCAGCGAAAAATTCGGGACGCGCCGGGGCCGCGCGATAGTCGCGCGATGGACGGGCGCGTTCGGCGCCGAATACAGGGCCGCAACCCACGTGCGCCGCGCGCTGAAAGATGTCGAGCGGCTCGAGGAGCTGATCGGTTCCGGACGCACTTTCGCGGTCGAGCTGGTCCAGCCCGCGGACGACCAGAACTTCGATGAATTGCGGATGCTGGGAGCCGGGGATGCTCCCGGACTCTCCGAGTTGATGCCGATTCTGCAGAACTTCGGCATCGTCGTCCTGTCCGAAGATTTTCACGTCTTCAGACCGCGGCTTGACGGCCGCTTCTACTATGTCCAGGCGTTTGCGGTGCGGGGAGCCGACGGCCAGCCGCTCAGGAAATTGCCCGGCGCGAATCTGGTCGGCGAGGCGATTGCCGCGGTGCGCGCGGGACTGGCCGATGACGATGCGGCCAATGCTCTCGTGCTGACGGCGGGCCTGAAATGGCGCGAGGTGGCGCTTTTGCGCGCGTATCTGGCGGCGGCCTTTCAGATGCGGCTGGCGCCCGCGCGCCCGACGCTGCGCCGCACGCTCGTCGCGTATCCGGGACTGTCGCGCGCGATGTTCGATCTGTTCGCCGCGCGGCTCGATCCGGATCGCGAATCAAGTCCCGAAGAAATCGCGGCTTTGCGCGCCGCCTACCTCGAAAAGCTCTCGGCCATCGACAATATCACCGACGACCGGACCGCCCGCACCTATCTGAGCATGGTCGAGGCTACCGTCCGCACCAACTACTTCTGCGAAATCCCCGCGCCCGACCCGTATATCGCGCTCAAGTTCGAGAGCGGCAAGATCGCCAACCTGCCCGACACTCCGCCGCTATACGAGATCCATGTGAACAGCCCGCGGATGGAAGGATGCCATCTGCGGGCGGGACGTGTCGCGCGCGGCGGAATCCGCTTCAGCGATCGGCTTGATGACTACCGCACGGAAATTCTTGACCTGATGAAGACGCAGACGGTCAAGAACGCGATCATCGTTCCCACCGGCGCCAAGGGCGGGTTCGTGGTCAAGCGTCCGGGCACGCAGGCGCCGGCGGGCGTGGAAGCGTACAAGACGCTGATTCGCGCGATGCTCGATCTGACCGACAACCTTACCGATGGCGGCATAGTGCATCCGCCGCGTGTCAAAGTGCTGGACAACGACGGTCCCTACCTGGTCGTTGCCGCCGACAAGGGGACCGCGACCTTTTCCGACGTCGCCAACGCGATCGCGCTCGAACGGGGCTTCTGGCTCGGCGACGCATTCGCATCCGGCGGCGAGCACGGTTTCGACCACAAGAAGATGGGCATCACGGCGCGCGGGGCGTGGGAATCGGCGCGGCGGCATCTGCGCGAGATGGGCCGCGATCCGGACCGCGGAACGCCGCTAACGATGATCGGAATCGGCGACATGTCAGGCGACGTGTTCGGCAACGGGATGTTGCGCTCGCGCAATATCAAGCTCATCGCCGCATTCGACCATCGCCACATCTTTATCGATCCCGACCCCGATCCCGCCGCAAGTTTCGAAGAGCGCAAGCGCCTGCACGAAAAACCGCGGTCGCAGTGGTCCGACTATGATCCCGCGCGCATCAGCCGCGGCGGCGGCGTGTGGCGCCGCAACCAGAAGCGGATCGATCTGAGTCCCGAGGCCCGCGCCGCGCTCGCGTGCGCTGAAGAAGCGCTCGACGGTGAAAGCCTGGTCCGGGCGATTCTGCGCGCGCCGGCCGACATGTTGTACAACGGCGGCATCGGCACCTACGTTCGCGCCAGCGATGAAACCGACGAGGATGTCGGCGATCACGCCAACGACGGATGCCGGATTGCCGCGGGCGAGCTGCGCGCGCGGGTAGTCGTCGAAGGGGGCAACCTCGGATTCACGCAAAAGGCCAGGATCGAATACGCGCTCGCCGGCGGGCGCATCAACACCGACGCCATCGACAACTCGGCGGGAGTGGACACTTCGGACCACGAAGTGAATCTCAAGATCCTGCTTCAGCGCGAAGTGGACGCCGGCGCCATCAGCATCGATGAACGAAACCGGGTGCTGGCTGGCTTGGCCGATGAGGTCGCGGAAAGCGTGCTTCGCGACAACCGCGATCAGGCGCTCCTTCTGTCTCTGGAGCAGGCGCGCAGCCGGACGCATTCGGTCGCTTTTCGCGATCATATGACCGCCGTCCAGGAGCGCGGATCGCTAAGCCGCTACGACCGCGCGCTTCCTTCGGAGGAGGCACTGCGCGAGCGCCGATCGCCGGGGCTCACCCGGCCCGAGTTGGCGCTGGTGACCGCCTATACGAAGATCGACCTGGTGCAACGGCTCGAGGATGCGTCCTTGCTTGCCGATTCATACCTCATCGGGCGCTATCTGACACCGTACTTTCCGCCTTCGATAGTCGAACGCTTCGGCCCTTCGATCGGCAAGCATCGGCTGCGCCGCGAGCTGATCGCGACCCGGATGGTGAACGAGCTGGTTGACCTGATGGGATCGACGTTCGTGTTCGGACTGGTTCGCGATCACAATATCGAAGCGTGGCGAGCGATGCGCGCGTGGCTGGTAGCCGCCGATATTCTCGGGGTTGGCGAAGCCGCCGATCATTTCAAGCGCAATGGGAATCTGTTTTCGGTGAGCGGCGAGGCGGAGCTGGAGGCGTTCTTCGCGCTCGAGCGCGCCTGCGGCCGCGCCGCCCGCTGGGCCATCCGCGGCATCGAACCCGACCTCCCGGTCGGCGACGCAATCCAGCGTTACAAGCCCGCGTTCGAGGACCTGGCGCGTGGATTCGAGGAATTTCTGGCCGGCGGCGAACGCGAGCGATTCGAGACAACCTATCGCGAATTGCGCCACGCGGTGGCCGATGGCGAATCGGCGCACTATCTGGCGCGGATGATGTTCGCGGATCATCTGCTCGAAGTGCTGGCGATGAGCTTCGCGCGCAAAGTCGAACCGCGCCAGGTAGCGGCCTGCTACTTCGGGATGGCCGCAACGCTGGATTTCTCGCGGCTGGAGCTCGCGATCGCTAGCGTCGGGGACGAAGACCGATGGGAGCGGCGCGCCGCGCAGGAACACGCGGGCGAACTCCGCGAGGCGCGAGTCGCCCTTTGCGCCACGCTGCTCGACGAACATCAGGAGCTTTCCGGCGCGATGCGCCTGCTCGAGGGAAAGCGATCGGCCGAGTTCGCCGGAGTCACGCGGTTGCTCAGCGAAATCTCGGCGATGACGACGGTGACGATGCCGGTGGTGCATGTGGCAATCCGCGCGATCTCGCGCCTGGCAACGGCGTGAGGGTTGCCCCTTACCCGCGAGTTGTCGCGTAGTAGAATCTCGGCGCGATGGCATCCGCGCTCGATATTCCCCGCGTCGTCATAGCCGCCACCGGCAGCGGCGCCGGAAAAACCACCGTCACGGTCGCGATACTCGGCGCACTGCGCGCGCGCGGCATCAGGGTCGCCGCCTTCAAATGCGGACCCGACTACCTTGATCCCACCTACCACGCGCGCGTGCTCGGCAAGCCGTCGCAGAACCTCGACGGATGGATGATGGGACGCGAGGCCGTGCTCGCAACCTTTGCACGAGCTTCGGCGGATGCGGAGTTGGCGGTTGTCGAAGGGATGATGGGACTGTTCGACGGCGCGGCGGCGGATCGCGATGAAGGCTCGACCGCCGAAATCGCGAAGTGGCTCGAGGCGCCGGTGGTGCTGGTCCACGATGCGTCCGGGGTCGCGCGCACGATCGCCGCGATCGCGCACGGATTCGCGCGCTTCGATCCCGATCTGCGCTGGGCGGGCCTGGTCTGTAATCGCATCGGCAGCCGAGGCCATCTCGACCTTCTCATCCGCTCCCAGCCGGCGATTCCGGTGGTCGGCGGCCTGCCCGCGAACCACGAATTGTCATTTCCCGAACGGCATCTGGGATTGATAACGGCGAACAAAGAGGTTTTTCCCGACAGCCTCGTTGAGCAATGGGCGCGAATCGGCGAGCAATGGCTCGATCTCGACGCGATCATCGGGGCTGCGCGCCGCGCGCCCAGGCTCGAAACTCCAGCCGCAAGGCGAAGTGCCACGCCGCAATCGCCGCGCTGCCGCATCGGCATCGCCTACGATGACGCCTTTCATTTCTATTACGAGGACAATCTTCGCCGCCTCGAAGAGTTGGGCACCGAACTCGTCCGCTTTTCACCGGTGCGCGATCGCGCGTTGCCGAAAGCAGACGGACTCTACTTCGGTGGCGGATATCCGGAAGCGATGGCACGAGAACTCTCCGAGAACAAGGCGATGCGTGAGGAGATTCGCCGCTTCGCGCGCGATGGTCGTCCAATTTACGGAGAGTGCGGGGGGCTGATGTACCTGTGCGAGGCCATCCGTACTCTCGATGGAACCGAATGGCCGATGATCGCGCTGCTGCCGGGCGTTGCGGTTATGGCGGATCGTTTGCAGGCTCTCGGCTATGTCGAAGTGCAGACGCGCTCGCCGAGCATCCTCGGCCCCGCGGGCCTGCGCTTTCGGGGCCATCAATTCCGCTATTCCAGCCTGGAAGGCGTCGATGCCTCGCGCATCGAACGCGCCTATTCAGTCGTACCGCGCTGGGGCGCGGCGTTTGACGAAGGATATGCGGCAGGCAGCGTGATCGGATCGTACGTTCATGCACATTGGGCTTCCAATCCCGCCGTCGCCGAAGGATTCGTGAACGCGTGTATCACCTCGCAAAGACGCTGATGCTTCAGGGCACCGCGTCGTCGGTGGGCAAATCGCTGCTCACCGCCGCGATGTGCCGAATTCTGCGCCAGGACGGGATCCGCGTCGCTCCCTTTAAGGCACAGAACATGGCGCTCAACGCCGCGGTGACGCCCGCCGGAGGCGAGATCGGCCGCGCCCAGGCGGTGCAGGCGGAAGCCGCCGGCCTGACGCCAACCGTCGAGATGAACCCGATCCTGCTCAAGCCCGAAGGCGGGATGCGCTCGCAGGTCGTCGTCCTCGGCAAGGCCGCCGCAAGCATGACCTGGAGCGAGTATCAGGAGAGGCGCGGCGAGTGGATGAAAATCGTCGATGAGTGCATCGCCAGGCTCCGCCGCGAGTTCGAGGTCGTGATAATCGAAGGCGCAGGCAGCCCGGCCGAGATCAATCTGCGAAGCCAAGATCTTGTGAATATGCACGTCGCCGAGGCGGCCGAGGCGCCTGTGCTGCTGATCGGAGATATCGATCGCGGCGGAGTTTTCGCGCAACTCGTCGGCACGATGGAACTGTTGGAGGCGGAGGATCGCGCCCGTATCGCCGGTTTCGTCATCAACAAGTTCCGCGGCGACGGCGCGCTTCTGAAGCCCGCCCTGGACTATCTGGAATCCCGGTACGGCCTGCCGGTGCTGGGAGTCGTGCCGTATCTCGAGCGGCTTCGAATCGCAGAAGAAGACTCCGTCGGCCTGGATCGCAGGCCGCGCGAACTGTCCCGCGACCCAGACGAAGTGAAAATCGTAGTCGTGCGCCTTCCGGGCATTTCGAACTACGACGACTTCTCCGCGCTCGAACACGAGCCGGGCGTTGCCGTCATTTACACGGCCGATACGGATGCGATCGTTCGATGCGACCTCGCGATAGTTCCCGGCTCGAAGAACACGATGAACGACCTGGCGTGGATGCGCCGTCGTGGGCTCGATCGCGCGCTGGCGAGTCGATCGCGCTCGGGGGGCCTGACGCTCGGAATCTGCGGCGGATGCCAGATGTTGGGCAGGCGAATCGAAGACCCCGGCCTGGTCGAATCCGGTGATCACGAGGCCGACGGAGTGGGCCTGTTACCCCTCGTCACGCGTTTCGAGTCCGTCAAGCGCACTACGCAAGTGCGCGCGGCGATTGCGGCCGAGTCGATTTTCGGCGACGCCGGCGAGATCGAAGGCTACGAGATTCATATGGGACGGACGGTCGCGCTCGACGGAGCGGCGGCGCCGTTTCGCGTCATCAGCCGCAACGGTTCTTCCTGCGATGTCGCCGACGGCGCCATCAGCAACGACGGCGCAACCATCGGAACGATGCTCCACGGCATCTTCGAGAACCGCCGCCTCCGCTGCGCGATGCTTGCGGCGCTGCGAATGCGCAAGGGGTTGCCGGCCGCGGCGGCCGGCGCGGAGGTTGCCGACCGCGGCGCCGAATACGATCGGCTGGCCGATGCGGTCCGCGCCGCGGTGAACATCGCGGCAGTCAAGCGAATCGCCAAAATCGCCTGAGCGCGCCACCCAAGACATGGATGCGCAAAGATTCTAAAATTGGGAAGCTATGAAGACCGAACGACCCTCGGAAGCAAGGAGCGATGACGCGCCGGTCGCGCCGCTAACGCTGGAAGGCTTCAGCGTCCTCCATCAGATGTTTCGCCTGAAACGCGCCGAATGGCGCGGCCGCCTCGAATCGCAGCGCCGGCAGATCGTCGATGACGCGGCAAAGGAATTTGACGCGCTCGCATCCCGCGAGGATGGCGAGAGCGCGATCTTCGCGGGCCTCGGCCACAAGGGCGACCTGTTTGTCATTCATTTCCGCCGCAGCTTCGACGAGCTGAGCGAAGCGCAGACGGCGATCGGAAAACTGGCTCTCAGCGACTATCTCGAACCGACCAGTTCCTACGTATCGATCATCGAAATTGGATTGTATGAAGCCTCGATGGCGCTTTACGAGCGGCTTGCGGAACAGGGATTGCGCCCGCGCTCGCCGGAATGGCAGAAGGCGGTCGAAGCCGAGCTTGCCAGCCAGCGCCAGAAGATCGCGCCGCGCCTTTTTCCGAAAATACCCAATCGCCGCTACCTGTGCTTTTACCCGATGGACAAGAAGCGCGAGGGCGCGGACAACTGGTACCGGCTGCCGATGGAAGAGCGGCGGCGCCTGATGCACGATCACGGGATGGTCGGGCGCAGATTCGCCGGCGAAGTCACACAGATCATCTCGGGCTCGATCGGGTTCGACGATTATGAATGGGGCGTGGACCTGTTCGCCGACGATCCGCTGGTGTTCAAGAAGCTGGTGTACGAGATGCGTTTCGACGAAGCGAGCGCATCGTATGCCAAGTTCGGTCCGTTCTACACCGGGATTAGGATGGCGCCCGCGGACCTGCATCGAATTCTCGCTATCTGAAAGCGAAAATTAACGGGCTCAGAATTTGTTTTTCGGCCAAATCCGCGTAATCTGCGGACTCGCCGATCAGGGAGGAAACTTGCAATGATCACTTCGGGCGACGATTTTCCAATTCATCAGACCCCAGAGCCCGTTCAACAGGTCTTCACCAGCGACCGCAATTTCTACGATCGCTTTTTCTTCAACGGCTACTGGCGCGAGGGCGAGCCTTACTTCGCGGTTGCGATGGGCATTTACCCCAACGTCGGCATCATCGACGCCGCTATCAGCGTGATCTCCGGCGGCGTCCAGCACTGCCTGCGCGCCTCGCGCGTGCTCGGCGCCGACCGGATGGACACGCGCGTCGGGCCGATCTCGATCGAAGTCGTCCGCCCGATGCGCGCGATTCGGCTCCGCGTCGATCATGCCGAGATAAAGGCGGACCTGACGTTCGAGGGACGCGCCCAGCCCATCGAGGAGCCGCGCTTTACCCGCCGATCGGGTCCGAGACTGATTATGGACCTGACGCGTTTCACCCAGCACGGCGGCTATTCCGGGCCGCTCACCGTGGCGGGCCGCAAATTTGAGGCATCCCCGTCGCGGGTCTGGGGGTCGCGCGATCGCTCGTGGGGCGTGCGTCCGGTCGGCGCGCAGGAGCCCGGAGGAGTGCCGTCGAGAGACCTTCCGCAGTTTTTCTGGCTATGGTCTCCAACCAACTTCGAAGATCTGTGCACGCATTTCGACGTGAACGAGTACGCTGACGGGTCGCGATGGCATGAATTTGGCGCCGTCACCAAGGCCGATCTCGGCGCGACCCTCGAGTTGGCAAGCGCCGTCAACTGGAAGGTCGATTACCTGCCGAAAACACGGCATGCGCGTAAAGCCGAGATCACGCTGCGATCAGCCGCGGGCGAAACGCGCGTCGAGCTCGAGACGCTCTACAACTTCTATATGCACGGGATCGGCTACGGTCATCCGAAGTGGGGGCACGGCGCATACGTTGGCCCCGACGTTTCAACTTACGAATCGTTCAAGGTAGCCGAAATTGACGAGACCCAGCCGCTCAATCAGCACATCCAGGCCGTTTGCCGCGCCAGGAGCGGTTCACGCGAGGGGATGGGCATCCTCGAGATGCTCATAATCGGTGCGCATCAACCGAGCGGCTTCAAGGACATGCTCGATATGCATCCGTAGAGTCTCGGGCTCGCGCAGCCGGGATATTTCAATTGCGCAGCTTGTCGAGGACGCGCCTTACGATCCCTGACGGTCGCGGTTCGTCAGGCGGCGCGGGCGGTTCCTTGCCGTCGCGGATTGCTTCGAAGATCGCCTCGACCTCGCCTTCGATAGGGAAGCGGCCGGTCTTCGCTTTGGAGAAGACGAGCTGATCGTTGATCAAGACGTCGAACTGTCCGGTCGAGCCGGCCTGAATTTCGGTCGCTTCGCCAAAGCGGCTCTCAAGTGAGGCAGCCAGACTGGCTGCCCTGGGTTTATAGCCTCAGGCCGAGCAGTAGAGAATCTTCGTCGCCATAGTACGAGCCTACCGCGCAATTCGCTCGGGCTCAATTGGTTCCCTGCACTGCCGCGGGAACGCTCGCTGACAGTGGCGGTCAGAGCGTGTTGATGGGCTTGTATTCGCCGAACACTCGGCGCATCGCGTCGGCGATTTCGCCGAGCGTGCACCACGACCGGACCGCATCGACAATCGGCGGCATCACATTCGACCCGTCTCGCGCCGCGGCCTCGACCCGCTCGAGCGCTTTGGCGGCCTTCGCCGAGTCGCGTTCGGCGCGCACCTTGGCGACGTTGCGCTTCTGCTTGTCTTCGAGTTCCGGGTTGACCTTGAGGATGTCCGTGGGAGGTTCGCCGCCGGAGGTGAACTGGTTGACGCCGACGATGATGCGGTCTTTGGTTTCGATTTCGCGCTGGTAGAGGTACGCCGAGTTCTGGATCTCGCGTTGCAGATAGCCGCGCTCGATTGCGGCGACCGCGCCGCCCAAGTCATCGATCTTTTCCAGGTACTCGCCGGCCTTCTGCTCGAGTTGCCGGGTCAGGCTCTCGACGAAATAGGATCCGCCCATCGGATCGATCGTGTCCGCCACGCCCGATTCATACGCGATTAGCTGCTGCGTGCGGAGCGCGAGGAGCACGGAAGATTCGGTTGGAAGCGCCAAGGCCTCGTCGCGGGAGTTGGTATGCAGCGATTGCGCGCCGCCGAGCACGGCGGCAAGCGCCTGGATCGTGACCCGAACGACGTTGTTGTCCACCTGCTGTGCGGTGAGGGTCGCGCCCGCGGTCTGCGCATGAAACCGCATCATCATCGAGCGTTCGTCCTTCGCGCCGAAACGCTCTTTCATGATCCGCGCCCACATGCGGCGCGCCGCGCGGAACTTCGCGATTTCCTCGAAGAAATTGTTGTGGACATTGAAGAAGAACGAAAGCCGGCTCGCGAAGCTGTCCACTTCCAGGCCCGCCTTGATGGCCGCATCGACGTACGCGATTCCGTCCGCCAGCGTGAACGCGAGTTCCTGCGCCGCGGTCGAGCCCGCTTCGCGGATGTGGTAGCCGGAGATCGAGATCGTGTTCCAGTTGGGGACTTCCTTGGATGCGAAACTGAAAATGTCGGTGATAATCCGCATCGAGCCGCGCGGCGGATAGATGTAGGTCCCGCGCGCGATGTATTCCTTCAGCAGATCATTCTGGATGGTGCCGTTGACTTTGTCCCATCCCACTCCCCGCCGCTCCGCGACCACCAGGTAGAGCGCGAGCAGAATCGAAGCGGTCGCGTTTATCGTCATCGAGGTGGAAATCTTGTCGAGCGGCAGCCCATCGAGCAGGGTTTCCATGTCGGCGAGCGAACAGATCGAAACTCCCACCCGCCCCACTTCGCCGCGCGCCAGCTCATGGTCCGCGTCGCGGCCCATCTGGGTCGGCAAATCGAACGCGACCGAGAGGCCGGTCTGGCCCTGATCGAACAGGTAGCGATAGCGGCGATTCGATTCCTCGGCCGTGCCGAACCCCGCATACTGGCGCATCGTCCACAATCGCCCGCGATACATCGTGGGCTGAACTCCGCGCGTGAAGGGATAGTCGCCGGGAAAACCGAGGTCGCGCGTAAAATCGAAGCCGTTCAGATCGGAAGGATCGTAGGCGCGATTGATCTCGATTCCGGAAGTGGTCTCGAACTTTTGTTTTCGTTCCCCGCCGCGTTTGAGGGCGGGCGCAAGCTTGCGCGCCTCCCAGCTTTTGCGCGCGGATTGAATCGCGGTGCGGTCGTCGTCTGCCATGATGCCTACTCGATTACCAGCAGCAATTCGCCCTTTTCCACCGTCTGGCCCGCCACCACCTTCACCTCAGTCACCTTACCAGCCTTGGGGCTTTTGAGCTCGTTCTCCATCTTCATCGCTTCGACGATGATAACGCCCTGATCGGCCGTGACCTCGTCGCCGGCCGCCACCAGCACGTTCACCACGCGGCCCGGCATCGCGGCCTTGATCTCGACTCGCCCGCTGACCTCGCGCGGCGCCCTGCGCGCGCGCATCGCGTGGCGCGACGCGTCCACCAAAGTCAGCCGGGTGGCGCCGGTCCGCGATGCGACCACGATCTCGTCGCCCTCGCGGGCCAGGTCGAAATCGAACGAACGGTTATTGACGATAATTGATACCGAGGCGGGTCCCACCCGGCGCAGGTCGGCTTCAAAACTCTGATCGCCGAAGCGGATCGCGTAGGTGTCAGCCGAGAGCTCCTCGACTTCGACTTCGTGCTCCGCTCCCTCGATGGTTGCGACGTAACGCATCGCGGCTTGCTATCTCCTCAACATGTCGATTCGGCCGAGCGTGCGCCACGCGGAACGCTCGCGCGCCGGGGCGGCGGGAGCTTTTCCGTTCGTGCCGCCCGCGCCGCGCTGCGCCGCCATCGCCGCCAGAAGCATCGCCGCCATCCGCTCATGGTCGGCGTCCTTCTCATGCGACGGGCCTGGACGATATTCGCGCCCGATAAAACCGGTATCGAAGTTGCCGGCCAGGTAGTCCGGATGGTTCATGATCCAGCGATGGAACGCCAGGTTGGTGGTCAGATCGCCGGAGATGATGAATTCGCCGAGCGCACGGCGCATCCGGTCGATCGCCTGCGCCCGATCCGAGCCCCATGCCGCCAGCTTCGAGATCATCGGGTCGTAGTAGATCGGGACCTCGGCGCCCGGATATACGCCGGCATCGTTGCGGATACCGGGTCCGTCGGGAAAACGCAGGGTCTCGATCCTGCCCGGCGCGGGAACGAAGCCCGCGGCAGGGTCCTCGGCATAGATGCGGCATTCGATCGCCCATCCGCGCTGCTCGATGTCGTGCTGCTTGAACGGCAGCGTCTCGCCCGCGGCAATTTCGATCTGAGTCCGCACCAAATCCAGGCCGGTAACCATCTCGGTGACCGGATGCTCGACCTGGATGCGGGTGTTCATTTCAAGGAAGTAGAAATTGTGATCGGCGTCGGCAAGAAACTCGATGGTGCCGGCGCTGTAATACTTGACCGCCCTGGCCGCGCGGACCGCGACCTCGCCCATCCGCGCCCGCATCTCGGGCGTGACGAACGGCGAGGGCGATTCCTCGATCACTTTCTGATTGCGCCGCTGAATCGAGCATTCGCGCTCGAACACGTGAACCGTGTTGCCCTTGCGGTCCGCCAGCACCTGTATCTCGATGTGGCGAGGATTGCGCACGAACTTCTCGACGTAAAAGCGGCCGTCGCCGAAGGATGATTTCGCTTCGCTCGACACCGTACGCACGACCGAGGCGAGATCCTTGTCGTTCTCGACCAGGCGCAGCCCTTTGCCGCCGCCTCCCGCCGCGGCTTTGATCATGATCGGAAAGCCGATCTTTTTGGCGATCGAGCGCACTTCGCTTTCGGTCTCGAGCGTTCCGGGAGAGCCGGGGACCACCGGCACGCCGGCCGCGGCCATCAGCTTGCGCGCCTCGACCTTGTCGCCCATCCTTTCGATCGCTTCGGGAGGCGGACCGATCCAGACAATACCGGCATCTTCAACCGCGCGCGCGAAGGCCGCGTTTTCCGAAAAGAACCCGTAACCCGGATGGATCGCGTCGGCGCCGGTTCGTTTTGCGGCATCCAGGATTCGATCGATTTTCAGGTAGCTCTCGGCCGCCGGCGCGGGACCGACGTGGACGGCGTGATCGGCTTCGCGCACATGAAGCGCGGCGCGATCGGCGTCGGAATAGACCGCGACCGACTCGATACCGAGGTCGCGGCAGGCGCGGATGACGCGCACCGCAATTTCGCCGCGGTTGGCAATCAGGATTCGCTTAAACATCTGTTCTCCGGAACTGCTGTCCTCGAATTTCCTCCTTCGGAACTTCCGAGGGTCCTGCGACCGGCTCTCCTGTCCGCGGCGATTTCGCGATCGCAGGCCCCTGCAAACCCGTCGGTCACAGCGGAATGTTCCCGTGCTTGCGCGGAGGATTCTTGTCGCGCTTGTTCTCGAGAGCCTTGAGCGCGGAAATCAGGCGCGGGCGCGTGTCGCGCGGCATGATTACCTCGTCCACATAGCCGAGTTCGGCCGCCTTGAACGGGTTGGCAAACTTGCGCCGATAGTCGTCGGCCAGCCGCGCGCGTTCCACCGCCACGTCCTTCGCGTTCGCGATTTCGCTGCGGAACAGGATATTGATCGCCTGCTCGGGACCCATCACCGCGATTTCCGCCGTCGGGTAGGCGAAATTCAAATCTCCCCGGATATGCTTCGAGGACATCACGTCGTAGGCTCCGCCGTAAGCCTTGCGCGTTATCACCGTCACCTTGGGGACCGTGGCTTCGCAGTAGGCATACAACAGCTTGGCGCCGTGGCGGATGATCCCGCCGAACTCCTGCTCGGTACCCGGCAGAAACCCGGGAACATCGACGAAGGTCACAATCGGGATATTGAACGCGTCGCAAAAGCGAACGAAGCGAGCCGCCTTGACCGATCCGTCGATATCCAGCGCGCCGGCAAGATAGGCGGGCTGGTTCGCCACCACCCCGACCGAGTAGCCGCCCAGGCGCGCGAATCCGATCAGGATGTTGCGGCCGAAGTCCTTCTGGATTTCCAGGAAATGGCCCTCATCAACCACGCGCCGAATGATCTCGCCCATGTCATAAGGCTTGTTGGGATTTTCCGGCACGATCGCGTCCAGCTCCGCGTCGCGCCGCTCCGTATCGTCGCTCGTCGCAACGAAGGGCGGATCGTCCACGTTGTTCGACGGCATGTAGGAGAGCATCTCGCGCACCAGCAGAAGCGCGCCCTGGTCGTCGTCGGCCTCGAGGTGGCATACGCCGGACCTCTGCGAATGGGTGTCGGCGCCGCCCAGCTCCTGCATCGTGACGTCTTCGTGCGTGGCCGCCTTAATCACGTCGGGGCCGGTGATGAACATATACGAGGTGTCGCGCACCATCACGATAAAGTCGGTCATCGCGGGCGAATACACGGCGCCGCCGGCGGCCGGTCCCATGATCACCGAGATTTGCGGCACTACGCCCGAGGCGAGCACATTGCGCAGGAAAATTTCCGCGTAGCCCGCGAGTGAGACGACACCTTCCTGGATTCGGGCGCCCGCTCCGTCGTTCAGGCCGATCACCGGACATCCGGTCTTCGCGGCCAGATCCATCACCTTGCAGATTTTCTCCGCATAGGCGCCGGACAAGCTTCCGCCGAAAACCGTAAAGTCCTGCGAAAACACGCATACGCGGCGGCCGTCGATGGTGCCGTAGCCGGTCACCACGCCGTCGCCGGGGATTTTCTTCACATCGAAATCGGCGATCCGATGAGTCTTGAATTTGTCGAGTTCAACGAAAGAGCCGCGGTCGAGCAAAAACTCGATTCGCTCACGCGCCGTCATTCTGCCGTTCTGGCGTTGTTTTTTAAGCCGGTCTTCGCCGCCACCCAGCTCGGCCTGGCGCGACAGTTCCTGGATACGTTCGATATTTTCCTTTAGTCCCATGCTTCAATTCCGGGCAAAAGATGATGATACGGCGCGAGGACCCGGCCGCGCAACGCAAGCCGCCGCAAATAGATACCGTATGTTCAATTGCCGTTAAAGGTACGCGGGCCGAGCGCAGCCTGGCGCGACAGGACGTCGCGCGGCCTCAGATCGATTGAGGACTCGGCCTTGCCTCAGTTCCGGGCGTGCGGCGCGAAACCGATAAAGACCATGCGGTCGCCGGGCTCGATATGATGGCTTGCGGCAAAGCCGCCGTTGACCTCCAGCACGTACTGCGAATCCGCGCCGACGCCGCGCGGGGTCTCCGAGTAGGGCTCGGCGTTCGCCACTATTCCCACCACGCGCCCGCCGCCATCCGCGAAGATCATGTCGAGGGGAATCTTCGTGTTCTTCATCCAGAAGCTTAGTTGGTCGGGCGCCTTGAAGACGAAAATCATGCCGGCGTCGCTTGAGAGCCGGTCCCGGTACATCAGGCCGGTTTCCCGCGCGCTCGGCGTGTCGGCGATTTCAACTTTGACGGCGGCGCGCCGATGGCCGTCGGGCGCGACGATCTCGATGCGCGGAGCGGGCGTGCAGGCGGCGGACAGAAGGATCGCCAGCGCGATCGCGAAAAAGAGCGACCACCGCCTCGTTGGTTCGCGCGCGTTCAGCTTCATCAGGGTTCGGTCAGCCTGCCGCTTCGGTTTCCGGCGAGATCGTTTCCAGTTCGCGACCCGCGGTCTCCGGGAATCCGAAAAACATGATCAACGGCGCCATCATCCAGAACACTGTCAGATAGGTGATCGCGGTCCAATGCGAATGCGTATAGCGATAAAGCAGGCCCTCGAGCAGAAACCCCACCGCGCCGCCCGTGGTGCCGGCGACCGCGAGGGCGCTGCCCGCCGTCGACCGATGCGAAGTCGGAAAAAGCTCCGCGCCGTATGCTGAGAAAATTGTGCTCGATGCGGTGTCAAAGAACAACTCCAGCACCCAGGCGGGGATGACGCCGCTGCCCGCCGCCCTGTAGATCCAAACCGTCGTCAGGGGCGCAAGCAGAAAGCACAGCGACCCCATCTGCCGCCGCCCGAACCGATCGCTCAGGCGGCCGACGATGATGTTGCCCATGATTCCGACGCCGCCGCCGACGAAGAACAGCGTGGTTACATTGCCCGGCGAATAGCCGTGAACGTTCTGCAGGTAGAGCGGGAAGAAAAAGCCCGCTGCATTGCCGCCCATGTTGGCGAGAAACGTAACCGCGATAAGCATCGCGAGCCGGCCGGGATAGGCCCGGAACAATGCAACCACCGGCTGGAGGACGCGGGAGGGATGGCGCGGCGTGTGCGCGGTTTCCTCGAAGCGGTGGCTCTCCGGCAGGGCGCGGCGCAGCGGGATTATCACCACCAGCGGGATTAGCGCGAGCGCGTACAACCCGCGCCATCCGTACGGCACCACGTTGATCAGGCCGAACGCCAGCGCCGCGATTCCGTATCCCACCGAACTCAGCGCTCCCAGCAGTCCGATCGTCCATCCCCGCACCCCCGCATCGACCTCTTCCACCAGAATTACCAGCGCAATCGTTCCTTCGGCTCCCGCGAACGCGCGCGCAAGCACCTGGAACAGAATAAAGACGCGTTCGTCAGGTGCGATCGCGCTCAATCCCGTGAAGAGCGTGTAGCCGACAATCGTGTAAAGGAGCAGGCGGCGGCGTCCGAACACGTCAGCGAGCGGCGTTATGAGAAACGAAAGCAGGTACCCGAGTTTGATCAGCGAAGCCATGATGCCGAGGTGCGATTCGGCAATTCTGAGACCCTGCTGGATTTGTTTGAGCGCGAGGCTTATCAGCGCGCGGTCGTATTGATCGAAAAATCCCGCCGTGATCGCGATCGAAAAGACGCGCCATTGCCGCCGCGTGAACTCAGGCGTGCGCCCAAACAGCCCGAAGTGGATGCTCCAGCGTTCGTCGTCGCGTGAGATGGAGACCGGCGCCGTCAATGCTTCGCTCATAAAATCGGTGGACCCTTCGGTCTGCCGCTCGCGACTCAATCGAGCGCCATTTTGAGCGAGTCGAGACCGCGCAGAAAGTACGACCCTTTGTATGCGAGGGGCGCCGACGGGTCTTCGATTCGGAGATTAGGGAAGCGCCGCAGCGTCTCCCCGATCGCGATCGCTCCCTCCAGTCGCGCCAGCGGAGCGCCGATACAGAAGTGGATACCATCGCCAAATGCGACGTGGTCGCGCGGCTCGCGCGTGATGTCGAAGCGCTCGGGGTCGGGAAATTGCGCCGGGTCGCGATTCGCCGCCGCCAGCAGGACGAAGCATTCCGCTCCCGCGGGAATCTCCGTTCCGCCGATTTCGCAGTCGGCCGTGACGCGGCGCGAGGTTGCCTGCACCGGACCGTCGTAACGCAGCATCTCCTCGATTGCGCGCGCGGTGAGTTCCGGGTTGCGCCGCAGCAGGTCCATCTGATCGGGATTTCGTCCGAGCGCCAGCATCCCGTTGCCGATCAGATTGGTCGTCGTTTCGTTGCCGGCGAGCAGCAGCAGGATGACGAAGGCGAGCAGTTCGTTGGCGGTCATCGCCTCGTTGTCGTCATGGGCCGCCACCAGGGCGCTGATCAGGTCGGGGCCGGGGTTGACGCGCCGTTTCTCGATTTCGCGGGTAAAGTATCCGCGCAACTCGTCGATCACCTTGACCACGTCATCGGGGACCGGCTGTCCGGGCAGAGTATTGCCGCGCGCCACGATGAAATCGGACCAGTGCTTGAAGGTCTGGTAGTTTTCCGGAGGAACGCCCAGCATCTCCGCGATCACCATCACCGGCAGCGCGTTGGCCAGATCCTCCATCACGTCGAAAGTGCCTTTGCGCTCGATCTGATCGAGCAGCATGGTCGTGATCTCCCGGATACGCGGTTCCATGGCGCGAATTCGCCGCGGCGTGAAATCGCGCGAGATCAGCCGGCGCAGGCGCGTCTGCACCGGAGGGTCCGAGAACAGCACCGTCGCCGCGCCGCGAAAGATGCCCTTTTCGCGAACCTCGGGGCTGAGCTTCTGCACGCTTGAAAACCGGACGTAATCGCGAAGGATCGCGACCACATCCGCATACCGCGCCGCGATTACGAACGGCGTGCCGAACAATTCGATTTTGCGCGGCGAGCCCTCCAGCAGAACGCGGTAATGCGGGTAAGGGTTGTCGCGAAACGATCGGTCCCAAGGATTAAAACTGATAGATACCGCCTGAGCTTCCATTTTGATGCTTCGCTCCTGTACTCCTTCGCCGGTTAAACTACTCGCGCCACCGCCGGTATTCGCCGAAGCGCGGCCACCGATCCCCAGCTCAGCGCCAACGCGCCGGCAAAGACGAGCAGCCCTTTTGCGATCGGCGAAAGATGCGCCTGCAGCAGCGCATATTGCATCCAGGTCACGTACGGATAGTGGACCAGGTAGATGCCGTAGGAATTGTCGTTGAGGCTTTCAAGAATCGGAAAACGCCCATTCACAAAGCGCAGAAACACCGCCATCCACGCCAGGCTGATCGCCGCGCTCGCCGCAACGAATACGCCCGCATATGGCATCGGAGGCGGCGGCCATTGCCGGATGATCACCCTGAGAAAGGCCACAGCCGAGATTACGGCCACAACCGCCCACAGCCACCAGGTGCGCGCAAGCCTGCCTCCCGATGCGAACGCGCTGGCTTCTAGTCCATAGACGCCGAGCGCCACGCCGGCAAGGAAATAGGCCAGGTAATGCAGCGCGCGGCTCGCCTGGATTGCGATCGGTCCGACTGCAAACCAATACAGCACGCCGAACCGAAGCAGCATCGGGACATACGCCGCCCCCGATACTGCTATCAGCGCCGCAAAGAAAACTATCGGATAAACGAAAACGGCCGAGGCCCGATTGCGGATCGCGATACCCAGTCGGGGTGCTGCGAGGTAAATCGCGGCGGCCACGCAATCGAACCCGAGCAGAGCCGAAACGAACCACGACGGACCCGCCGGCCACGGACCGGCCAGGATCGTGTCGCGCCAAAAGGCGAAGTAGCCTGGATCGGCGCCGGTCATGCGAAACGACGGATAGAAGGCAAGCGGCATCAGAAACGTGACCGCCAGCGCGAAAGGCACGCCCAGACGAAGCGCTCGATCGCGCAGGAAGGCCACGGTCCCCTTACGATTCAGGCTCGGCCATACAAAGAACCCCGATACGAAGAACATCAACGACATGAAAAAGATGTCGTTGACCGCGACGATCGGGTCGAACCCTCGCCATCGGCCGCTGTCCACGATCGGCGCGGTTGACCACAGATAGTGGACCCGGTCGAAGTGCCCGAAGCTCACGTACGCGAGAACCGAGTGATGCACCAGGACGAGCACGATGACGAAGGTTCGCAGGTAGTCGATCGCGACGACGCGGCCACCGCCCGCGGGTGCGCGCCGGGAATAGTGCGACAACGAGATTGCCTGTGCCTGCGATGCCATCAGCCCACGCTGCCCGACAAGCGTGGTTCAGAGGCAAGCGCGATGCCATCGCGAGACCTCGCACTTCCTCGCGTATTCGGGCCGGCCTCCGCAGTTGCGCGGCTGCGTGCAGTCACCTTGCGGCGGCTCAATCGAGCGCCAAATGAAGATTTGCGAGGCCGCGCAGGAAGTACGACCCCTTGTACTTAAGCGCCGCGCTCGCGTCGGCGAGCCGAAGGCGCGGGAACCGCTCGAGCATCGCCCCAATCGCGATCGAGCCCTCCAGCCGCGCCAGGCCCGAGCCAAGGCAGAAGTGGATGCCCTCGCCAAAGGCCATATGGTCGTTCGGGTCGCGCGTGATGTCGAACGTGTCGGGATTGGGAAAGTGGGCAGGGTCGCGATTGGCCGCCGCCAGCATCACAAAAGCTCCCGTTCCCGCTTTGATCTCAGTGCCGCCGACGTTGATGTCGCGCGCCGCGGTGCGAAAGGTCGATTGAACCGGACCGTCGTAGCGGAGCATCTCTTCAATCGCGCGCGGCATCAGAGCCGGATTCGCGCGCAGCTTCGCCATCTGGTCCGGATGGCGACCGAGGGCGAGCATCCCGTTGCCGATCAGATTGGTGGTGGTCTCGTTGCCCGCGAGCAGCAACAGGACCACGAACTGCAGAAGCTCGCCCGCGGTCAATGCCTCTTCCTGAACGTGGGCCGCCACCAGCGCGCTCACCAAATCGGAGCCCGGCCGCTTGCGCCGTTTTTCGATTTCGTCCGAGAAGTAAGCGCGCAACTCGGCCATCGCGGCCTTGATATCCTCCGGCATGGGCATGCCCGGCACGACGTTGTCAGATTCGATGATTCTGTCCGACCAATGCTTGAAGGTCTGGTAATGATCCGCCGGCACCCCCAACATCTCCGCAATCACCATCACCGGCAGCACGTTCGCCACGTCAGCCATTACTTCGAGGCTGCCCTTTCGCTGGACCGCATCGACGAGATGGTTGGTGATTTCGCGGATGCGGGGTTCGAGTTCACGGATGCGGCGCGGAGTAAAGTCGCGCGAAACAAGTTTGCGCAGCCGCGTATGAATCGGAGGGTCCGCCGACAGCATCGACGGATCCGACCCGAAGAGCTTGTTCTGCTCCCCAAATCCGATCGTCGGCGGCTGCACGCTCGAAAAGTTCACATGGTCGAGCAGCACCGCCTTGACGTCCGCGTAGCGCGCGATCAGAGCGAAATCAGTGAACAGATTGATGACTCGCGGAGGGCCGTCGTACAGCGGCGCATAGTGCGGGTAGGGATTCGCGCGAAAGTTCTCGTCCCAGGGATTGAAGTAAACTTCGGCCGGTCCTGCGCTGGTTGCTGCGGCTTCCATCGTCGTTACTCCTTTTCAGTTGGCCCCCGGGGAATGCACGGAGGCGAGGATCGAGCACGCGAGTTTCTTTAGCGACTCGAGTCCATCAACGAACTCGCGCGGGTCTTCGCCCGTATCTGCGAACAACTCGCGCTCGAGTGCGAACGCCTCCAGTTGTCCGAAGATCAGGTCAATGAGCGCGTTCAAGTCCTCGCCGCGGCCTTGCGGCCAGTTGAGAATCTGTTCGAATCCGCGCCGCACCCGCTCGGTTAGCTGCACGCCGGCCGAGCGCACCGGTTCTCTCAGGGTCGGATCGGTGCGGCTTGCGACCACAAGCTCAAGCCACGCATAAAACGTGGGACTCTTGAACACCGGCCAAAGAAGATCGATGAGCGCGCACAGGCGGTCCTTCGGATTGCCGGCGGGAAGTTCCGCCGCAAGCGCCCCGAGCTCCTCAACCCGCCGGTCGAAAACGTATTCCAGCGCCTTGATCACCAACTCGTTCTTGGTGGGAAAGTGATGGAGCTGCGCGCCGCGCGAGACGCCGGCGCGCGCCGCTATCTCGACTGTGGTCGTGTGCGCGTAGCCGCGTTCATGGAGACAGGCGACAGTCGCTTCCATCAAGCGCCGGCGTGTTTCGGCGCTTCGCTCTTCCTGCAAGTTGGGCATAGGGGGACGAGTTCCTCTTAAGAAGACGGGATATTACCATCATCCGCGACTGTTGCAAGCAGTCGTGACTGTTTCTTTACCGGAAGCTTAATCTTTCATGACAAGCGTAATCGAAAGCGTCCTTTCAGTCCGCTCCGATGAGGCGGCTCCGCCTGTGAATCGGCCTTAGCGACCTCGGAAGTTCGGGCGGCGCTTCTCAAGAAACGCGCGGACGCCTTCCTTGTAGTCCTCACTGTTGAAGCATAGGGCGACCAGTTCGGAGACGCCGTCGATGTCGCGTTTGGAAGGATCCTTCAACCCTTCGCGAATTGCGGCTTTGGCGGCCTCGATCGTCAGAGGAGCATTTGCCGCCATCTTCGTGGCGTAGTCGCGCACATATGTCTCGAGATCGCCGGGCTCCACCACGCGATTGACCAGTCCCATGGCGAACGCCTCGTCGGCCTCGAACAGCCGCGCGGAAAACAGGATATCGCGCGCGTTCGCGTGACCAACGGTCTGCGTCAGGGCGATAACACCTTCGAGCGGATAGGCCAGACCCAGCCGCGCGGCCGGAATTCCCATCCGGGTGCCGCGCGCGGCGATTCGAATATCGCAGGCCAGGGCGACCTGCACGCCGCCTCCGATGCAAACGCCTGAGATCATCGCGATAATCGGCGTTGAACATTCCAGCATCGAGGTGATCGCGCGGTTGGGTGCTTCGCGATACACGCGCGCCTGGGAGGCGTCGGATCGAATGGACGGAAATTCGGAAATATCGGCGCCGGAGATGAACGCCTCGGGCGTCGCACCCGTCATCACGATCGCGCGGACATTTTCGTCGCGATCGAGTTCGCCTATCGCCTCGGGGATGCGTTGCCAGGTCCGCAGGTTGAGCGCGTTGCGCACCTGCGGACGGTTGAGTATGAGCCATCCGATAGGAGGTTCACGCTTGACGATTATGGGATCGGCCGAGTTTTGTTCACTCATGGGGGCGTGCGCTCCGGGAGTTTAGCTCGCGATGGTTATAATCGAACGAGCCACGAGTCAGGATTTTGAGCACATTTGTGCGCTGGACGAAACCGTGCGGCGCGGGCCCGCCCGCCGCGCCCTTATCGGCACCGCACTCGCCCAGGCGCGATGCGCCGTGGCGCGCGCCGACGGTGTCGTGCGCGGCTTCGTCATTCTGACGCAGAACTTCTTCGGTCACGGCTTCGTCGAGCTGCTGGTCGTCCATCCGGACTTCCGCCGCCGCGGACTTGCGACCGCGCTGATGCGCGCGGCGGAACTCGATGCTCCCACAGAAAAGCTCTTCACCTCAACCAATCAATCAAACGAACCGGCCAGGCGCCTGTTCGAAAGACTGGGCTTCGTTCCGAGCGGGATGATCGAGAATCTCGACGATGGCGATCCGGAGATCGTCTATTTCAAACGCCTCGCGCCCGGAGGCAATCGCGGCGACGAGGAATGACTGCCAAGACCATCCATCATGCGCATCGGGCACCGACGGCCGGAGCTGATTTGAGGCAGTGGCACGCCGGCGAAGAGAAAAAGGGCTCGGGATGACGGAAGAAGAGGAGGGTGAAACCAGGGTTACCGTCCGGACATCCGAGCCCTTTGGGAGAATTCGGAATTGCCGCAGGCTGGATCTATCTGACCGGTCGAGTCCCGCCTTCAGCGGCGCGTGACTCGCGTATCATTCCGTCTCCTGCTGTTGTTTCAGGCTCTGGATTTCGCGGCGCTGATTTTCGATCTCGCGCTGTTCCATCGAAACCTGGGATTGTAGTTGATTCTGTCGAACCTCCTGGTTTTGCATCTCGTTGCCGACCAGAAAACCAGTGCCGGCGCCGAGAGCGCCGCCGATGGCCGCGCCCGCGCCGGGTGCTCCAACTGCGGCGCCGATGATGGCGCCGGTCCCCGCGCCGAGCGCACCGCCACCCAGCGTGCCCTTCTCGCGCGTCGAGAGCGGCTGCCCGGAGCAGGCACTCGACGCCAGCAGGGCGGCCGTGGCGAGAATCGCGGTGAGCATAGGCTTTGTCACGCGCATCTGAAACTTCCCTCCTGATTGAAAACAGGCTGAGCCGCGCCGGGCGGCCTTTAGCACAACCTCGGCCATAGACCACACCGTTTAACGCCGCTGCTTCACGAAATCGTGACTCGTCGCAGCTTCAGCCTGCCGGAGGAATAGCAGGTTCCGGACCATCAAAAATTCCCGCGATTTCTCGAAACTGTGCTGAAAAGAGTTTGTAAAAATTACAAGTTTCCCGACAAACCGGCCCGTTTCCGAAGCCGTCCCTCCGAAACCGCGACAAACGCATCCAAGCGGCCCCAACCGATGCCGCGCCGCCGCGTGATTTCCGGGGGCTATGAAAAAAGTCTCGTGCCGGCGTACCAGCCGGCACGAGACTTTCGTTTGCTTTGAGGCGGGGTGTTTAGTTGGAGGCGAGCGGACCGCGAAGCAGCTTGCCCGGCAGTGCGCCGGTGTGCTCGTTGTCGCGCAGGAGCACTTCTCCGTTCACTACCGTCGCGAGCAGGCCTTGCGACTTCTGCTTGAGGCGTTTTGCTCCCGCCGGCAGATCGTGCACGAGTTCGGGCAACTGCGGCGTGATCTTGTCCGGGTCGAACACGATGATGTCGGCGAAGTTGCCCTCGCGCAGCAATCCGCGTCCCTTGAGTCCCCAATGGTAGGCCGGGATGAAACTCATCATCCGGATCGCCTGCTCGAGCGTGAGCGCCTGCTTTTCGCGCACCCAGTAGCTGAGCACGTGGGTTTGCAACGACGAGTCCATGATCTGCGATACGTGAGCGCCCGAGTCGGAGAAGGTGACCACCGACCGCGGATTCTTCATCATCTCGAGCACGTGATCCTGGTCTTCGTTTACCAGGGTCTGCATGAAAAACTGCTTGAGGTTCTTCGTCAGGGCGAGATCGATCATCACGTCAACCGGGTCCTTGTTTTCGGCATCCGCGATCTCAGCGATCGATCGATGCGGCGGCGTAGGCCTGAGCAGCGGGAAAATCCATTTGAAGTTTGCGGAGCGCGCTTCCGCTCCCACGCCGCGTTCGCCCTCGCGCGCATGTTCATGCGCCGCCTGAACCAGCCTGCGGCGGATATCGGGATTGCGCAGCGCCGCTTCCTGTTCGGCAAGCGGCAGCGCGCGGATTTCCTTCCAGGCGGGAATCCGGTCGAACGGCATCATCGTCTCGAACGAGAGCAGCACGTTGAGCGAACGGCTGTGAACCTGGATGAACATCCTGCCGCCCGCCGCCGCGGCTTCATCGGCCAATTGGAAATAGCGCCGCCAGTAGTTCGGCGCGCGCCGCGAACTGAACATCCCGAAGGTCACCGGGACCGAGGTATCAACCGCGAGCGCCTTAAGCCGCGCCAGATAGTCGTCGAGCCGTGGCCCTTCGGAGCCGGTATCTTCGCCGGCGATTTCAAAGATTCCCGCGCCCAACTCTCCCATCACGCCCACGAGCTGGCGCACCTCGTCCCAGTTCGCGATGCGGCTGGCGACCGGGCGTCCGTCGGGGGTCTGATGGTTGCTGGTGCGCGAGGTCGTAAATCCCATTGCGCCCGCGCGAATCGCGCCGCGCAACTCATCGCGCATCATCTGCAGATCTTCGGTGGTCGCCTTCTCCTCGAACGCCCGCGCACCCATCACGTAGGTGCGAAGCGCGGAATGGCCCATGTAGGCGGCATAGTTGATGCCCTTGGGCTGGCGGTCAACCGCATCGAGGTATTCCGCGAAGGTGGTCCACGACCATTTGATTCCCGCCTCCATCGCTTCGGGCGAGATGTCTTCTGCGCGCTCGAGATTGCGCATCACCAGGAGCTTGTCCTTTTCGCCGCAGGGCGCCAGCGAAAAGCCGCAGTTGCCCATCACCACGCTGGTCACGCCATGCCAGCACGAGCAGGTGCCGAGGGCATCCCAGAACACCTGAGCATCCATGTGCGTGTGCGCATCGATCAGTCCGGGCGCTACGACATGCCCTTCGGCATCGATGGTCTCGCGGGCGTTCTCGCGAATCTTGCCGATTGCGGCGACTCTGCCTCCCGCTACTCCGACATCGCCGCGATACCGCGGCATCCCGCTGCCATCGACGATAGTGCCGTTGCGAATGATTAGATCGTACATCGCTCACTCCCTTCCGGGTCGGTCCCCGGGGCCGAACCAAGGCGTCCGGCCGGTAAGCTGCGTTGGATATATACAGATGCTTATTTCAGAATCGGGGCTGGGTCGGCAAGCGGGACATAGAGGCTATTTTCGCTAATCTTCGGATGAAGCCAGGCTTCAAAGCCGGATACCGATCGATTCGGGAGGACCCGCAAAATGGGGGATTCAGGGGTAAGCTCGGCCTTGATGGGCCGCCGTGCGTTCCTGAAAGAGGCCGGCGCCATCGCGATTGCCGCAATCACGCCGCGGCTTGGACTGGCGGCGGATGCGCGAGCGCAAGGATGTCCGCAACAGGCCGGCACCGCACGGCGCCTTCAAGTGCGCAGCCTCGCGGATTTCCGCAAGGCCGGGCGCGATCTCAGGATGACGGCGGTCCAGGGCCTTGACCTTTCAGGATTCGATGCCCGGTTTTGGCGCGATGCGCAGGTCGAGGGAAGCTACTTTCTCGGCTGCCGGTTTGCCAATCCGGGAACTGCCGCGATGCTGCAGCGGAAAGGCGCCGTCATTCTGCCGCCATTCACCGAACTTCCGTACGATCCCTACCGCACTACCCTCTACACCCTCGCGGATCTGGAACGCCGCCAGCCATCCGGCATCACGTTCGACGAAGCAGTGTATTGCGATTTCGTCGCCAAAGGCAGGTTCTCGCCTGGCGTGATCGAAGCCCTGGCGCGGCGCATTCATGACAACTCGATCGACGACGCGTTGGAGCGCTTCGTTCGCGAACAAGGCGAGGACCGGTTTGTCGGGATAATGGGTGGGGCCGATGTGCCGCGCAGCGATCCCTGGTATCGCAAGACCGCGGAAACCGCGTACCTTCTGGCCAAATCCGGCAAGATTGTAATGTCGGGCGGCGGAAGCGGGATGATGGAGGCGGCGAATCTCGGCGCCTATTTGTCCGCATACGACAGTTCGGCCGTGAACGAGGCGCTGCGAATTCTCTCCGCTGCCCCGGAAAAACAGGACGCCGGATGGAACGGCAGCACGCTCGAGGTCAAGGACAAGTTCCCCAAAGGCGCGGAGAATCTGGCGATCACAACCTGGTATTTCGGCGCTGAATCAATCAATCCGTTCGCAAATCCCATCGCCCGCTATTTCGACGTCAGCATCCGCGAAGCGCAGTTGATCCACAACTCTCGATCCGGCATCGTCTTCGCCCCCGGAAGCGCCGGCACCCGCGAAGAGGTCTTCATGGATGCCGAGCGGAGCCATTACTCGCGATCGGGATTCCGCAACGTGATGGTTTTTCTTGGCAAAAGCCAGTATGAACGCGATCTGCCCGTGTTTCCGATCCTGCGCAAGATGGCTAACTCCAAAGACCTGCTTTTCATCACCGACGAGCCCGGCGAGGCTGCCAGGTTCATCATCGAGCATTCGCCGCGTCCCGATCATTGACTGTCAGTTCGGATGTCACTCGCCTATCGGCGCCAGAAGGAATCGGCCGTTTGTCGGTTGCGGAGGACGATTGGTGACTTTCGTGCCCCAGCACGCCTCGGATGCGTCTTCAAAGGCGGCGATCTGCTCTTTTGACATCACGATCGGCGTGAGCATCTCGGTCCACACCACGCCTTCCGCGCATCGCGGCAGCTTGGTGGTGGTCCCCGGAGTGGTCAGCGATCCGTTGAAGCGCAGGTAACTTTTTTTCGCGGGAATGAGGTCCGTCAATTTGAGATCGACGGTCGAGGGTTGTTTGAGGCTGGGCGGCGCCACCACACCCGGATCGGCATTGCCCGCGTTTACAAAGACCCCCACCACCGCAAGTTGACCGGTGTTCGGGTCCTGATGAACGAGATGAATCTCCATCGGGAACCGCTGCCCGTTCAGCGTGTATTCGCTCGGCGTATGATCGTGGATGTTGATCAAGTTGTACCTGGTCTTGCCGATCGTGATGAAGTTGCCGGCCCCGTGATCGAATCGCACCTGGTCATCGTGATCGAGGACCAGCACATCGGCGACTCTGTAATGAAACGTCAGGGGCGGAAGCGGGGCGGGCTGCGCCGACGCGGTCACGATGTCGAAAGGGGATTGCCGCGACCCGTTGCCGCATTGCGTCGGAAAGAGCGAGTTCCAGTTCTGCGGGCCTTTGGCGCCGGTGTACGACCAGTCAGGCTCGCTCGGGCATCCTCCCGCTTTGAGCCCCGATGGAGACAGGCAGAGAACCAAGGCGGCGAGCGAGATCGCCAACGCGTTCGCGGCTTTCATCGGTTATTCCTCCTCGGTAACAATCACGCGCTTCAAAGTCTTACGGACTCGGGGCGATCATTGATAGCAGGCCCCTGGGCGGAATCTTCCTTCGGGCCGATCCTTGACGGCCACGGGCCGGGGACCTAGAGAAACAGACAGTCTGTATGTTCGATGCCCGATCCGGAGGCTGCGCCGATGGAAACCAGGATCGATGAAGTCGCCAACCGCATCTACCGGCTTTCCACCTACGTCCCGGAGGTCGCGCCTCCGGCCGGAATAAGCTTCAACCAGTTTCTGATCGACGCGGACGAGCCGATGCTGTTCCATTGCGGGCAGCGCTTTTTGTTTGGGTCGGTTTCGGCCGCCGCCGCCGAAATAATCGATCTCAAGCGGCTCAGATGGATTACCTTCAGCCACGTCGAATCCGACGAATGCGGATCGCTCAACGAATGGCTGGCCGCCGCGCCCTCCGCAACCGCCGCGCATGGACGTATCGGATGCAACATCTGGCTGAACGACACGGCGGCGCGCCCGCCGCGCGCGCTCGCGAACGGAGAGGTGATCGACCTCGGTGGAAAGCGCGTCCGGCGCATCGACACCCCGCACGTGCCGCATTGCTGGGATGCGGGACTGATTTTCGAGGAAACGACGGCGACGCTGTTCAGCAGCGATCTGCTGTTTCAGTTCGGCGATGGACCGGCGATCGCAAGCGGCGACATTCTGCCCGCCGCGCTCGATGCGGAAGAAAAATTCCGCGCAACCGGAATCACGACCGATACTCCATCGACCGTGCGCCGTCTTGCGGCGCTCGAGCCGCGAACGATCGCGGTGATGCACGGATCGTCGATCAGCGGCGCGGTGCGGCCCGTCCTCGAAGGGCTGGCCGATTACTACGATCGGCGCCTGCGCGCCGCGGTCGCGGGGTGACGGGCTCCCGCCGTCGCGCGCGCTCAAAACATCGCCCTGAACGCGGTGAACAGGATTGCCGACAACAGCATCGCCGCCGGCAGCGTCAGCACCCATGCCATCGCGATATTGCGGATAGTCTCCCATTGCAGGCCGGAGCGGTTCGCCGCCATCGTTCCCGCGATTCCCGAAGAGAGGACGTGCGTGGTGCTGACCGGCAGGCCGACATAGTCGGCGCCGCTGATCGTCGCCATCGTGATGATTTCGGCGGCGGCTCCCTGCCCGTAGGTGAGATGTTCTTTGCCGATTTTCTCGCCGACGGTAATCACGATTCGCTGCCATCCCACCATCGTCCCCATCCCCAGCGCGAGCGCCACCGCGACTTTTACCCACGGCGGGATGAAGCGCGTAGCGGCGTCGATGTACTTTTTGTAGTTCATCAGCGATTCCCAATCGGTCAATCGGATTCGGGGCTGTCCCGATTTCTGCATCAGGCGCAGCGTCTCGCTGGTCAGGTACATGTCGTTGCGGAAATTGCGCACGCTCTGGTCGGGAACCGATTCGAGCGATTTGAACATCGCGGTTTCGTCGCCAACCTCGGTTATCATCTGTCGCAGCGCGAGCGCCACCGAGGGCGTGTACGTGCGGCTTCGCAGATACTCGGAGAGTTCTTCTCGCGGATCGGCCACCACCGCCCGCGGCTCGACGTATTGATCGATGACGTTGGCGGCCTGCCGCGACACCGCGATGAAATCCTGGGTCTGGCCGGGCGTGATCGCGTGATTGAGCGCGTATGCGGTCGGCACGGTGCCCACCAGGATCAGCATGATGAGCCCCATTCCCTTCTGTCCGTCATTCGAGCCGTGCGCGAAACTGACGCCGGTGCAGGTCAGGATGAGCATGGCCCGAATCCAGAACGGCGGAGGCATGGTTCCCGCGGGAGCGGTGTAGAGCTTCTTGTCCTTGATCACCATGCGCATCGCCATAAGCAGCATCGCGGCCAGCACAAAGCCCACCACCGGCGAGACGATCAGCGACTTGGCGACGTTGGCCGCCTGCGACCAGTCAACGCCGCTCGTCGCGCCTCCCTTCGATAGCAACTGGTTGGCGACACCCACGCCGATGATCGATCCGATCAGGGTGTGCGAGCTTGAAGCGGGCAACCCGAGGTACCAGGTCCCCAGGTTCCACGCGATCGCGGACACGAGCAGCGCAAACACCATCGCAAAGCCGGCCGCGCTGCCCACCTGGAGGATAAGCTCCACCGGCAGCAATGAAACGATCGCGAACGCAACCGCGCCGCTCGAGGTCAGAACTCCCAGCAGGTTCCACGCGCCCGACCAGGCAACCGCGAAATACGGTTCGAGCGAATGCGTGTAGATAACCGTCGCAACCGCCTCCGCCGTGTCGTGAAAGCCGTTTACGAACTCGAACCCGAGCGCAACCATCAGCGCGACGCCGAGCAGCATGAACGGCATCAAGGTGACGCCATGAGCGGTCCGAAGGTCTCGCCCGAGGCTGACGGCGACATATGCCGCGCCAATCAGAAGAACCGCGCTGAAGATGACGGCGCCGATCCTTCCGGGGCTTTGCGAGAATTTCTCCCTTAGTACAGAGGCATCAACGGCCGCCGCCATCTTTTTCCACCATCACTTTTTCAAAGCAATTTTAGGCGCAGGCACTCTAAATCATCGCTACACACGACGCTACCTGCAACGTGTGATGGGTTGTTTACGGCTTCATTTCGGGACGGGTGTGACCGTTTTGCGAGCCTTAGCGGGAGCCAATCAGAATTGCGACTCGGTCGCGCACGAACTCATGCCATGAACGGTCGCCGATAAGGTCTGGAAGCAGAGTATCCATGTGGATGAGCCCCATGATGAAGACGCAGAACAGGCGCGCGACATGCTCGGGATTTAGATTCGGATCGATCTTGCGGGCGCGCTGGGCGGCGGCGATGCTTTCGGCGATTCCTTTCATCGCAAGCTTGTCGGAATGGGACAGGACCTGCCTGACCTTGGCATCCTTGGTCGATGCCGAATGGACCTCGATGGAAAGCTGGCGCACCAGCTTGAGCGCCGGCTCCGTATAAGCGGCTGCCAGATATGGCAGCGCGGTCGCATCGTTTTCCGTTTCCGATCCGTGCGCGAAGAGCGGACTGGAGAGGAACGATCGCTTCACGACTTCAAGCAGGAGGTCGCCCTTGCTCTCGAAGTGTTTGTAGATTGCGCCCGCGGTGATTCCGCTCGCTTTGGCAATCGCCGGCATCGAAGCGCTCTCGAACCCATGCTCGGCGAACAGGCGCGTCGCCGAATCGAGGATTCGCTCGCGGGTGGATTGACTTCCTCTTTCGCTCGCCGGCGGGCTCTTCCGCGACGATGCATCATCGGGTGCCAGCGGTTTGCCCGAGAGTGCTTTTCGGGTGGCGATGCTCACGCTCCCATAATGCGCATTGGCGTTTGACAAGTAAACGGTCATTTACTAGGCTTCATCCCGTCGCCAGTAAATGCTCATTTACTGAGACCGGCCGCCCGCGTCGCGGGCGCTAACAATCGCCCCGTTGATACTCGAACTCCGGGAGCAGCAGGCCTCGTCACACTGAAGGAGACAATCTGATGGAATTTGCCCTGCAGTACGAGATCCAAAGAAGCCGGCCCCATTACGAAGGGTTCATGTACGACATCTATCACCAGGCGACCGAGCAGGTGAAACTTGCCGATCGCCTCGGCTATCACTCCGTGTGGACGGTCGAGCATCACTTCCTCAGCGAATGGTCATATTCGTCGGCGCCCGAAGTATGGTACGGCGCGCTCAGCCAGGTGACTTCGCGCATCCGGCTCGGCCACGGCGTCTGCCTGCTGCCGATTCCGTTCAACCATCCGGCGCGAGTCGCGGAGCGAATTGCGGTGCTCGACATCATGTCGAACGGGCGGGTCGAATTCGGTTCCGGCCGTTCGATTACCGAAGCGGAACTCGACGGCTTTCAGGTTCATCCGGAAGATTCGCGCCCGATGTGGGAAGAAGCGATCGCGGCAATTCCCAGGATGTGGACGCAGCCGACGTTCTCGTGGGACGGCAAGTACTTCAAGATGCCGGAGCGCGAAGTCATCCCCAAGCCCGTTCAAAAGCCGCATCCGCCCATCTGGGTCGCGGCCACGCAGCCGACCACGTGGGAAGTCGCGGCGCACAAGGGCATTGGCGCCCTGGGATTTGGAATCTCCGAGCCGGGCGTGCTCGAAAAACTGGTAACCGCCTACAAGAACGGACTTAAGAATTGCGAGCCCGTGGGCGCGTTCGTCAACGGGCGCACTGCCGCCGCCACCGTATGCATCTGCGCGCCCACGCGCGAAGAAGCCAAGCTGCTCGGAAAGGACGCTATCGACTTCACCACGCGCAAGGGCGCCGAGTTGTTCACGCCCTTCGCCAAGCGCGAGGTCAAGGGCTACGAGTATTACAAAAAGATGGCGGAGCAGGCGGTCGCGCTCGGAGATTACCGCCTTTCGCTCGCCGAGCTGGACAAGCGAATCGAAGCCGGCGCGGTGATGGTCGGCGATCCGGAAGATTGCCTCAAAGTGGCCAAGATGTACGAATCGGCGGGCGTCGATTTGCTCCTGATGCTGGTGCAGGTGGCGTCGGTCCCGCACGAAAAGGTCATGCAGACCATCGACCTGATCGGCCGCTACGTGATGCCGAAGCTGAACCCCAAGGTCAAGGCCATTCAGTCGGAGGCTTCCGCTGCCGCGCGCTAGGCGCGAATGACTTTTGGAGGGAGCTGAAAATGCCATCCAAAGATCTCGTTGTCGATGCCGACGGACATATCCTCGAGCCGCCCGATCTCTGGGAAAAATACCTGGAGAGCAAATACCAGCCGCGTGCGATCAAGATCGTGAAGAACGATCAAGGTCTCGAATGCCTTCAGTATGACGGCAAGCTTTCCGAGCAGGCGCAACCCGGCTTCCTCGCGGCGCTGGGCGGGATGGGCCGGGCGCAGGACGAACTCCGGCCCGCGGCGGAACGCACGTACGTCGGATGCGCGCCGTTCGGCTCGATGGACGCGCGCGAGCGCGTCGAATTGCTCGATCGGGAAAACCTGGCCAAGGCGCTTCTCTACCCGACGCTCGGAATCCTCTGGGAGTCCGAGGTCGAAGATGTCGAACTGTCGCAGGCGTATTGCCGCGCATACAACCGCTGGATCGCCGACTTCTGCCGCCCCTGCCCCGATCGGCTTGTGCCAATCGCGCATCTTTCGCTCGGCGATCCCCAGGCTGCCGCGGCCGAGCTGCGCCGCGCCGTGAAGGACGGATGCCGAGGCGCATTCGTCGCGCCTTTCACCATCACCCGCAAACCGCACGGGCATCCGGATCACGATCCGGTCTTCGCCGCCGCCGAGGAGTTGGACGTTCCCCTGGCGATCCATCCGACCTTCGAGCCCAAAGGGCTCAACCGCGCGCGGTTTCGCGGGATGGAACGGATGCCGCTGCTCGGCGTGATGGCATCGCAGATTCTCCAGCAACCGCTCTCGACCTTCTTCCAGTTCGGCGTGTTCGACAAGTTTCCGAAACTGCGCGTCGTAATTCTCGAATCGGGCTCGTCGTGGCTCGGCTTCTGGATGGACCGGATGGACGAGGGCTACGAGACCTGGATCGGGCAGACCGTCCCGCTCAAGAAGAAACCCAGCGAGTATGTCCGCAGCCAGGTGTGGATTTCGGGCGATCCCGACGAGCAGGCGACCGCCTATGTAATCGACTACGTCGGCCGCGACCGCTTTTTCTGGGCCAGCGATTTTCCCCATCCCGACCACGGCGGGAAGTATCTTGACGCGCTCGAACGGATGGTGGCGCCGATGTCGCCCGAGGCGCGCCGCGGCGTGGTCGGCGAGAACGTCGTCCGCTGTTACAACCTTTAGAGAATCCGACGATGCCGGCAGAGCAGGTTATCATTGACGCCGACGGCCATATCCTCGAGCCGCCCGATCTCTGGGAAAAGTACCTCGAAGACACGTTCCGTTCGCGCGCAATCAGGATCCGCCGCGACGAAAATGGAATGGAGTTTCTCGAGTACGACGGCAAGCCCGCTCAACTGATGCGCCACGGCGTGCTGCATACGCTGGGCGCGATGGGCCGCGGCGCCGACGAACTCAAACCCTCGGCGAGCCGAACCTATCTGAATTCCGCGCCGTTCGGCTCGATGGACATGAAGGAACGCCTCCAGCTTCTCGACCGCGAAGGAATCGACAAGGCGATTCTTTATCCAACCATCGGCCTTTTATGGGAGGCGGAGGTAGAGGATCCCGAGCTCTCGGCTGCGTATTGCCGGGCTTACAATCGATGGATTGCGGATTTCTGCCGCGATTCGGGCGGCCGCCTGATTCCGATCGCGCATCTGTCGCTGCTCGACATCCCGGCCGCCGTGGCCGAGCTGGATCGGGCGGTGAAGGACGGATGCCGCGGCGCATTCGTTTCTCCGTTCAACCATTCACGCCGCGCGCACGGGCATCGCGACCACGACGCGCTGTTTGCGAAGTTCCAGGAACTCGACGTGCCGTTCGGAATCCATCCGACCTTCGAGCCCGCCACGCTCGCATCGCGCCGCTTCAACGGACTTGGATCGTCAATCTGGTATCACCAGGTGATGGCGTGCCACTCGGCGCAGGTTGCTTTCACCACGCTCTTTTCTTTCGGCGTGTTCGACAAGTTCCCGAAGCTTAGGACCGTGGTGCTCGAAAGCGGCGCGGGATGGATCGGCTACTGGATCGACCGGATGGACGCGCTGTACGAAGTGCCGATCAATCGCGCGCCGCTGAAGAATCCGCCGAGCCACTATATCCGCACCCAGTGCTGGATCAGCGCGGATCCTGACGAGCGCGCGCTGGCAGGGTTGATCAGGTTCGCGGGAGAAGACCGATTCTTCTGGGCCAGCGATTTCCCTCATCAGGATCACGGCCGCGAATACATCAAGGAGTTAAAGGGCCTGCTCGCCGAAATGCCCGCGTCCGCCGCGGCCAAGCTCGCCGGGCAAAACGTGGCGGCCTTGTACAAGATCTGATCTTCCCCAGGCAAAATCTCCGAACGGCGCGGGTTTCGGCTGCCGCTTCGCCGGCGCTGCCCCGCCGTTTTTCGATTCTCGCGAAAGCCGGACGCTCTCCGGCAGCCTGATGTCCGTCAGTTAACTTGAAATGGAGTAGGACTAGATGAAGGAAAAACACGCTGTCGTGATCGGCGGCGGAATCGGCGGGCTGTGCGCCTCGCGCGTGCTCGCCGATCATTTTGAACGCGTGACGCTGATCGAGCGCGATGAGCTGCCCAAAGACGCGGTCCATCGCAAGGGCGTGCCGCAGAGCCGCCATCCGCACGTGATACTCGATCGCGGCCGGCGCGAGCTCAACTCGCTTTTCCCCGGCCTGGACGACGCCCTTCGCCACAACGGCGCGCTCGATTTCGATGCGGGCGTCGATATGGCGGCGCTGCAGCCGGACGGATGGTCGCGGCGCCGGCCTACCGGCCATCTGATGCTCTGCGTGAGCAGGCTGCTTATCGAAAAGCAGATCCGCGAGCGAATAAAGCAGATGCCGCGCGTGACTATCCTCGAGCAGACCGAGGCCGCCGGCCTGCTTTTGACTTCCGACCGCAGCCGGATGCGCGCCGTCCAGATGCGCAAGGTCGCGGGCGGACAGACTGAAACCATCGACGCCGACCTGATTGTCGATTGCAGCGGGCGCAGCTCCCGCGCATCGCAATGGCTGGAACAATTGGGATTCCCGGCGGTCGAGTGCGAAGTGGTCGATGCCGATGCGGGGTACAGCACCTGCTGGTACCAGGCGCCGCCGCCGGGCGAGCGGCCATCCAATTGGTGGTGGAAGGGCATCTTCCTGAATCCGTCGGCGAAACCGAAACGCCCGGAGGATTACTATTTCGCGTTAATCCTGCCGATCGAGGGTGACCGCTTCCTGCTTACACTCGCGTCGTGGGGAGGCCGCCCGTTGCCGGCCGATCACGAATCGTTCGCCGCACTCTGCGCGAAACTGAGATCGCCGATCGTCGCCGAAGCGGTGGCCATTTCGAAGCCGGTCTCCGCGATTTTCCATCGGCGCGGCATGCAGAACATGTGGCATCACTACGAGAACTGGAACGGTCCCGCGGGATACATCAGTCTGGCCGACGCGGTGTGCGGGTTTAATCCCGTTTACGGCCAGGGGATGACCAGCGCATCGGTATGCGCCCAGATACTGCGGCAGCATCTGAGCGAGATGAGTCCCGCCGATCCGGCCTTTCCCGCGGCTTTTTTCAAGCGGCAGGCTGAGTTCCTGAAACAGCCCTGGTCGCTTTCGGTCGCGCGCGATCGGCAGGCGCTGGCCCAGGGCTCCGGCACAGCCGATTCCCAGGATCCCTTCAACGGACCGGTCGGAGAACGAATCATGCGCGAAGGCATGGACGATCCGGTGATCGCCGAGGCCATCTTCAACGTGCTCAACCTCAATCGCCCGCCCGAGTCGCTGGCGACCGATGAGGCGTTCCTGGCTGCGGTGAATGCCCTGATGCAGCGGCCGCCGCGCCCGGCTCCGGACTCTGACGATATTCCACCCTATCCACCCGCGGCGATTGCCCGGTAAGGAGGATGTTGATGAACACGATACGACCCAATCGGATGCGATGCGGTATCTTCATGGCGCCGTTCCATCCGGTGGACGAAGACCCCACGCTCGCGCTGCGCCGCGATATCGAACTGATCGAGCATCTCGATCGCATCGGCTTCGACGAAGCCTGGATCGGCGAGCACCATTCCGCCGGCTACGAGATTATCGCGTCGCCGGAGCTGATGATCGCGGCCGCCGCCGAACGTACTGAGCGAATCCGGCTTGGAACCGGCGTCATTTCGCTGCCGTATCATCATCCGCTGATGGTCGCCAACCGTATCGCGCAGCTCGATCACATGACGCGCGGGCGCGCGATGTTTGGCGTAGGACCGGGGCTGCTCCCCTCCGATGCGGAGATGCTGGGCGTGCCGGTGCCGAAGCAGCGCGACCGGATGGCCGAGTCGCTCGACGTCATCCTGCGGCTGCTCGGCGGAGAAATCGTGAACGAGCAAACCGAGTGGTACACGCTCAAGGAGGCGCGCTGCCAGCTACTTCCGTATTCCCGTCCGCGGCCGGAATTCGCGGTCGCCAGCACCTTTACTCCCTCGGGCGGAAAGCTCGCGGGCCGCTACGGACTCGGGATGCTGTGCGTGGCCGCCTCGCAACAGGGCGGTTACGATGTGCTCGGCACCAACTGGCAGGTCGCCTGCGAGGTCGCGCGCGAGCACGGTCGCGAGATGGATCGCTCGGCGCTTCGCCTGGTCGCGCCGATGCATCTGGCGGAAAGCCGCGAACAGGCGATGCGCGACGTGAAGTTCGGGCTCACCAAGTGGGTTGATTACTTCAGCCGCATCAACCCCACCGCCAGCGGCGACGATCTGACCGCCAAGGATCCGGCCGAGGCGATGGTGGAATCGGGGCGCGCGGTGATCGGCACGCCCGACGACGCGATCGCGATGATCGAACGGCTGGAGAAGCAGTCGGGAGGCTTTGGATGCCTGCTGATGCTCGCGCATAACTGGGCGAACTTCGACGCGACCAAACGATCGTACGAGCTGTTCGCGCGGCACGTGCTCCCGCGCTTCAATGAATCGAACCTCGCGCGCGCCGCGTCGCTGCAGTGGTACACCGATCACAACCAGGAATTGATCGGAAAGGCGATCAGCGCCGCGACCGAAACCGTGCAGAAACATTTTGCCGAGCAGGCCGCGAAGCAGAAGCGATAGGAATCGAATGACGGAATGATCGCTCGGACCGCACAGATCATCCCGTCAAATGAAGCCATCGGTGTGAAACGACGAGGAGAAACGACATGCCGAATCTGAATTGGCCCGCACCTCACGCGGTCGCGCTGCCGAAGCGCAAGGGTAAGCCCGATATCACGCTCTCTGTTCATGAGATGGGGAGCGGCCCGGCCGTGGTCTTCTGCCACGGCTTTCCGGAACTCGCGTATTCATGGCGCTACCAGTTGCCTGCGGTTGCGGCAGCCGGCTTCCGCGCAATCGCGCCCGATCAGCGCGGTTACGGCGCTTCCACCGCGCCGCCCGCGGTCGAGGACTACGGGCTTGCCGAACTGACCGCGGACATGGCCGGGCTCCTCGATGCTCTCAAGATAGAGCGAGCCATCTTTGTGGGCCACGATTGGGGAGGATTCGTCGCGTGGGCGATGCCGGTGCTCTATCCGGAGCGGACCGCCGGAGTGATCGGCGTCTGCACGCCTTACATCGCATTTCCCGGATTGGCGCAGATGCGCGCGATGGTCGGCGGCAAGGACGAGCGGATCTATATTCTCTGGTTCCAGGAGCCGGGGCGCGCCGAGAGCGTGATGGACCCCAAGGCGCGGCTGATCTTCGACCGGCTGATGCGCGCGCCGATCGATCCGGCTGAGGCGACCAGACAGATGATGGCGAGCGGCGAGCTGGACATGAACCCCTTCCGCCGAATCGAGGACCTTCAGCCGAACACCCCCCTTATCGTCACGCCGGAGGAGCTGGACACCTACGTGCGCGCGTTCGAGAAGACCGGCTTCCGCGGCGGCATCAACTGGTACCGCAACATCGATCGCAACGCGCGCGAGCATCCTGAGGTCGGCGTGAATAAACTGGCGCTGCCGTGCCTGATGATCACCGCGGCCTGGGACATCGCGCTTAGGCCCCAGATGGCGGCCGGGATGCCCGCGCTGTGCTCCGACCTCGAGATGCACAACATCGAACGCGCCGGACACTGGGTTCAGCAGGAGTTCCCGGACCAGGTTAACGCGAAGATGGTGGATTGGCTGAAGCGCCGATTCGGCCATTGATTCAGTAAAAGAGAAAGCATCCGAACACTCACACCGTCAGGGACGCGGCGGGCGGCCGCTGAACGAGGAGAACACATCATGAGTCAGGCAGAGCTAGCCATTCGCAATGCACAGATAGTCGATGGGACCGGCGCGCCGTCATTCAGGGGCGACGTCGCCGTGAAAGACGGCAAAATCGCCGCGGTCGGAAGATTCGACGGCGCCGCGGAGCGCGAGCTCGACGCGCAAGGCAAGGTTTTAAGCCCGGGATTTATCGACGTGCACACGCATTACGATCCGCAGCTTTGCTGGGATCGCCTGGCCACTCCGAGCCTTGAACACGGAGTCACCACCGCCGTCATCGGCAACTGCTCGCTGAGCCTGGCTCCCGTGCGCGAGGGCGGAAGCCGCAAGCTCATCAAGATGTTCGGCAAGATCGAGGACATCAAGGAGCCGACTTTCGACGAAGGCGTGCCCTTCAAATGGGAAAGCTTCGGCCAGTATCTCGATTTCATCCGCCCCGGACTCGGTATCAATGTCGGCGCGCTCGTGGGCCATTCGGCCCTGCGATGGTACGTGATGGGGCCGGAGAGCCAGGAGCGAGTGGCGAACGATGCGGAGATCGGCGCGATGTGCGAGCTGATGGAAGAGGCGATGGCCGCGGGCGCGATCGGCCTTTCCACCTCCTACGTGGACATCGACGAGAACGGACGCCCCGTTCCCAGCCGGCTCGCCGATATGCGCGAGAAGATGGCGCTGTGCAAGGCGATGGCCCGGAGCGGGCGCGGCACGCTCCAGACCGTACCCTACTGCATCGACCCGCAGGCGCAGCTCAGAAATATCGAGGAGCTTGCCGAGTTGAGTCTCGGAAGCGGCGTCTTCTGCACGATCGCGCCGATCGTTTACAGTCCCGCCCAGCCCGGAAATTACAAACTCAACCTGGACAAGCTCGACGAGCAGCGCGCGCGAGGCGCCAAGGTGTTTGGCCAATCGATGCCGCGCAGCTTCAATATCAATATCCGGCTGTCGGAGACCTCGTTCCTGCTCTACGGGGTGCCGGCCTGGAACCGCCTGATGCAGCTTTCGCTGCCGGAACGCCTTGCGGGATTTGCCGATCCCGCCGCGCGCCCGAAGCTGGTCAAGCAGGCGGAACGCCTAATCGCGCCGCTGCTTCACGCCGCCGTCGTGGGCGAGGTTTACAATCCGTCAAATCGGCAGTATCAGGGACGGCGAATCGCGGATATCGCGAAGGATCAGGGCAAGGCGATTCCCGATGCGATGCTCGATATCGCGGTGGCCGACGAGCTTCGGACCGAGTTTCAGATCAACGACGTCATCCACGCCGATCCGGCGATTGTCGCGCAGATTCTTGACCATCCGTCGATTCACATCGGCGCATCGGATGCGGGCGCGCACGTGTCGCAGTTCTGCGGAGCCGGCGACACGACCGATCTGTTCGCTCGTTTTGTCCGCGAGTACGGCAAGTTTACGCTGGAGCGCGCCGTACAGCGGCTGACTTCGGAGCAGGCGGACGCGTGGGGGATAAAAAATCGCGGCCGAATCGCGGCCGGCGCCGCCGCCGATCTCACCCTGTTCGATCCGAAAACGATCTCGCGCGGCGAAGAACAATTCGTTAGCGACTTCCCCGGCGGCGGAAACCGCTATATCCGCCACGCTCGCGGAATCGAAAAGGTCATCGTCAACGGCAAGATCGTTGTCGACGGCGGCAAGTACACGCAAGCCCGCGCCGGCCAGATTGTTTAACCCGCGAACAACGCACGCTGGAGGGCTTCGCCGGCTTGAAGAGGGGCGCAGTCTTTCATCGCCGGCGAGGATGCCGCGGCTTCGCGCCCCCTTCGCGGCATCCTCGTCAGGCGAATGTCTAGCTGTACTTGCGTTCGGTCCACCACGGGAAATATGGCGGCATCCCGGTCGATACGCGATCGGTGAACCTGGGCGGCCGCTTTTCGAGAAACGAGGTGACGCCTTCCTTGGCGTCGTCCGAAGAGCCGCGCACGAAGATGCCGCGGCTGTCGATCTTGTGCGCTTCCATCGGATGGTCCGCGCCGAGCATCTTCCAGAACATCTGGCGGATGAGCGCGACCGAGATCTGCGAGGTGTTGTCGGCGATTTCGCGCGCCAAAGCGCGGGCGGCGGGAATCAGCTCGTCCGGCTTGTAGATCTTCTTTACCAGTCCGCCTTCCAGCGCTTCCTGCGCCGAGAAGACGCGTCCGCTGAATGCCCATTCGAGCGCCTGCGAAATTCCCACGATTCGCGGCAGGAACCAGCTCGAACACGCCTCGGGCACCAGCCCTCGGCGCGAGAACACAAATCCGAAGCGCGCATTCTCCGACGCCAACCGCACATCCATCGGCAGTTGCATCGTAACGCCGACGCCGACCGCCGGTCCGTTGACCGCCGCGATCACCGGCTTGAGGCATTCGTAGATTCTCAGCGTAAGCCGTCCGCCGCCATCGCGAACCGATTCGTGGCTGAAGTCAATCGAGCCGTCGGGCTTGATATGCGGCTTTCGGTCGGGCCGATCGTCACGAGCCTCGTAGTCGAAGGTCTTGGCGCCCGCCGAGAGGTCGGCGCCCGCGCAGAAGCCGCGCCCCGCGCCGGTCACGATAACCGCGCGCACGTTGTCGTCCGCATCGGCCCGATCGAACGCGTCGATCATCTCGGTCATCATCTCGCCGGTGAACGCGTTGAGCCGCTCGGGCCGGTTCAGCGTGATGGTCAGGATGTTGTCAGCAACGTCGTAAAGGATTGTCTGGTAAGGCATTTTGGTCGTTCTCTCCGGGGACGCACTTTATCACGGCTTGCAATACCGTGAACTCTTGCGCTTTGGTTTGAATTGGCCTTTGTTAAACGTTCGTTTAGCTCGTTCAAAGGAGACAGTCACGTGGATTTCGAAATTCCGGCCGAACTTAAGGCCTATCTGAGGGAACTCGACGAGTTTATCGAAAAAGAAATCAAGCCGCTCGAACGCGAAAACGATAACATCCGCTTCTTCGATCACCGCCGCGAATGGGCCCGCACCGACTTCGAGCGCGACGGACTGCCGCGTCACGATTGGGAGGCGCTGCTGGCGGAGATGCGCCGTCGCGCCGACAAGGCGGGGCACTACCGCTATGCGCTGCCGAAGGAATACGGCGGCAAGGACGGCACCAACCTCGGGATGGCGGTGATTCGAGAATACCTGGCCGCCAAGGGGCTCGGCCTGCATAACGATCTCCAGAACGAAAGCTCGATCGTCGGCAACCTGCCCACGGTGCTGATGTTTCGGGACTTCGGCACCGAGGAACAGAAGAAGAAATTCATCCCCGGCATCCTCGACGGCTCGATTCGCATCGCCTTTGGCCTGACCGAGCCCAATCACGGTTCGGATGCGACCTGGATGGAAACGCGGGCGGTGCGCGACGGCGACGGCTGGCGAATCAACGGCGCCAAGATGTGGAACACGGGCCTGCACGTCGCCACCCACGATTTCATCTTCGCCCGCACCTCCGGCAAGGACGGCGACGCCAAAGGCATCTCCTGCTTTATCGTTCCGACCAGCAGCCAGGGATTTAAGGTCGAGGAGTACCTCTGGACCTTCAACATGCCGACCGACCATCCTCGCGTCTCCTTCAAGGACATCTACGTCCCCGCTGGAGAGATTCTCGGCGATCCGGAGAACGGACTGGCGGTGGCGCAGCATTTCGTGCACGAAAACCGCATCCGCCAGGCTGCGTCATCGCTGGGCGCGGCGCAGTACTGCATCAATGAGTCGGTGAAATACGCGAAGGAGCGCAAGCCGTTCGGCAAGGCGCTGGCCGTCAATCAGGCGATCCAATGGCCCCTGGTTGAGCTGCACACCGAAGCCGAGATGCTGCGGACGCTGATTTACAAAACGGCGTGGGAGATGGACCAGATTCCGAAGGCGGAAGTTGCGCGCAAGCTCTCGCACAAGGTCGCGATGTGCAACTACCGCGCGAATCGGCTGGTGTGCAATGCGGCGGACCGGGCGATTCAGGTCCACGGCGCAATCGGATACTCGCGCCACAAGCCGTTCGAGCACATCTACCGTCACCACCGCCGCTACCGCATCACCGAGGGCTCGGAGGAAATCCAGATGCGCCGGGTTGCGCAGATCCTGTTCGGCTTCACCAGCAGCCGCGGCAAGGCGGCCGCCGCCGACTGAGCATCGCGCGCATTCGCGGACTATGATGGAAAGGCTAATTGATCGCTAATGAACAAAGGTGATTTCGCGGACCGCCTGCATGCCGCCGTGGCGCGGCATGTAGGCGCGCCCGGCACCCTTCACGATTTGCAGCAACTGACCGGCGGCGCGAACCGGACGACGTGGTCGTTCGATGCCGACATCGGGAGCGAACGCCATCGGCTCATCCTTCAGCTCGCCGCCGCGGCGCCCGAGGATGTCCCGGCGCCGCTTGCCGGCATCTCCCCCCATCCGACGGCCGAAGAGGGCGCGCATCTGATGATGGCGGCGGTGAGAAACGGAGTTCCCGCTCCGCGCATCCGCGCAATCCTGGAGACATCCGACGGGTTGGGGCCGGGCTATATCACCGACCGAGTGGATGGAGAAACGCTTGCACCGAAAATTCTGCGCGAGCCCGCGTTTGCGCCGGCCCGCGCGAAGATGACGCGGCAGGCCGGCGAGATTCTCGCCAAAATCCACTCGATCCCGCTCGCGGAAGTTCCATTCCTCAAGGGCCAGAGCGCCGCCGAGATGATCGAGGCACAGCGCAAGGTCGTCGATTTCTACGGCCTGAATCTGCCCGCGATCGAATGGGGACTCAGGTGGGCCTCCGACAATCTCCCCAAAAACGCTCGCTACACGGTCGTGCACGGCGACTTTCGCATCGGCAACATGATCGTCGGCGAAAACGACGGTATCCGCCTCGTGCTCGACTGGGAGATTGGGCAGGCGGGCGATCCGATGCAGGATCTCGGATGGCTCTGCGTAAAGACCTGGCGCTTCGGCGGTAAACTGCCGGTCGGAGGCTTCGGCCGGCGCGAGGAGTTGTTCGAAGCATACGAGAGGGCGAGCGGCTTCACGGTCAATCCCGCGGATGTGCGGTTTTGGGAGGCGTTCGGCAGCGTGAAGTGGGCTGCGGGATGCCTTCGGCTGGGCACGCGCGGAATCGAGGAAATGGGGGTCGAGCGATGCGCTATCGGGCGGCGAATCGAAGAGCCGCTGTGGGACTTTTTCGAACTGCTGGAGGGCCGAGACTAGGCGCTAACTGACCATGCCATCGAGTTTACCCAAAGCGACCATCCTCCTGCAGGCTGCCGTCAAGTACCTGGAAGAGGAGCTGATGCCGACCCTGACCGGGTACCATCGCTTCAAAACCCGCGTCACCGCCAACGTCCTCAACACCGTCCGCCGCGAGCTCGAGCTGCGCGGCGCGCATGCCGCGGCCGAACATCAGCGCCTGGTGGCGCTTTTGGGCCATGACGGCGAGGTCGAGGAGCTGAGCCGCGAACTGGCGCGAAAAATCCGCGCGGGGTCGATTCCTCTCGACGCCCCGAAGCTGCGCGAGCATATCCGCCAGTCGCTGGCCGACGCGCTCGCGATCAACAATCCGAAGTGGCTCGACCGTTAGCGCGGCTAATCGACTTTCACCGCAAAAGTGGCTCGCCTGGCTGCACCTTTGGTGCAGGAATTGGACGGCATTATTCCGCTGAACACGCCGCGATAAGATTCGTTCTTGCGCGAGGTGCTTTGGCTTGAATGATCCTTCTCAGTTCGATCCCTCCGAAGTTCAGGGCGGCGGTCTGCGGCAGGCATTGCCGGCGCTGGTCTGGGACGCGGCACTGCCGGTGATCGTTTTTAATGTCCTGACCCACCGCGGCGTTTCAACGCTGTGGGCGCTCGCGGCTGGCGGCATTTTCCCCGCGCTGAATATCGCTCGCGGATGGATTCAGACGCGCAGGCTGGAACCGCTCGGGCTCATCGTGATGAGCTTTCTTGCGGTGGGGACCGCCACCTCCCTCATCTCGGGGAGTGTACTTTTCGCGCTCATCAAGGAGTCGTTTCTGACCGCCACTTTCGGCTTTATCTGCCTCGGATCGCTGCTTGGCCAGCGGCCTTTGCTTTTTTACATCTCGCGGCAGTTCGTGGCTGGTTCCGATCCCGTGCGGCTCGAATGGTGGAACGGACTCTGGCAGTACGAGGCCTTTCGTTCCGGAATGCGCTTTGTCACGGCGATGTGGGGCGTGGTCTATCTGATCGAAGCCCTCGTGCGTGTTGGCTTTGCCCTGACACTAACGCCGGCGACAGTCGTGGCGGTGTCGCCAATCATGGCTTTCGCGGTGACCGTCGTGATGATCGCGTGGACCCGGCGGTATATGCTCGCGATGCGCGAGCGGCGGATGCGCGCGCTGCAGGTCACGGAGGCCGGCTGAGTGGCCATGCGGCGAAATGCGCGCTGCGGCGGTCGCTAGATTCCAAGCAGCTTGCGGAGCTTTACCGGGCTGAAACCCACCATCGATTCTTCGCCCACGCGGATTACCGGAACCGCGCGAAATCCCGCCCTGATAAGCTCGTCCCTGGCCGCCGGGTCATCGCCAATATTCCGTTCCACGAACGGAACGCCGTGCCGCGACATAAAGTCCATCGCGGCGTGGCAGGCCGATCAGCCATGGTTGGTGAAGATCGTCACTTCCCGCATATCATTCTCCGATAAGCTCGGTTGGCGCTGGCGCACCCCTGGCAATCCCGAACCATCTTTCTCAGCGTGCGCTGCAGGCGCTGGAGGCGGGCAATTTCGCCAGCCATCTCAGCGAGCTTGGCTTCCGCCTTTCTGGTAATCGGACCGCATTCGCGCGTCGAACGCACTCCCATTGAAAGCAGCTCGCGAATCTCGCGGAGCGAAAATCCGAGCCCCTTGGCGTCTTTCACGAACTGGAGCCGTTCGACAACGTCCTCGGAATAGTTCCGATAACCTGAGATGGACCGGCGCGGCCGCGCGATAATTCCCTGGCGCTCGTAAAAGCGCAGGGTGTCGACCGTCAGGCCCGCCCTGCGCGCCAATCGCCCAATCGTCATTGGTCTATACCCTAGACCTTGGAGTATAGTCCGGGGTCAAGAGCATAGAAGCCCTTTTGCCAACTAATCCGTGTTAGGCTTGTATCGTATCGACTTTGTGGCGGCGGATCGCACCTGCCGATGCGCCCGCGTATGATTTTTTTGGATAGGCTTAAAGGTAGAACTTGCCCGAATGCAGGCTGAAGCTGTCACGACCACTCTGACGGGACTCGATTTCGAACGAGGCCCGGACGCGTCTCTGGTCATCCGCCTGTCGGGAAGCTGGCGGATGCATCATGGGCTGCCGTCGGTCGGCAAGGTCGTGCATGAAATCGACAAGGCTCCAGCGGTCCGTCGCGTCACTTTCGACACCAGCGATCTCGGCGAATGGGACAGCGGTCTCTTGACCTTTGTCGCTCGCACCACGGATCTGGCCCGCGCGCGCAAGGTTCCGATCGATTTCTCCGGCCTGCCCGACGGGCTCGTCCGGCTCATCGAGCTGGCTGAAGCGGTTCCGGAAAAGAAAGACGCCAGGGTCAAGTTGCAGTCGCGCCCGCTGGTTGATCGAGTCGGAGAGGCGACCATCGACTACGCGCAGGGAACGGAGGCGTTTCTCACGTTTCTGGGCGGAATTGCGATCGCCTTCGGCAGGATGTTCAACGGCAGAGCGCGCTACCGGCGCATCGACATGCTGGTGGAAATCCAGGAATGCGGCGCAAACGCGTTCGGCATCGTGACCCTCATCAGTTTCCTGGTCGGCACTATCCTGGCCTTCATGGGTGCGGTGCAGCTTCAGCAGTTTGGCGCTCAGATCTATGTCGCGGACCTGGTCGCGATTGGAATGGTGCGCGAGATGGGCGCGATGATGACCGCGATCATCATGGCCGGCCGCACCGGCGCCGCATACGCCGCCCAACTCGGCACCATGAAGGTGACGCAGGAAATCGACGCGCTCACCACGATGGGCATCTCACCGATCGAGTTTCTGGTTCTCCCGCGCGTGGTCGCGCTGGTCCTGATGATGCCGCTGTTGTGCGTGTACTCCGACGTGCTCGGCGTGATGGGCGGGGCGTTCGTCGGAGTTGCGATGCTTAAGCTGGCACCCACCACCTTCTTTCGCGAGGCCTGGAACGCGACCACGCTCACCAATTTGTTTGGAGGGATGTTCAAGGCTACCGTCTACGGGGTGATAATTGCGATTTCCGGATGCCTGCGCGGCTTTCAATGCGGCCGCAGCTCCTCGTCGGTCGGCGATGCCGCCACTCGGGCGGTGGTCACCGGCATCGTATGGGGCGTGGTCGCCTGCGGCATCATGGCCTTTCTGTTCAACCTGCTTGGAATCTGACTTTGAGCGCATCCCCCGCATCGCAAGCATCCGTAAAGCGCCACGCCATTGGCGAGCCGCACATAATCGTGCGAAACCTGACGATGGCGTTCGGCGATTTCGTGGTGATGCGCGATCTCAACTTTACCGTGCGCCGCGGCGATGTATTCGTAATCATGGGCGGCAGCGGATGCGGCAAGAGCACGCTGCTCAACCATATGATCGGCCTGCTCGAGCCCGCCACCGGCGAGATCCTTTACGGCGATTTCAATTTCACCAAGGCTCCTCCGGAGCAGCGTGAAAGGATGCTCCGGCGGATCGGCGTGCTGTACCAGGGCGGCGCCTTGTGGAGCTCGATGACGCTTGCCGAGAACGTCGGCCTTCCGCTCGAAGAGTTCACCGACCTGTCACCCCGCGAAATCCGCGCGATCGCGTCGATCAAGCTGGCGCTGGTCGGCCTGCGCGGCTTCGAGGACTATTATCCAAGCCAGATCAGCGGCGGGATGCAGAAGCGGGCGGGGCTGGCGCGCGCGATGGCGCTCGATCCGGAAGTTCTGTTTTTCGACGAGCCTTCAGCGGGCCTCGACCCCATCAGCTCAAGGCTCCTCGACGATTTGATTCTCGAACTGCGCGACGGGCTTGGCGCGACGGTGGTGGTGGTCAGCCACGAATTGCCGAGCATCTTCGCGATCGCCAACAACAGTGTTTTTCTCGATGCCGAAACCCGGACGATGATCGCCAGCGGCGACCCCAAGGAACTGCTGGCTCATCCGCCCGACCCCAAGGTGCATCGCTTTTTGACGCGCGGCGCCGACGAAAGGCATCCAGGGTAAACGGGAATGGGCAAAAGAGCGAATCCAACGATGGTCGGAGCGTTCGTGCTCGGCTCGCTGGCGATTGTAATCGCGGCGATCATCGCGCTGGGCTCGAGCCATCTGTTCGTGCACGAACACAAGTTCGTGATGTTCTTCAGCAGCGATGTAAACGGCCTGAACGTCGGCGCTCCGGTCAAATTTCGCGGCGTCGAAATCGGTTCGGTGTCGAATATCCTGCTGAGCCTGGGCGGACTCGGCGCGGGCAATCTTCAGCAGACCGCCGACGTGCGCATCCCCGTCATCATCCAGCTCGACTCGCGCAAGATTCTCGCGCGCGGCGCCGAGCTCGATCTTGATGACCCCAAGCAGATCGAGACCGCCGTCCAGCTCGGTCTGCGCGGCGAGCTCAAAACCGAAAGCCTGCTGACCGGCCTCTGCTACATCGACCTCGACATGCATCCAAACACACCGATCAAGTACTACCTGGGCCGCAACTCGCCCTACCCGGAAATTCCGACCGTGCCGACTCCGCTGGAACAGGCGCAGACCGCCGTGATTCGCATCATGGCCGCGCTCGAGAAGGTCGATTTCGACGCGCTTACGGCATCGTTGACGCAGACGGCGCATCAGATAAGCGAACTGATCAAGTCTCAGGAAGTGCGCAAGATGATCACGTCGCTCGACGAGGCGGCGCTCAGCCTGAACGCAACCGCGGAAAGCATCAAGAAGACCAGCGACTCGCTGAGCAAGGAAGTCGGTCCCGCCGCCGAGGACTTGCGCAAAACCACCGCCGCCGCCCGCGCCGCCTTGCAGCAGACTCAGGACACGCTGGCAGCCGTGCAAACCTCGCTCGGACCCGGATCGCCGGTCACTTACCAGTTGACCCAGGCGCTGGAACAGACTTCGGATGCGGCCCGGTCGTTGCGGCAGCTCTCCGACTATCTCGAACGCAACCCGAGCTCAGTGGTCCGCGGCCGCTACGTGGGAGACAACAGTAAATGAAACGAGCCTTGACCATAATCGCGCTTTGCGCGCTCGCCTTTGCCGGATGCCTTTCACCGCGGCGCGACGAATCGCGATTCTTCGTTCTGTCACCCGTGCACGGCGACCCGGTCGGCGTCGCTACCGCGTCGTCTTCGCAGGTTCTTATCGGTCTCGGCCCGATCCGGCTGCCCGCTTATCTCGACCGGCAGGAGGTTGTAACGCGCGTCGCTCCCAACCGGCTCGAGCTGTCCTCGATCGATAGATGGGCCGAGCCGCTCGATACCGATTTCACCCGCGTTCTGGCGCAGGACCTCTCTTCCGATCTGGGAACCCAGCGAATCACTTTCTTTCCCTGGTACGGCACTACGCACGTCGATTACCAGGTCAAAGTCGATGTATATCGGTTCGAAGGCGACAAGGACGGCCATATAAACCTTGCCGCGCACTGGCAGATACTCGACGGCACCGGCAAGCTGCTGATTGCGCGCGACTCGGCCTACTCTGAAACGGCGCAGCCGGACAACGCTTCCGATGTCGCGGCGGCGATGAGCCGCGCGCTCGGCAAATTGTCCCAGGATATCGCTTCCGCCATCCAATCCGCCCCTCACGCGCCGAACACCACCGCCTGAGGGCGCCTGCAGGCGCATCGGGGACACCGACCGGGCGCGCTATGGAGCGCCACCCTTCTCGCGCATCGAGACTTCATCCCATAGCATCACCAGGTATCCGTCGGGATCGTTAAGTTCCGCGCCATATCCCCAGAAATGCTTGCCCGGCGGATTCACGAACGTGATTCCGCGTTCGTGCAGCTCCCGATATTTGCCATCCACGTCGCGGACCTGCAGCGTCAGGCCGCATTTCACATCGGCAATGTCGCCGGCCGGCCGATACAGAAAGATCGTGAAGTCGGCGTCGTCCTTGATCGCGATCGTGTTTCGCTCGGGCACCTCGAATTCAACCTGAAAGCCGAAGTTCCGGACGTACCAATCGCGAGAGACTTCCGGATTCGCAACCGGCATGCTCATGTGATCGAATTTGACCATCTGTCAGACCTCGAGCCCGAGTTTCGCGTTCCCCGTAGATTAGCAACCTCGTGAACTGCGCGAGAAGCGTCGGATTTTGGCGCTCTGAAACGGCTGCGTCTTTAGTCGTGAACGCCTCGAGGCGGTGGATATCTTAACCCGTCTTGACGATTGGGACTTGCTCACGCGGTCTCGTAACGTTACAAATCGCGCTTGTAGCAAAGGTCTGCGATTCTAATGAACGGTCAAGGTCGGGTGCGGCCGACGCCAGGCAAAACCTTTGCCCTGGTTGCGTCGCTTTTGCCTGCCGTGGCGACGCTAATCTACGGATGCGGCACCACACCGGGATGGACCCGGCTCAAGCCCGTCGAGACCAAGCCCAAGCCGTTTCATCAAACGGTCTTTCTTTCCTCCAGCGCGTGCCAGACCTGTCATCCCAAACAGTACCAGGAATGGCGCACGTCGATGCATTCGTACGCGCAGCACAGTCCCGTATTTCTTGCGTTCAACGTCTACGTGCTGACGCGCAGCGGCGGCACGCTCGGCACGTTCTGCGATCGATGTCATACGCCGATCGGCATCTCATCCGGTGAAAGCCCGACCCTCGCGAATGACAAGCGTTCCGAAGCCGCGATGGACAGCGTCGGATGCATGAGCTGCCATTCGCAGCACAGGAACTACGTCGAATCATCGGGGCTCCTTCCGGTGCCGATTCCCGGAGATCCCGAACCGATCATTTACGGTCCCTATTACGGCTCTCAGGAAAACAATCCCACCGGCGATCCAATCAACCAGCTAATCAAGACTCCGCACGAGTCGATGCGTTCGGGGCTGTTCGAGTCCGCGCAGCTTTGCGGGTCCTGTCATGACGTGTTCTCACCGGACGGCTTCCGCATCGAAGAGGCATACAGCGAATGGAAGAATGGTCCGTACGCGCGCAAAGGGATTGTGTGCGAGGACTGCCACATGGGTCCCGAACCGGGTAAGCCTTTCGCGCGCACCGAGCTGACCAGGGACTACATCGTCGATCACAACATCTTTCCGCAGGCGCCCAAACGATATCGCACCAACCATAGCTTTACCGGTCCGGATTACTCGCTCATTCCCGAGTACGGCAAGAACGCTCTCGGACTCGGCAACAAGCAATTTGCGGCGCTGACCGAGCATCTGAAGCAGGAGCGCGAAACGCTTCTACGCAACGCCGCAACCGTGAACGTCGATGTCCCGCACACGGTCGCCGCGGGCTCCCGGATGACGATCGAAGTGTCGATAACCAATTCCGGCGCGGGGCACAATTTTCCGACCGGCTTCGCTTCCGAACGGCAGGTATGGCTCGAGGTTGTCGTGTCCGATGCTTCCGGGCGGCAGGTGTACGCGTCGGGCGATCTCGACCGATACGCGGACCTCCGCGATTGGGAAAGCGAGGCGGTGCAGGCCGGCGAAATACCGGTCGATTGGAATCTCACCAATCTTGAAGCCGCGTTCGTGCTGACCAACTTCCGCGGCACGCAATCCAGCGCGGTGAGCACGACCAATCGGCTCCTCAACCCGGTCCCCTTCATCACCCCTGCGACCAATCCGACCTTCTCGCAGGGCTTTCCCTTCGCGGGCCGCATCTTCAAGGAGGGCATACCTCCGCTGCAAACCCGCACCGCCGATTACGAAGTAAAGGTTCCCGTGGACGCGGTCGGCCCGCTCAAGGTCTCGGTCCGGCTTCGCTATCGAAATTTCCCTCCTCACTTCCTGAGAGATCTCGGAGTGGGCACCCTCGCCGACCAGCTTCAGATCATCGATCTGGCAACGCTCAAGAGCGAAGTGGCAATCGCGAAGTAACGGAGACTTGATGCCTTATTCGGGGAGAATGGGACGATGCCGCACACGCACTGCGCGGCCCGGACCAATCGCGGCTCTGCTCGGGGCGATATTGACCCTTTGCTGCGCTCCGGCCAACGCGATCACTCTGTTCGGCAGCAATTTCGTCTCGCCCGGCCAGCAGTGGGATCCCGGGTTATCGCTGTTTGGCGAGGAGCTTGCCCCGCGGCTCGATGTCGACGGCCTGGTGCGCTTTCAAGTCCTGAATCAGCAGCTTGCGAATCAGACCGATGATTTCGTCACTCCCGAACTCGACCTGCAGACCAATCTGCAACTCACCGCGACTCAGCGCGTATACTGGCTGTGGCGCCCGTTTGAGTATGGAGCGCGCGAGCCAACCTACTTTCACTTCGGCAACGATCACGGCTGGACGAAGAGGTTCAGCGAAACTCCGCAGGCGCTCTTCTATGAGGGCCAGCCTTTCAACTGGCTGAGTCCGAACGATCGCGTGCCGCTCGACTTTACCCTCGCGATCGGACGCATCCCGCTCTTCCTGCACAATGGGCTGTGGTTCAACAACTTCATGGACGGGTTCCAACTCTCCAAGAACAATATTCAGATCGGAACCTTCTCGAACATCAACATCATGTACTTTCTGACTTTGGGCGAAGACCAGCCGGGGCTGAACCTGAACCTGGCCAATCGCCGCGAGGCCGAGAAGCGCGTGATGGGCTTTGACATGAACGGAGACTGGCGCAACTACTTCTTCGAAATCAGCTACGCTGCCAGCTATGACAACAGCAAGCTGCCGGGGCTGGATCAGAACCTGAACCGCGGCTTCTGGGCCGTATCGATCACCCGCACCTTCGGCTTCAACTCGGGAGTGTCGCTGCGCGCGATGGGCAGTACGGGCAACGGCACTGCCGGCGCGGGCGAACTGGCCGTGCTCGAGACCCAGCGCGGCGTATGGGGACAACTCCTCTACTGCAATGTCTTTGGCGCAACCAACCAGTGGAAGACTCCGTCGGTCAGCGGCTCACCCCTAAGCCAGGAAGGCATTCTGTTCACCTTCGATCGGCAGCAGGCCACTCCCGAACTCAATCTGCGCGGGCACGGCACCGTCGGCAACGCGATCGGAGTGGTGCTCGATCCGCGCGCGCCCATCACCTACACCCCCGAGTTTGGATGGCTGATAGACAACGAGTATACGAGCAACGATCAGGTGGGCCTGGCGTTCCAGATCCAGGCCGACCTCGCCCATGTTTTCATCCCGGGCAACACCTTGAGCGAGATGGTGCGCCGGGGAATTCTTTACGGGGCGCTCGCACGCCTGACCTTGCTCGGCGTTCGCAACGAAAACACTCACACTGCGGGCGATCGATTTGATTTCGGTTCGATGTTGGAACTTATCTATCAGTTCTGAGGCCTGTTCATGTTCAACCAACTGTCGGGAGGAAAGTGATGATCCGTCGAGTGATTCCTGCCATAGCCATCGCCGCATTGCTTCTGTCCGGCCACGCCCTGGCCGCGGATATCGCAGCGGGGAAAAAGATCGCCAACCAGAAATGTGCCGGATGCCACGGAGCAGGCGGCGCGGGTAACGGCGTCATGCTGCAGGCCCTGAACCCGTCGACCCCGCCCGTTCCATGGACCAGCAAGAGCGGGATGGCCGCTTTCACTGACGCTGACCTGACCAGGATTATCGCCGGCGGCGGCGCGGCGATCGGCAAGCCGCCCCTGATGCCCGCCTTCAAGGGACAGCTAAGCGATGCCCAGATTGCCGACGTGGTCGCCTATATACGCTCGCTCGGCCATTAGTCACGGAGCCGGATTATGAACGGCCAGGGCGCGCCGATACCCATACAGCCGCAGGGGCTCCTCAAGTTTCTGGAGGCTGGACACCCATCCTACGAAGCGTGGGGTAGCTGGGTCGACTGGGGAATACTCCTGACCCTGGTTCTGTGCGCGTTGATCCTCGCGTTGATCGTCTGTCTGCGAGTGTTCTATCGGCATCGCTTTACCGACGCGAGCGCCCAATTGCTGCATCTGCTCTCGCTGGCGATCCTGCCGCTCCTGCTGCTTCCGTTCGCGAATTTCACCGTGATGGAATACACGAAGCAGGTTAATTTCTGCGGTTCGTGCCATGTCGCGATGCAACCATATCTGGACGATATGATGACGCCCGGCCATCAATCGCTGGCAGCGCTCCACTACCAGGATCGCTTCGCGCCGACGCAGCCCGGCACCGAATGTTTCGAGTGCCACGCCTCATATGGCGTTCACGGAACCTTCGTGGTCAAGCTGCAGGGATTGCACGACGCTTACAGCTACATGCTGGGCAACTACACGTTGCCGATTAAGCTCAAGCATCCCCTCTCCGACCAGATGTGCCTCAAGTGCCATGAGCACGCGAAGCCGTTCCTGTCCCAACCGCTGCACCTCGATCAGAAGACCGGGCAGGTGTCGTCCCTGATCCTGAGCGGGACCATCCGCTGCGAGATGTGCCATCCGAGCGGACACATGGTGAACGGCTGATCGCGGGAGTGTAACGAACCATGCCCGAACTGTCTCTGATTCATCGAATTCGCCGGGGCGAATGGGTCGATCACATCCTCAAGATCGCGCAGATCCTGGTTGCAATCGTTGCGCTCCTGGGCATCGCGGGATGGCTGACCCTGAACCCGTTTCTTCTGTTGAGCTTCATCTTCTCGCAGCCGCTGATTGTGCTGGCCCTGATTCTGTTCATCGTTGCGGCGATCTTCTTTCAGCGCGCGATGGTGCTTGAGCGTTTCGACGCCGGTGAAGTCATCTACGAGCGGGGCACACACCCCCGTTTCGTTTACCTGATCAAATCGGGTGAGGTGGACGCCGTACTTAAGTTCGCCAACGGGAAGGAACAGACCATCGCCAGCTTCGGCCCGGGGCGTTACCTGGGATTCGCCGCGCTCGCGGAGCATATACCGCACAAATTCACCGCACGCGCCCGCACCGCCGCGCAGATTCTTCGCATCCGGCCGAGCGACTTCGTCAGTCTGTTTGCGGAGATTCCGGAACTGAAGAGCCATATTCCGGCTCTGATCAAGGAGATCGAGGACGCGATCGACAAGTATGCACCGGAGCTCAAGGGCACCAGTCCCAAATTCAAGTGCGATTGACACCCCGGCCAGGATTCAGTCGATGAAGGCGCCGGAGATGTCTTCGATACCGCTGCGGTTCCGCGCTACGGAATCGCGATGCGAACATTGACCGTCGCGCTCGGCCAACCAGGGTAGAGCCTGTCAAAGTATCAGACCCTTGGCCATCCGACGGTTGTACCTGCGGTCGGGCGCGAATATTTAGAGAGGATTCTTTCCAACGGCGGCAGGCAAAGTATGGATACCCGGGAATTTCAAACTATCAAGGTCGAAATTGACGGCGCCCTGGGCCGACTTACGCTCAATCGTCCGGAGCGGCTGAATGCCATGGGCGCAACGATGCTCCAGGAGCTTGCCGAGGCGGCGCGATGGTTCGACACCCATCGGGAACTTAGAGTGGTAATCGTAAGCGGCGCCGGACGCGCGTTCTGCGCCGGTGCAGACCTTAAAGACTCGCCGGCGGTATCGGCGGCTCCCGCCCCCGGCAGCAGTTGGCTCTTTCGCCGCGAGGCGGGACAATACGGCCTCCGCGCCGCCGACGCGCTCGAACAGATGCGCGCGGTGACGATCGCGCAGGTCCACGGCTATGCCGTCGGCGGAGGCGTGGTGCTGACCGCGGTGTGCGATTTGAGAGTGGTCGCGGACGATGCCTGGTTCTTCATACCCGAGGTTGACCTGGGTCTGCCGCTCGGCTGGGGAGGCATTCCTCGCCTCGCGCGCGAGATCGGCCCGGCGATGACCAAGGAACTGGTGATGACGTGTCGGCGCTTCGGCGCGGCCGAAGCGAAAGCGATCGGATTCGTCAATCGCGTCGTGCCGGCCGACCGTCTCGCCGCCGAGACCGAAGCCCTGGCGCGCGAGTTGGCCGCCAAACCGTCCGTGCCGGTCGTCATCACCAAGGAGCACGTCAATGCGATCACGCGCGCGGCCACAGCGGGCGTGACCGCATACGCCGACGGCGACGTCCTGATGTCAGCGTTTGGCGAAGAAGAGTCGCGCGCCGCGGCGCGCGCCTATCGCGACAAGGTTCTGCGCAAAAAATAATCGACGGTCCGTCTCGCTCGGCGAACGGACGCAAAGATGCTTCATCTTCACTACGCAAACCGGCTGGAAAATCTGCTCGAGCCGCTGGCCGCCGCCGTCGATCTCCATCAGCATGGCGATCCTCTCGCGCCGCTTGCGATCGTCGTGCCCAATCGCGCGGTCGAGCAATTCGCGAAGCACGCAATCGCGGAGCGGCTCGGAGTGGCCGCCAACCTCGATTTTCCGTTCCTGCGCCGTTACCTGGCCGAGGTGGTTGAGCGCGCGGAGTCTTCGCTTCGGGTGCTCGAAGTCGCGCGCCTGCAGGTCGTCCTCTTCGAGTGTCTGCGCAGCGATTCCCATCGCGCCGATGCCGCATTTCAGCCGGTCCGCGACTACGTCGCATCCGGCGATCCTTCGAGCGGCCGTATCGCGGACCTCCGGATGTTCGAGTTGGCCGGCCGCGTGGCCCGTCTGTTCCAGGAATACTCGATTTCGCGGGACGAGATGCTGCAATCGTGGCGTTCAGCCGGAACAAAGGAGGCCAGCCTGCGCCCGGAGGAGCGCTGGCAAAAGCGCCTGTGGACGGCGGCGTTCGATCGCGAGTTCGCGGCGCTCCCGGCCTGGACGCACGACCGCGACCATCGCTGGATGCTGCTTGTCCACGCACTTGCGGCACTTTCCGACGATCGCCTGCGCTCCGCTCTGCCGCCGGCGTTGCATGTCTTCGGCCTAGCCTCGCCGGGCCGCGCTTTTCTGAGAATCTTCGCCCGGCTGGGCGCGCTCCGCGACCTGCACGTCTATGCGCTCAACCCGTGCATGGAGTTTTGGGAAGACGTCGACACCTCCGCTGCCGCGCGACGCGATGCCTGGCGCCGCCGCTCGGAGCGAATCGGCGATGCGTTCGAGGATCGCGAGGATCCCTTCGGCCTGGCGGCGCGCTCCGACAATCGCGCGCTACAGCTCTGGGGGCGGCCGGGACGCGAGTATATCCGGATGCTCAATGAGCTCACGGACTGCGACTTTCATCCGCATTTTTCTCATCCGCCGCGGACCTCCCTGCTGTCCCGCCTCCAGGACGACATCCTGATTCGCGCGGTCGAAGGCAGCGGCGAGGGCGCCGGGGATGAGGAACCGTCGCCCCCCAGCATCCGCTTCATCGGCGCGCCCGGTCTCCGCCGCGAAATCGAAATCGTGGCCAGCGAAATTTTGCGCGTCGTCGCGGGCGGCGATGGGGACGAAAAGCGGGCGCCGGTGCGGTTTCATGAGGTCGCGGTGCTGGTTCCCGAAAACACGTCCGATTCCTACCTGCCGCATCTCGAGGCGATCTTCGAGTCGCAGTTCGGCATTCCCGTCGAGATCGTGGGCCGCCGCGCCGCGGTCAGTCCCGCCGCCGAAGCGATCGGCCTTCTCCTCAAATTTCCGCTTGGCCGGGCCGGACGCGACGAGACACTGCGCCTGCTCGCTCATCCCGCGACAGGCGCATCCGGCCCGGAGGCCGGAATCGATCGCCTGAACGCATGGTGTGAAGAGCTGGGCGTGTTCTTCGGCGCCGACGCGAGCGATCTGGCGAACACCTACGTCCCGCCTAACCTGTTTCAATGGGATCAGGCGCTCACCCGCCTCACCCTGGGCGCGTTCATGGAGGGTGACTCGCGGGGCGAGGCTTCACTTTATGCCGGCGAAGCCGGAGACGTGCTGCCGCTCGGATTGTCGCAGGACGAGATTCCGGGCGCCGCGCGCTTCATTCAGGATGCGCGCGCGCTGCTTGCCGATGCGCACGCGATTCGTTCCCATACGCTGCCACTCTCCGAGTGGGCTGCGGTTGTCGCCGAGTTGATCGGCAGATATATCCGGACTCCGGACCCCGCCGATCAGGTCGTGCGCGACCGGTTTCTCGAGACGCTCGAATCGATCTCGTCCGTCCAGAGCGGACCCGTCGGCTACGAAGTGGCATATTCCTTGATAAGCGCGTCGCTGCCCGATCTTTCCGGTTACCAGGGCGGATTCTCAGGGCGCGGGGTTGCGGCGGGTTCGATCGCAAGCCTTCGCGGACTGCCGTTTCGCGCAATCTTCGTGATGGGGCTGAACGAAGCGGTCTTCCCTGAGCGCGAGACGCGCGACCCGATAGACCTGCGCCTCGCCCGCCGGTTTCCGGGAGACATCAGCCCCGCGGAACGCGATCGCTACCTGTTTCTCGAAGCGCTGGTGTGCGCACGCGAACAGATCGCGTTTTCCTGGGTGGAGCGCGATGCGCAAACAGGCGACCGGCTTTTTCCGGCCACGACGATACGCGAGCTGGAATCGATTTTGACCGCCTACGCGGATGATCGGACCGTTCGCGGCCTTACAACATCTCATCCCGTGAGCAGATACGACCCCGCGTACTTCCCCGACCTGAATTCCGATCGGAACAGCGACGCCGGCAGGGATCTGGTCAGTTTCGATCCGGATGCGCGGCGCGGCGCGCGGATGCTGGCGATTCGCGATCATCTCGCCCGCTCGGCCGGCGAAGCGGCAATTCCCCCGCGTGACGAGTTTCTTCGCCGCATCGACTCCCGCGTTCGCGCGCGGCTCGCTCCGAGCCTTGGATTGTTCGATCTTCCCGCCGGCGCCGGTTCGGCCTCCGGCGAAATCGATCTTCCTGTGGCCGCCATTCGGCGTTTCCTCGAATGCCCTCTGCAAGGTGCGGCACGGTATGCGCTCGGCATGGCCGACGACAACGCAGCGGAAGAAGAAGCCCTCGACGAACCGATCGTTCAATCCCGGATGGGCCACGCGAGGGTGCTGCGGGACGCATTCTGGGCGGCGCGCGGCGACCCCGACACGTTCAAAGCGGCCTATCGCGAGGCGCTCGAAATCGCGCAGATGAAGGGACTTGCGCCCGCGGGGCCGTTCGCGGATGCGGCCCTGGCGGCGGATTGCGCGCGCTTTGCGCGATGGTGCGCGGCGATGGGCGATGCGCGCGAAGACCTGGATCGCTGGCGCGTGTTCAGAATCGGGCGCGGCGACGAATTTTCCCGCGCCGATAAGCTGCTGCCCGCGCTCCCGCTTGATGTTCCCGTCGTCGACAACGCCGGCCGTCCAACGATCCGGCGCGTGAATCTGCACGGCTCCCTGGGTGCATTCTCGCCCTCATTGGATTGTTCGATTCGCCTCGTCGCACGGAAAAGGCCCAAGCCGCGGGATTTTTTGGAACCGTTCATCGCGGCGCTGTTGCTGAACGCGGCGGGAGAACCGGTGCCCCGCGTTTTCAACGCGTTGGTGCTTGGTGATCCTGCCGGAACCGCGAAAGATACGGGTGCGTGGAGCAGGACGCTGCGGATGCCTTCGCCCGAGGCTGCGCGCGAATATCTCGCCGCCCTGATCGGCGAGATGATGGCAGGCGCGCACGACTACTTCCTGCCGATCGAAGCGGTCGCGGCGGCGCGCGAGGCGCTCACCGCGGGCAAAGACGCCATCGCCGCGATCGACCAAACTCGCGAGAACCCGATTTCCTCCTGCGCCTCGGACTTCGGCCCCGTGCGCAACGCCCGCGACTACGAACCGCCCGATGAAACCGAGATCGAAGGAATCATCGAGCGGCGTTTCGGGCTGGTCGCGGCAATTTTCGACGACGGGGGCGACGCATGACAGATCAGCGTTTTTACCGCCGTCCCGAAGTGATCGACGAGATATCGCTCGACCGCCATTGCGTCATCGAGGCGAATGCCGGCACCGGCAAGACTTTCACGATCGAGCATCTGGTGATCGAAATTCTGCTCAATTCGCAAGCCCGTCTCGACCAGATTCTGGCGGTGACCTTCACGGAAAAGGCGGCCGCGGAGATGCGCGCGCGTATCCGAGACCGAATCGAAAAGACGCTGCGGGGAGACAGTGGAGACTCCGGAGCGCAGGGATCGAAGGTTGCGCTTGACGCGCGCGCTGTCGAACAGCTCGAAAGCGCGCTCTTTGCATTCGATCGCGCGCCGATTCACACGATCCACAGCTTCTGCCATCGGATGCTCACCGAGCTGGCGTTTCAGACCGGCACGCGCTTCGCGGTCGAAGTTTCCGATTCGCGCGCGATGTTCCACGAGGCATTTCGCGCCGAATTGCGCGAGCGTTTCGCCCTCGACGAATGGATGCGCCGGATGCTGGAGGAATGGCTCGCCGATGAGCGGCGCACCGCCGACCGCCTCGAATTGCTGCTGTTCGATGCTCACCGCCGCCGTTACCTCGAATCGGGGGCGCCGGCCAGAAACGTTGCCGCGCTGGAGGACTTGTTCGCGACTTTCGACGCCGCGCGCATCGCGCGCGAATTGCCGCCCGCCGCACGGAAGAAGATCGGCGCAAATCTCGACGCGATCGGCGACGCGATCGCCCGTTCGAAACGCGACCCCTGGCGGCTGCGCATCGAATTGCGTCCCGAAGACCTGAACAAGGCCGCCACCGCCCTCGCACGCATCGGCAAACTGCCGGATCACGTCCGCCGCGCCCATCGCGCCATCAGCCTCGCTCAGTTCGCCGTCGGCCTCGATCCCTGCGTCGCGGATGCGTTCCTTCCGGCGGTGTCGGATCGGCTCGAACGTCTCAAGCGCGAGCGCGGCGCAATCGACTTCGACGACATGCCGAAGTGGTTATGGTCCGCGCTTGAAGGCTCGCAGGGCGCTGCGCTCGCACAGGTTCTGCGCGACCGCTTCCGTATCGCGCTGGTCGATGAGTTCCAGGATACCGACGACCTGCAATGGCGCATTTTCAAGCGCGTGTTCGTCGAGGGCGGCAACAACCGCCTGATAGTGATCGGCGATCCAAAACAGGCGATCTACGCGTTCCGCGGCGCGGATGTCTTCGCGTATCTTGAGGCGACGCTCGAGCTGAGAGAACGCCATGATGCGCGGTGCGTTCGGCTGACCCGCAATTTCCGCTCGACCGCCGCGATGATCGATGCGATCAATCTGATTTTCGCGCAGTCGCCATCGCCGGCAATTTTTACCGCCGGCGACATCCGCTACCAGCATCCCGTCACCTGCGGGCGGCCCGAGATGCTCGCGTTGCAAAACGGCCGCGCCGTGAAGCCGCTTACGATCTTCAGCCTGCCGCCGGGGCTGAAGCTGACGGCCAGGCGCTATCGCACGGCGCTTGGCAGAGAGATCGCCGCGACTCTGAAGAGACTGCTCGACGGCGGAAATGCCCTCGAGATCGTTGAGCAGGATCGCCGGCAGGTGCGGGCCCGCGACATCTTCGTCTTGACGCGTACGCTGACGGAAAGCCGCGAGATTGCGGCCCATCTGCGTGCCGCCGGAGTGCCCTATGCTTTTTACAAGCAGGATGGATTGTTCCAGACGCGAGAGGCCGGCCATGTCCTCGACGTTCTCCGCGCCGTCGCAGAACCTCATCGGCGCTCCAACCGGCTCAAGGCGTGGTCCACTCCGTTCTTCGGCGTCGCGCTTCGCGATCTTCCCGCGCTAGGCGACGTCCCGCCCTCGCATCCCCTGATGGCGCGCCTGCTTGAATGGAAAACGCTCGCCGATGAGGAAAGGTTCGAGGATCTCTTCGCGGCGATGCTGCATCAAAGCGGACTCGCCGCCCGCGAATTGCTCACCGCCGATACTCAGCGCGAACTGACCAACTACGAGCATATCTTCGAGATCCTGCTCGAACGCGCTTTCACAGATGCGCGCGACCTGCGCGATCTGGCTCGGATGCTCGCGGGATGGATCGATGGCAACAATCTGCCGCCCGGCGAAAACCCCAACGTTCAGCGCCTCGACAGCGAGCGCGACGCCGTCCAGATCATGACCGTGCACAAGTCCAAGGGCCTGGAGGCCGATGTGATCGTGCTGTTCGGCGGATACGCGCGCGGCCCGCAGACGGACCGCGTGACCGTGTTTCATCGCGACGGCGAACGCCTGGTGGTGGTCGGGTCCGAGGCGCGGTCCGCGGCGAAGCCGCAAACCGATGCCGAGACGAACGCCGAAGACGAGCGTCTTCTCTACGTCGGGCTGACCCGCGCAAAGGCGAAGCTCTATCTCGCGATGTTCCCGGAAGGCGCGGCCCGGATGGATCTGAACGGATGCTACAAGCGGCTGAACGATCGAATCCGGGCGCTCGCGACCGGAGAAGGAGAGTATCGCGCTCGCTTCGACGCACTGGCGGAGATCGTTCCGATCGGTCCGTCGCGAACGTCCGGCTCCGGCGATGAAGGCGCGGCAAATGCGATCGGCTCCTGGGCGCCGCCCGAAGCCTTGACGCAGCCGGATGGCGAGCGGCGGCTGGACGGCACGCGCGCCGAGATCATCGCGCGTCATCGCCCGCTTTCAATTCTTTCGTACACCTCGTTGCGGCGCCGCGCCGAGCTTCGCGACGAAACGGATCATCTGCTCTCGAAGTACGACCCGGAACCGGCCGCCGCGGAAGCCGCGGCAGGCGAAGAACTCGCGCGGGGGAGGGCGGTCGGAATCTTTCTGCATGAGGCGATCGAGCGGCTCGACATGGGCCAGCTCAGACAGGCGCGCGATCTCGAAAGCTGGAAGCAGTCGCCCGAGGTGCGGGCGCTTCTGGATGGCGCCGCGCGGCGCCATCAGGTGCAGCGCGAGGCGTGGATCGAACGCGGAGCCGAAATCGTGTTCAACGCGCTCCGATCGCCGATCGCGCTGGGTGACAGAGTGGCCGAGGCGCTGGCGCAATGCGACGCTATCCGCGAAATGGAATTTACGTTTCCGATCCCGTCGCGCGCCCATCCGATGCTCAACGCGCGGAGCGACGGACGATGGAAGATCGATCGCGGCCTGATGGTCGGGTTCGTCGATTTTGTGTTTCGCTTCCATGACCGCGTCTATTTCGCCGACTGGAAAAGCGATTACCTTGATTCCTACGAGCCCGCGGCGATCGCGGCCCACGTTTCGGATCGCTACCTGACCCAGGCTCGCATCTACACGGTCGGAATTACGCGGCTGCTCCGGATTCGCGACCGGCAGGAATACGAGCAGCGCTTCGGCGGCCTTGTCTATATTTTTGTGCGCGGCGTGAAACCGGCGGGCGACGGCCGCACCGGCGTATATTTCCATCGACCTTCATGGGATGAGGTCGTGGCATACGAGCGCGATCTGATCGCATCCGCGGGAGTTTGATTGGTGAATAGCGCGGATTCGAAGTACGACCGCTTGTTTCTGTCCACGGCATGGCGCGGGCACGAGATTTCGCGCGGCGCTTCCTCCGGCGATCTCGAGCGCCGCCTGCGCGAGCTCGAGCAGCGCGCCGCGGACCTCAATCTCGAACGCGAGACGGTCCATCTCGCTGTGGAGCTGGCAGCGCTCGAACCCGCCCTCGACGACGACGCCAGGTTTGCGCTCATTGTTCTGATTGTCATCACGATGGCTGCGCTGGCGCAGGGAAGCACGCGTTTTCCGGTCGCCGGTGACGCCTCGCGCGAGCCGATGGAGCAGATGCTGGCGGCGCTTGCAGGTTCCGGCCGCGATCGGCTGCGCGCTTCAATCGCTGCTTTGCTCGCGAACAATCTCGCGCCGCGGATAATCGGGCGGCAGCCTTCCGATCGGCTGCCGCTTCTGTTTCTGGACCCGTTCATCGCGCATCAACGCTCGCTGAGGCTCGAGCGCCGGCTCGTCGACAGCATCGTCGCGCTCAGCGCGGGCGAGAGAGGGTTAAAGCCATCCGATGTGCGTGGCGCGATCGACGACGTAATCGCGAGGCCATCGATGCAGGAGAACCGCCGCGTCGAGCTTTCCCACGAGCAGCGCCGCGCGATCGAAACCGCCGCAACCGGCCGCTTCGCGATCATCTCGGGCGGTCCGGGAACCGGCAAGACCTCGATTGTCGTGGCGATTGTCCGCGTGATGGCGCGGTTGGGAATCGCACCGGGCGAAATCGCCCTGTCGGCGCCCACCGGCCGCGCGGCGTTTCGAATGCGGGAATCGGTGGCCCAGGCGCTCGCGCGAATCGCCGAGCCCTCGCCTGAAGACGATGCTCTGCGCGCTGCCGGACTCGATGCCGCGACCGTCCATCGCCTGCTCGGCTACTCCCCCGAACGCCGCACGTTCATGCATCATCGCGGCAACCCGCTCGCCGCTCGCGTGGTGATAGTCGATGAAGGCTCGATGCTTGACCTGGCGCTGATGGAGCGGCTGGCGGGCGCGCTGAGCGCCGACGCGCAACTGGTGCTGCTTGGCGACGCCGACCAGCTTCCCTCGGTCGCGGCGGGCGCCGTTTTTCGCGACCTGGCGCCGTCGGATCGCAATCATCCCCTGTTCAAATTCGGCGTACGCCTGACCCGAAACTACCGCACCCGCGCGGAAAGCCCTGCCGGGTCCGCAATCGTCGAGGTCTGCCGGCGAATCAACGCGGGCGAGACCGATTTGTCCGAGGCGATAGCGATGCGCGCCAATGCGGAAGCGGTCGAATTCGGCGGCGTCGAGATGACGAGCGGACTCGATGGGTTCCTCGACCGGTGGGAACGCGAGCAGGTCGCCGGCGATGGCGAGATCGCCGCGACTGTCGAGCGTGAATTTTCACTCGAGGGCGGGACCATGTCCGCGGACGAAGGCCCGGCCCTCGCGCGCTTGTTCGAGCATCGCGCCCGCGCCCGCCTGCTGTGCGTTACCCGCGTCGGCGCCGCCGGCTCCGACGCGATCAACGCGCGGATGCATCGGCGCGCGCTGCGCGGCGCAAAGACCCTGATGCGGTCACATCCGTTCGTCCCGGGCGAGCCGGTGATCGTGCTTCGTAACGATTATGAGCGCGAATTGTTCAACGGCGACCTCGGGGTCATCGTGAATGCGCGCGATGCCGACGGGCGGCGCTTCCTGGCCGCGGTCTTCAACCGGGGCGACACCTTCGCGGCGTTTCGGCTGGAGACGATGCGCGATCTGATCGAGCATGCGTATGCGACTACCGTACACAAGGCGCAGGGCTCCGAGTTCGACCTGACGGCGTTGATTCTGCCGGACCGCGACCTGCCGCTGCTGACCCGCGAGCTCCTGTACACCGCCATCAGCCGATGCCGTCGTGCGGCGACCATCGTGGGCGATCCGCAATTTTTCACGGCGGGAGTGGCGCGAAAGCTGGAGCGCTACTCCGGCGTCGCCGACGCGCTTTCGGCCCGACTGGCCCCACCAGCAGCTCGCCAGCTCGGCTTCGACTTCTGATCGAACCGGCTTGCCGCGACTATCGACATACCTTCGAAATAGTAGTGACAATCGCTGTTCACAGTGCCGATGATAAGTGAGTCGAGCGTGCTGCTGCGGTCGCTCGACCGGAAGTGTATCCTTTAGGCGTCGCACGGCATCGGTGGCGGTGAGCCCGGGTTGCCTGCCTGCCCGGAGTTCCCCCGCAGTATGTCGATAAGAGGTGATTACCATGGCGAACTCTCCGATTGATAACCTCTGCATCAACACTATCCGCACTCTCTCGATCGACGCCGTTCAGCAGGCCAACTCGGGCCATCCGGGCACTCCGATGGCGATGGCGCCGGTCGTATATTGCCTGTGGCAGCGGTTTCTGCGGTTCGATCCGAAAGATCCCATCTGGCCGAATCGCGATCGCTTCGTGCTGTCCGCCGGGCATGCCTCGATGCTGCTTTATTCGATGCTGCATCTGGCGGGAGTGCTCGCGGTCGATCCGCAATACGAGATCGTCGGCAAGCCCACCGTCTCGCTCGACGACATCAAGCACTTTCGCCAGCTCGACAGCCGCTGCCCGGGCCATCCCGAGTATCACTGGACCTCGGGCGTGGAAACGACCACGGGGCCGCTGGGACAGGGAGTCGCGACCAGCGTCGGGATGGCGATCGCGGGGCTATGGCAGGCCAGCAATTTCAATCGCCCGGGCTTCGAGATGTTCAACTACAACGTGTACGCGCTGTGCGGCGACGGATGCATGATGGAAGGGGTTTCGAACGAAGCCGCGTCGCTGGCCGGCCATCTCAAGCTTTCAAACCTCTGCTGGATCTACGACAACAACCACATCACGATCGAAGGGCACACCGAACTGGCCTTCAGCGACGACGTCGCCACGCGGTTCATCGGTTACGGATGGAACGTAACGCGGGTGGGCGATGCAAACGATCTCGACATGCTCGAGCGCGCCTTCCGCGTCTTTTTGGAAACCAACGATCGCCCGACGCTCATAATCGTCGACAGCCATATCGCGTACGGATCTCCCAACAAGCAGGACACCAGCGCGGCGCACGGCGAGCCGCTGGGCGAAGATGAAATACGCCTTGTGAAGCGCAACTACGGATGGCCTGAGGATGCGAAATTCCTGGTGCCCGACGGAGTGCGCGAGAACTTTGATGCCAACGTCGGAAAACGCGGCCGCGAGCTCAGCAGTGCGTGGAACACCGCCCTTGAGGATTATCGGGCGAAGTATCCCGAGCTTGCCGACGCTATCAATCGCATGCAGCGCCGCGAGCTGCCCGACGGATGGGACAAGGACATCCCGGCCTTTCCCGCCGATCCCAAGGGGCTTGCCAGCCGCGATTCTTCGGGCAAGGTCCTCAACGCAATCGCAAAGAACGTCCCGTGGCTCATCGGCGGCGCCGCCGACCTTGCGCCCTCGACCAAGACGCGGCTCACATTCGATGGCGCCGGCGACTTCAATGCGGCCAACCGGGGAGGGCGCAATTTCCACTTCGGAATCCGCGAGCACGCGATGGGCGCGGTGCTCAACGGATTGGCGCTGAGCAAGATCCGCCCGTTCGGGAGCGGCTTTCTGATCTTCAGCGACTATTGCAAACCCGCCATCCGCCTCGCGGCATTGATGGAAGTTCCCGTCGTCTATGTTTTCACGCACGATTCGATCGGCCTCGGCGAGGACGGCCCGACCCATCAGCCGATCGAGCAGCTCGTCTCGCTGCGCGCGATCCCCAACCTGATCGTGCTTCGCCCCTGCGACGCGAACGAAGTCGCCGAGGCCTGGCGCGTGATCATGCGGCTGCAGCACGAGCCCGTCTGCCTCATTCTGAGCCGCCAGAACCTGCCGACGCTCGATCGGACGAAATACGCTTCCGCCGCCGGCATCGCGAAGGGCGCCTACGTGCTTGCCGATGCGAAGGGCGGCAAGCCGGAGGTTATCCTGATGGCGACCGGGAGCGAGGTCGCGCTGTGCATCGATGCGTACGAGAAGCTCAGCGCGGACGGCATCCGCGCGCGCGTGGTCAGCATGCCTTCGTGGGAGATTTTCGAACGCCAGCCCGAGTCGTACCGCGCGGAGGTGCTGCCGCCCGACGTGCGCGCGCGGGTGGCGGTCGAGCAGGCATCGCTGATGGGATGGTCGTATTATACTGGTATCGGGGGCCACGGAATCGGCATGCACACTTTCGGCGCTTCGGCGCCGCTCAAGGCGCTGCAGAAGAGGTTTGGCTTCACGCCGGACAAGGTCGTCGAGGCGGCCAGGGAAGCAATCGCAAGAAACCGCTGAACGGTGGGAGATGGAGAAAGCGCGAATGAATCCTCTTAAGGACCTGCGCAACTACGGACAATCGGTATGGCTCGATTTTATTCGCCGTAACCTGATCAAGAGCGGCGAGCTGCGCCGCCTGGTCGATGCGGACGGCCTGGCCGGCGTCACCTCGAACCCCGCGATTTTTGAAAAAGCGATCGCGGGCAGCGACGATTACAAACAGTCGCTCGCGGCGGCAGCGAAGGCCGCTTCCTCGCCGATGCAGCTCTACGAAACGCTCGCGATCGCGGACATCCAGGACGCAGCCGACGTGCTGCGCCCGGTCTACGAGGAAACCAAACGGCGCGACGGCTACGTAAGCCTCGAAGTGTCGCCGTATCTCGCCAACCAGACGAGCGAGACAATCGACGAGGCGCGCCGGCTGTGGAAGGCGGTCGGCCGGCCTAACGTGATGATCAAGGTGCCCGCTACCGAGGCCGGAATTCCCGCGATCCGCCAGCTCATCTCGGAAGGGATCAACGTCAACGTCACGCTGCTTTTCGCGCAAAGCGCTTACGAAGCGGTCGCCAATGCCTACATCGCCGGGCTCGCGGATCGGGCGAAGACGGGCGGCGACATTTCCGGCATCGCCAGTGTCGCGAGCTTTTTCGTAAGCCGGATCGACACCCTGGTGGACGCCACCATCGACAAGCGCCTCGCATCGAACGGACCTTCCAGCGCGGAGCGCGCGATGCTGGAGGGCCTGAAGGGAAAGGTCGCGGTCGCCAACGCAAAGCTTGCCTACCAGCTTTACGAGAAGATCTGCCGCAGCGAGCAGGCTCGCGCTCTCGCCGCGAAGGGCGCGCAGTCTCAGCGCCTGCTGTGGGCCAGCACCAGCACCAAAAATCCGAAGTATCGCGACGTGATGTATATCGAGGAGCTCATCGGGCCCGATACGGTTAACACCATCCCTCCCGCGACGATGGATGCGTTCAGGCAGCACGGCGTCCCGCGCGCAAGCCTGACCGACGGCATCGATCAGGCGCACGAAACGATGGGCGCTCTCGAACGCGCGGGAATCTCGATGAAAAGCGTGACCGACCAGCTCGTCGTTGAGGGCGTCAAGCTGTTTGCCGACGCCTTCGACCAGCTACTCGCCGCGGTTGAAAAAGAAAGCAAGGCGTGATCGCCAGCCGGCGGCTTCCCGCCGGCGCTGCGCCAAGCATTTTCCGAGAGGAGAACTGTCAAATGCAGATGGGCATGATCGGTCTGGGCAGAATGGGCGCCAACATGGTTCGGCGGCTTTTGCGCGGCGGCCACGAGTGTGTCGTCTTTGACATGAGCAAGGCAGCGATCGCCGAACTGGTCAAAGAGGGCGCCATCGGCGCCGACTCGCTCGATGACTTCACGAAAAAGCTCAAGAAGCCGCGCGTGACCTGGATGATGGTGCCGGCGGCCGCGGTCGAGAATACGCTCGCCGAACTCACCAGGCGCTTCGAAAAGGACGACATCATCGTCGACGGCGGCAATTCGTACTACATCGACGATATTCGCCGCGCCAAGGCGCTGAAGGCCAAGGGCATCCACTACGTCGATTCCGGCACCAGCGGCGGAGTATGGGGACTCGAACGCGGCTACTGCCAGATGATCGGCGGAGAGCCCGAGGCCGTGAAACATCTCGATCCGCTGTTTGCGACGCTCGCGCCGCCGATGGACTCCGCTCCGCGCACTCCCGGACGCGAAAAAGCCAAGCCCTCGACCGCGGAGCATGGCTATCTGCATTGCGGCCCCAACGGCGCAGGCCATTTCGTCAAGATGGTTCACAACGGGATCGAATACGGGATCATGGCCGCCTACGCGGAAGGCCTGAACATCCTGCATCACGCCAATGTCGGCAAGCAGCACGGCGCGGTCGATGCGGAAACCACGCCGCTGCGCGAACCGGAGCATTATCAGTACGACTTCAACATGACGGAAATCGCCGAAGTGTGGCGTCGCGGCAGCGTGATCGCTTCGTGGCTGCTCGACCTTACCGCGCAGGCGTTGCTCGATGATCCGCAGCTCAAGAAATTTGCCGGGCGCGTTTCGGATTCGGGCGAGGGACGATGGACGGTGGATGCCGCTATTGATGAGGGCGTGCCCGCCTACGTTCTCAGCGCGGCGCTCTACGAACGCTTCAGCTCGCGCGGCGCGGCGGATTTTGCCGACAAGCTGCTCTCCGCGATGCGCTATGAGTTCGGCGGACATCTGGAAAAGACCAAATGACCGCTGGCTCTGAAGGTCACTGAAAGGCAGCTCGCTGATGATCCTGGCGGGCGATATCGGCGGCACCAACGCGCGGATCGCCATCTTCGAGGTTGACGACCGCCGCCCCAAACTCGTCTGCGAGCGCATCTATCCGACCCGCGAGCACCGGAGTCTCGAAAGCGCGTTGAGTGAGTTTCTAAGCGCGAATCCCTCCGCCGGGATTCGCGCGGCCTGCTTCGGGATCGCCGGACCCGTGCGCAACGGCCGCGCTTTGATGCCGAATCTCGGATGGACCGTCGATAGCGCTTCGCTGGCGTGGCTAGTCAAAATCGACCGCGTCGGTATCGTCAACGATCTGGAGGCGAACGCCTGGGGAATCGCGCTCCTCGAAGACAAAGACTTCGCCGTGCTCAACGCCGGCGCGCCGGATCCTTCAGGCAACGCTGCGGTGATTTCACCCGGCACGGGGCTTGGCGAGGCCGGACTCTACTTCGATGGCCGGACGCTGCGTCCATTCGCGTGTGAAGGAGGGCATACCGACTTCGCTCCCGCCGACGAACTTCAGACCGAGATGCTTTCGTGGATGCGAAAACGATTCGGCCACGTGAGCTGGGAGCGGGTCCTTTCCGGCCAGGGCATCGTCAATATCTACCGCTTTCTGCGAGAGACCGGCCGCGCCGAGGAACCGGACTGGCTCGCCCGGGACCTCGAACGCGGCAACGCGCCCGCGGTCATCACCGACGCCGCACTCGAAGGGAAGTCGCGTTTGTGCGAGTTGGCGTTCGAGGTTATGGTAGCCGCCCTCGGCGCGGAGGCCGCGAACCTGGCGCTTAAGGTGATGGCTACCGGCGGCATCTTTATCGGGGGAGGAATCGCGCCCAGAATCGTCGCAAAGCTGAGAGAGCCCGCTTTCATGCGCTCTTTCACGAACAAGGGCCGGATGGGTGACATGCTCGCGGCAATTCCCGTCAAGGTCATCCTCAACGACAGTACCGCGCTCTTCGGAGCGGCTCGCGCCGCCGCTTTGTCAGCGGGTATGTTGTAGCGGCTGCGGAGAAGGGGGCCGAGGGCGCGTTCAGCGCCGGCATCGGCAACCGTCACCGGCCCGTCAGGCTGAGCCTTCGAGATGGGCGCGGATGACCGCGTGCGGCACCGCGCCCGCGCCAAGCCGCAAGGCCGCGCCGATACGCAACAGATGAAATACGAACACGGCCAGCGCGAATCCGGCCGCGACCACGCTCAACGACGCAATCGCGCCGGGGTCGGTGCCCGACGAGCGGGCGCAGGAAATCGCGTAGAGCGCGGCGACCGCGGAAATCGCGATCGCAATCGCGGCGGAAACCGTCACGTCGCGCAGCGGCGATTTTTCTCCGCGATGGTTTAAATAGCGGCGCAGTTCGCCGGCTGAAAAATAATCCAGAAACCATCCGGTCGCTTCATCCACCGGACCGGCCTCCGGCGGCGGCACCGATCGTCCCGTCAGCGGATCGATCGCGTCCAGCCCCTTTGCGTGGCGTGCGATGCCGTCGAGGATCGCGCGATGAATTTTTTCCGTGATCGGAAATTTCCAGGCAAGGACGAATGCCAGCACGGCGCAGAGCGCGGGCAAAAGCGCAAACATCGCCTTGATTGCGATCACAACCTGCGCGGACTGCACCGCATTGGGAACATAGCCCAACTCGCCGAGCACCGCGATCGGCACGACCGCGCTCGGGATCGCCACGAATTTCGGCAGGATGCTCCAGAAGGCGGTGTACTGCGCCTCGCGCCGCTTGCCGGTGTAGAGCTCGTCGTAATCGATCACGTCCGCCTGCATCGAGGGCCCCAGGAACAGCCCGGCCCCGAACGCCGCTCCCGCCCATGCGATGAGTACGAGCAGGCCCGCGAGATCGCCTTTGCCCAGAAAGAACATCGCGCCCCCTCCGCTGATGTTCATCACGAAGCTGGCTAGCCAGGTCGGAAGCTTGCCAAAGCGCTTCGATGCGGCGACCCAGAGAGGCAAGCACAGGAATCCGAGTCCGAAATACGCGAGCAGTTCCACCGACAGCCACAGGTTGGGATTGGTCGGCTGAAGCACGTAAGCATTGAAGAACGGCAACAGTGTCGCGGGAATTGCGCCGGTGATCGATGAAACCACGTAGCTCGCAAGCAAGATCGTAAACGGCCGATTGCGCAAAGCGCGCCGCACGCCGGGCACGAACGGATTCGACTCGCGAACCGCAAATTCCGCGCGCTCCCGCACCTGCCAGGCCAGCAGCCAGTACAGGCTGGTCAGCAGGATGGCGAAGGTAACGCCGATGACGGAAAAGACGCGCCGCTCATCCCATCCCAGCGTCTTCATCATCACCCCCGGCGCGGCGGCGGCAACGATCGTTCCGAGAATCGTAAACGACTCGCGCACTCCGAACAGGCTCGATCGCTCGTTGTAGTCGAGAGTCAGCTCAGGTCCCAGGGCGTAGTGGGGCAGCGCATAGATGGTGTGAAAAATGAAGTACAGAGTAAAAGTGATCGCGAACCACAGCGCCGCATGGTTTCCTGTCATCGCGCGCGGCGGACTCAGCATCGCCCAGAACGCCAACCCGCACAGCGGCGGGCCGAAGATCAGGAACGGCCGCCGCCGTCCAAGCCGCGTGCGCGTCCGGTCCGAAATCCATCCCACGACCGGGTCGCTGAGCGCATCGAGCGATCGCGCCAGCGCGATCGCGATCGCCAGGTAGCCGAGCGGCACCAGGACCACGTCGGCGTAGAACTTCGGCATGTTGACGAGGATCGGGATGACGAGCGCGGCGCCCGCGAAGTTCGGCGCGCCGTACAGCAGCTTGACCTTCCAGGAAAGTCGTTCCGATTTTTCCTGCGGCGCTTGCGCGGGCGCCGCTACCGCGATCTTTGGTGAGGCCATTATGCACACGATCCGGACGGCGCGGCCCTCCGGCCGAATCATCAGGAACAGACAGAGTCTATCTCACGGGAAATGCCGGAGGACAACGGCTTTTGTGCGATCGCTGCACGCTGGCCGGGGTCGCTTTTCTCGGAGTGCGAAACGTGAGACGACCCGACCAGGTCCGCGAGCCGCTTGAAGTCGCGACTGTAACGCCGGAGCGAATATGCGCCGCGGTTTACGTACGCGGGATGGTACATCGGATAGAGGAGTGTGCCGTCGGCGCGTTTCATCGGTGGAATTTTGGGGCTGAATGGATTCGCGGCGCCGGCCAACTCCTTCCATGCTATCCGTCCCAGGCACACGATTACGCGCGGCCGCGCGATGGCCAGTTCGGCGGCGAGATGGCCGCGGCAATTGGAAACTTCATCGCCGCCGGGATCGCGGTTTCGCCCCCGAGCGTCCCGCGGGTTGCATCGAACCAGGTTCGTGATGAAAACGCGATCGAGCCCCGCGCGGGCAATCATCTCGCGCAGGAGCCGGCCTGACCGATCGCCGCTGAACGGCGTGCCGGTGCGATCGCCGCCAAAGCGCCCCGGTGCGATTCCCACGAACGCAACCGCCGCCGGCACGTCCCCGTCGCCGGGAACGGGCTGCGTGCGGCATCGTACCAGCGCGGCGCATCGCGTGCATCCGCGAACCCGCGATTGCAGCCGTTCGAGCGATCGCGCCGCGCTATTTTGGAAATCCGGGCTTGTCAGGTCGGCGCGAGCTTCGTCACTTCGTATGCGCGATGACAAATTCGCCAATGCGATCGATCGCCTGCTGCCCCTCGGGAAGAATTTTCGCGAACACGTGCCATACGTGGATCATCTCCGGCCACACTTCCAGCGTCACATCCACGCCGGCGGCCTTCGCCCGATCCGCGATTCGCGTCGAGTCATCCAGCAGAATCTCCGCGTCGCCGACGTGAATCAGCGTCGGCGGAAGCCCGCGCAGGTCGGCATAGAGCGGAGATATCAGCGGATTGCGGGGATCGTTCGAGCCGGCGTAATGCCGGGCCATCGGCACCAGCCCCTCGCGACCCACCATCGGATCGGCGTTCGCGCGCGTCACCAGGGAAGCTCCAGTCGCGGCGAGATCGGTCCATGGCGAGATTGGAACGGCCGCGGCAGGCAGGGGAGTTTTGGAATCGCGCAGGGCGACCAGAGCGGCGAAAACCAGTCCGCCGCCCGCCGAATCGCCGCTGATCGCGAGTCTCTCGGCCCGGCAGCCCTGTGCCAGCATCCAGCGGTACGCCGCGGTCGCGTCCTCGACAGCGGCGGGAAAGGGATGCTCCGGCGCGAGACGATAATTGATCGCGAGAACTCTCGCCTGCGCGGCTCGGCTGATTCGACCGATCATCGCGCGATGCGTGTTTACCGAGCCCATCACGTAGCCGCCGCCATGCAGGTACAGGATTGCGCGGTCCGAAGCGGCGTTCGGCGCGACTATCCATTCGCCCGGCACCCCGCCCGCATCCACTGGCGTGCACGAAATCTCGGGGCCGACGCGCTCGGCGACCTTCTCCATCCCCGCGCGCATCTTCTCGATGGGCGCGTTGGGGTTCGAAGGCTGAGCGGCCAATATTTCGAGGACCTTGGCGAGTTGCTGGCTGGCCATCGTGCGTGCTCCCGGCGGTAAGGTTGAGTTTTCTGTACAACGAAACGCGCAATTTTGCGAACGGTTGGCGAGGAGCCTTCCTCGAATGACAATCGGTGCGCCATCCTGCTAATGGTCGGGACGGGAGGAAATGGCGATGCTTACGGAACGAGAGCAGGACGTCATCCGTCGATGGAACGAGTTCTATCTGCGGCCGCGGCAGGGCACCGTCCAGGAACAGCGCCAGCGGCTCGCCGACTATTTCGTGGAGTTCAACGTGAATCCGCCCGAGGTCGGCGAATACCACGAGGCGGTCAGCCTCAAGCAGGGCCTTACCGTGGATATCGCGGTGCCGCGCGCCAAACCTCCATATCCTGTTGTCATCTACATTCACGGCGGCGCCTGGACGCTCGGGAGTCCTTCAACCCATCGGAAGCTGATCCGGCAATTCGCTCAAGCCGGCTACCTCACGATCGCACCCGACTATCGGCTCGCGCCCGAGAATCCATTTCCCGGCGGCTTTGACGATTGTGTCTTCACCGCGCAGTGGGCTGCCGAAAACGCATCGCGTTACGGCGGATCGGCGGATCGCATGGCGATGGGAGGAGACTCGGCGGGCGGCAACCTGACGGCCGCGGTGCTGCCCTCGCTCGCCGCGCACGGACCCCGGTTCAAAGCCGCGATTCTCATTTACGGAGCCTTCGATTTTGCCGGGCTGGTAAAGATGGCGCCCGAGGCGGCCGAGCCGCTGGCCAAGGCTTATCTCGGCGGCAACTACCCCGCGCTGCTCGACGATCCCCGCGTGAGCCCGATTCGCGCGATCAAGGCGGGGGCGATGCCGCCAAGCTTCATAATCGGGGGCGCCGCCGACGGTATCGTCGGCGAGTCGCGGATGATGGCGGAGGCGATGAATCGGGCGGGAATCGAAAACGAGCTGCACGTTCTCGACGACATGCCGCACGGTTTCATGCAGATGAATGAGCTCTCGGGATGCCGCGAAGGGCTGCGCCTGATGTTCGATTTCCTGAGGCGCAGAGTCTAGCGAGGCGAACAAGCGGATCGCGCGGATCTGGCAAGTCTTTCACCTGCGCTGATCCGCGCGATCCTAAAGATGCCTGATACGTCTCAGGCGTGACCGTGGCGAAGGAGCTTGCCCGGGGTCGCGCCCGTGCATCGCCCTTCCGAGAAGGTCTCCTCGCCGTTCACGATAATTGAGCGATAGCCGACCGCGTGCTGCACGCGGCGCCATTCGCCGCCCGGCAGGTCGTGGGCCACCTCGCCGATCCAGTCGGGCTCGATGTCAAGATGCTTCAGGTCGTACACAACCACGTCGGCCCATGCGCCTTCGCGCAGGATGCCGCGGTCGCGGAAGCCCGCGGCATGGGCAGGCAGCGCGGAGAGGCGGTAGTGCGCTTCTTCGAGCGATACGCGCTGCTCGTCGCGCACCATCCAGCGCAGGAAATCGGTGGTGAACGCGCCGCCGGTGAAGAACTTGGTGTGCGCGCCGCCGTCGGACACGCCGGGGAAGGTGTACATCGAGCTGTTGATTATTTCGGCGTTGTATTCGGCGTTGAATTGCGGCAGCGCCTGCAGGAACTCCGCCTTCAGATCGGTCGCCAGCGACAGATCGATCATCACGTCCACCGGATGGCGTCCTTCTTCCTGGGCGATCTGTCCGAGCGACTTGCCGACGTACTTTTCGAGTTCCGGCTTGTTGTCCACCCACTGCACCAGGAGCTTGACGAGCCGCCCGCCGATGCCGGGGGCGTTCTTGTCGAGCGCGCGCATCGAACGCTCGCTCTTGACCGCCTCGCGAATCGCGGGATCGCGCATCTTGCGCAGCTTCTCTTCCCTGGTGCCGGTCAACATGTCGCGCCATGCGGGCGCCATGTCGTACAGGTTCCAATGCTCGAGCGTGAAGGCGAAGCCGCTGCGCACGGTTCCCGCCTGACCGAAGATCGGCAAACCGTTGGCGCGCGCCTTGTGCAGCCAGTGAAGGCTCTTGCGATGGATGTCGGGATTGCGGGTGCTTGCGGTGATCGCCTGGAAGAGAATCGGACGGCGCGCGGTCGCCGCGAGCTTTTCCACGAAGGCGAGGTCTTCCTTGATATGCCCGGTGGCCTGCGTGATTTCGATGAAGCCTTCGTCGCGATCGGCCAGTACGCGCGCGAGATTCAGGATGTCTTCATCGCACATCGTGTCGGTGACCATCGGCGAGCCGTCGAAATCGGCCTGCGCCGAATGCTTGCCGAGGCGCTGGATGGAGAACCCGCAGAGGCCCGCATCCATGCCCTCGTTGAGCAGCCGGCGCATCTGCTCTCGCTCCGCATCCGTGGCGGGCCGCGTCTTGGCCGCATCGAGACCCATCACATAGGTCATCAACGAAGCGGTCGGCATGTACTGGATGCAATTGACGCCTTTGGGGGCGCGGTCAAGCGAATCGAGATACTGCGGAATCGTTTCCCAATCCCACTGCATCCCCGCCTTCATCGATTCATACGGAATCGCTTCCGTGCGCGTCATCGTGAGCATCGAGCGCTCGCGAAAGTCCGGCTTGACGGGCGCGAAGCCGAAGCCGCAGTTCCCGAGCACTACCGAGGTCACGCCGTGCCATCCCGAGATCGTGCACCACGGATCCCATCGGATTTGCGCATCGTAGTGGGTGTGCAGGTCAACGAAGCCGGGCGCAACGATCAGGCCGTCGGCGTCAATCACTTTTTTCGCAAAGCCCGGCGCGCGGCCTCCGATCTGCGCGATTTTCCCGTCCTTGATCCACAGGTCGCCGCGAAAGCGCGGAACACGGGTGCCGTCAACGATGGTGCCGCCTTTGATTTGGATGTCTAAATCAGCCATGGCAAGTTCCCTCCTGCCCAAGGTAAGGACTTCAGCGGACGACTGAAGCAGTGAAGCCTGTTTAATTTCCGATTACAAAAGCCCTTATACAAGAAAATCCAAAATGCCGACAATACTGCGGCGGCATGCTGACCCCAGTTCGTGAAAGTCAGCGCCGAGGCCGGCGGCTCAGGTCTGAGTCAAATTTCCGGTCCGCGGCCGCCCTGTGCCATCGCTCCTGGTGCGGTGCTTCGCGGCTGTGATGGTTCGCAGGTCACCGTGGACCGTCAGCTTCGGCTTGGAATATGGCCGTTTGGGTGCGAGATTTTCGCGGCTCTCGGAAGGGGGATTTGGCTGTTTGGGGTTCATAGCATTGCTCCCGCAGCGTCAGCCTCTCGACTCAACGCGTGAGGAGGGTTTCGTCGACATTCCAGTGCGATTGGCTGCCCCAAGGTATGGTGGCATTGACTCTGCACGCCTAAATGTTAACCCAAATGGGCAGAGTTTATCAAATCTTATTCAAAACCCCCTCAAACACGTCTACTGGATTGCGGCTGGCCAAGCAAATTCCTCTTGAAATCAACGGCTTCACGCGCCCTTCTTCATCACCGATTGAGATCTGCGCTTTGCCGCGCTGGTCGGGCCTATGGTCAGGACAGGGCATGGCGCCTCCCGCACTACTCTTTCAGCGACACTGCCGAGCACAAGGCGGCGTATTCCTTTTCGGCCATGCGTCGCCATCACGATCAAGTCAGCGCCGCTTCGCTTCGACGCCTGCAGAACCTCCGAGGAAGGATCGCCCAGCATCACTTTGACCTCGTATCGGACTTTGCCGGGGATCTTCTGGCGGGCGAGCTTTTCAAGCCTGGTTCGCGCCGCCGTTTCCAACTTCCCGAACGGCAAGGCAACCTCGGGAGCGGGAGGCATCGCGACCGCGTGCAACAGGATCAGGTTTGCCTTGCCCGCTTCGGCCAAATCGCACGCGAATCGCAGTGCTTTGAGCGAGTTTTGATCGAAGGCGACGGGGCAGAGAATTTTCCTGAACGAAAACATCGGAGATCCCCTTTTAGCGACGCAGAAAACATCGGCTTCAGGACCTATAGCTCAATCTCCGCCCGAGTGGGACCTTTGAATCACATCACAATCAGTTAGCACATGGGCGCCGAAGGCGGGGCGCTCGCGAATCAGATCCTCTGCCTCCTTCGCCGCTCAGCGCGCGGTCTGAAATGAGAAGGCTCGCCGGGTGACCGGCCACCACTTTGACCCGAGCGGTGACCGGCACACCCGGGAGCCCGGCCGCGTAAGCCCTCAACCAACTAACGCAGAGCCGCCTTGGCGAGCGCCTCTACCGTGAAGAAGGGACGGTCGACGGCGCCCATGTTGATGTACCAGCATTCGCGCTCCGGCGTTTCGATGCCGGGCAGGTAGCACATCGTTCCCTGGCCCGATTGCACGTCGGTCGATGTCGCGCCCACGACGAACGCGCGCTTGAACGGATAGATCGCCACCCGCGCGTCGGGAACCGGCCGATCGCGGTACGCGAGGTAGTAGATGTGGCTGCGCCAGAGCTGTCCGCGCTGATCGTAGGTGTCGATGTAGGGCATGAACCAGACTTCGGAATCCATGTAGATGAGCGTGCGCGAATCGATCGCCTGGGTGTTGCTCTCGCCTCCGGAACGCCGAGGCTGCGCTTCCACCACGTAGAGCCGGCGCATCTCCCAATCTTCCGGACACGCGCTGGTTCCTCCGTCGGTAGGACATCGGACCTCGGGCGAATGCGCCGCATGGACGCATCCGAGCATGTTCTTTTCGCCCAGGAACTTGTAGTCGTACTCCTCGACCTTCGCGTTGAAGCCGGCATAATGATCGGGATCCCACGAAAACGCCGCGGTTCCTGATGCCGCCGCCGAACTCATGATCGCCTCGTTGAGCCTGCGGATTCGCTGCGCGGAAGGAGTGTACTCCCAGATGTCATCGGCTTTCTTGGGATCCGCATACCGGTAGCGAATGAAACCTCCGCCCTTGATCTCCTGCGGCGCCAGCACCGGATACAATCCGAACAGCCAGTAGCGCCCGGTTTTCCTGAAGTCCGGATCTATGGGCATCGGATCCACTTCAGTTCTTCCGACCAGGTCGTAGCCCGCGTAGTGCCCGATCTGGAAATACTCGATCTGGCGGTCCTGGCTGCCCCGGCGTTCGTAGGAGGTATCGCAGTCGTAAAATCGCAGATCGTAGTCATCTGACCACATCGGTTTGAACACGTTGTTCCAGATGATCTTGGTTGCGATGTACGGATCGTTGGCGTCAAGCAGTGGAAACGGCTGTCCCGCCACGTAACCAACCAAACTTCGATGGTCGGCGCTCAAGCGGACCTGTGCCGAATACTTTTCGGTCGCTTCCTTGTACGGAGGCGGCCAATCGATACGTTGACTTGGAACGATCTTCATCGTCATCCCGTGCTGCACTTTGTACAACGCGCCCGGTGAGAGAAGATCGCGCACCTTCGACGCATTTGCGGGCGTAATAAAGTCGCCCGGCCTGACTTCGGCCTGCGCCGATTGCGCAAACACAAAAGCCGCCATGATGATTGCGGCGGTTACGGCGAACAGCCGCCGCCACACAGCTTCGGTAGAAGACATAGGCTGACTCCCTGCAACATTCCTTGTGAGCGTTCGTGGCGCTCTCGTGCCGCCACGAGCGCAGCCCATTGGTTCGCCCCGTCATCGCGCGCCCGCGGCGGGGCGGGGCCGATGAGACGGCGCCAAATCGACGCGAATGATGCGGAAGCTCAGCCGTCCTCCGGCGAGGGATGAAGAATTTTGCGGTGAAACCGTCCGAACATCGTGTCGGGAAGCTCGGCTTCCGCGACACAAAACAAAGGCATCGGCGCGGCGCAGGCCTCGCCCGCGCCGAAACATCCCGTTGCGGCGGCGGAAAGGTCCAGCTCCTCGCCGCTCACTTCTTCCACGCAATGCCGGGTCAGGCGCAGATGGAGATTCGCGGCGGCTGGCGCTTCGGTCAGAATGGCGGTCGGGAACGCGCCGGTCGTTTGCGTTACCACCAGCAGCAGAACGCAGCCGGCGATGACCGTGGAAACAAGGCGAGCGATATTTCCGATCCAACGCATCGCGAACCCCAAACTTTCACGACGTGCGCTACGATCGCGAACTGACCGATCATTGGCGCGGGGTCCGCGCAATGTCAAATCGCGTCAAAGCGCGCGCAGTTCGCAATCGACGCTGCCGAAAACTTTAAATCGATTCTTCGCGGACAAAACTCATCGGTAAGTCAGCCGGCCGAGGATTCGGACCTTCGCGAAATCGAGCGCGATCAGGTAAGCCGCGCTGGCCAGCATCACGACCGCGATAACCTCCGCCCCAAGCGGCGCCATCAGGATTCCGCGCGCCGACAGGGTAACCACCACGGCAAGATCGGCTATCGAGCTCAGAACCATCCATCGGCTTGGCGCGGAGTTCCAGAAATGGCGGCGTTCCCGCACCAGGTAGACCATCCCCTGCCCGGTGAACACCAGCGTCAGAAAGACCAGCGTCTGCAGTTGCGGCAGCGCCATCCCAAGAAAGTCGCGCGCCCAGAAGAACAGTCCGAATGAAAGAATCAGGATGAGTCCGCCCAGGCTCGCTCCGGCCGCCATCAGGGTCCCGATGCGCCAGCGGTCGGGAGTGGGCGACGCGCACACATGATCGGTCGCAATCGACATAGTCACGAAATCATTGGTGAACAGCAGCAGCACGATGAGCAGGGGCGTGATTATGAAGGTGCGGGTAAGAATTACGCCCGCGCTTAGAAACAAGGCGATCTCGACGGTCTTGATGATCTTGTTCAGCGTGTAGGTCAGCATCCGCTGGTAGATTTGCCGGCTGGTTTCGACCGCCGCGAGCGTATCGCCAAGCCCGGGATTGGTGAGCACAAGGCTGGCCGATGCCTTTGCAACATCGGTAGCGCTGGCGACCGCGATTCCGACCTCGGCCTGCTTGAGCGCCGGCGCGTCGTTGACGCCGTCTCCGGTCATCCCGACCACGTGACCCGCCGCCTGCAGCGCGCGAACCAGACCGAACTTGTCGTGCGGAAAAACACCGGCGAAGACCGCGCAATCCAGCGACCTCTCGAAGCGATCATGAAGATCCTGCGCGGAGCAGGCGCGCCCTTCGATTCCCACTTGCGCCGCTACCGCGCGAGCGGTCACCAGGGTATCTCCGGTGACCATCAGCACGCGGACACCCAATCGGTTCAGGCTGGCCACGACCGAGCGCGAGTCCTCCCGCGGCAGATCCTGAAACGCCAGGAGCCCCAGCAGCTTCATCTCGTCTTCCGTGCCCCCGGCGACCGCGAGCACGCGATAGCCGCCCGAGGCGAGCCGCTCGACGTCGCTGTCCAGGTCCGCCGCGCCGAGATGCGCGGCGATCGCTTGCGGAGCGCCCTTCAGCGCGCGGAGCTTCACACCCTCGTGAACGACGGCCGCTGCCGCCAGCTTGGTCGCCGGCTCGAAGGGAACGAACTCGACGCGCTCGTCAGCGGCCGTCCAAACGCCGGCCGCCTTTGCGCGTGCGAGAATCGCCAGATCGAGAGGATCGTGGCCGGCTTCATCGCAGGTATAGGCGGCAAAGCGGAGCAACTCCGGCTCAGTCGCCGGCGCATACGCCAGCATCGCCGCCAGCGAAAGCCGGTTTTGGGTGATGGTTCCGGTCTTGTCGCTGCACAGCGTGTCCATCGCCGCGGCTTCTTCGATCGCCGACAGGCGCGTAACCAGCACTCCGCGCCTGGCAAGCTCGACGGCACCAAGCGCGGTCGCCAGCGTAAACGTGGCGGGAAGCGCAACGGGAACCGAGGCCACCAGCAGAATCAATACGAAGGGGACGGTATCTGCCAACGGCAGGCCCGCCGCGGCGGCGTACAGAAAAACCGCAACCGCCAGCGCCCCGTCCATCGCCACCAGGTATTTCACGATGGTGAGGATGATCTCTTCGAGGTGGCTCACGGTTTTCGCCGACCGCACGAGATCCGCGGTTTTGCCGAAGTAGGTGTTTGGTCCGGTGGCGACCACTTCGCCGCGCGCTTCGCCGCGCGTGACGAGTGAACCCGCGTAAGCGGTCTTTCCGCGCTCCGCGTCAACCGGGGCCGATTCGCCGGTCAGGGCGGATTGATCGATGGAAATCCGGCCGTCGGCGAGTTCGATGTCAGCCGGCACAAAATCGCCCATCTGCAGATGAACGAAATCTCCTGGCACCAGCTCGCGCGCCGCGATGACGGTCCACGTGCCGTCGCGCAGCACGCGGGCCGATATCGCCAGCCGCTTCTTCAGCAGATTAACCGCGCCCTGCGCGCGGGTCTCCTGAACGAGGCTCAGCATCGCGTTGAATACCAGCAGCACCGCGATGATCGCGGCCTCCAGCAGTTTGCCGAGCACCAGCTCGAGGACGATCGTCGCCTCGAGCATCCACGGCACCGGAGCCCAGAACTTGCCCGCCAGCGCGAGCAGCGGATGAGCCTTCGCTTCCGCGATGGTGTTGAAACCGCATTTTTCCAGCCGCCGCGCCGCTTCAGCGGAAGCCAGTCCGCGCCCGCGGCGCTCCACAGCTTCAGGATTTGGAATCATCCGGATGATCGCGGCATGTCCTCCGCCCTTTTTCGCCGGAGAATAAATGCGGGCGTCGGAACACGAACGCTACATGTTGGTCAGCGACTCGGCGGTGGCGCGCTGGACGGCGGCCTTCGCGGTTGCGTACCCGTAGAGCGAGTTGACGTAGGTCGCCGAATCTTCGGTAAAGCGCCGCTGGGCGTCATCGAGTTCGACCACCGAGCTCAGCCCCTGGCGATAGCGTTCATCGGCAAGCCGCAGCTCCTCGCGCGACGCGTTGAGGGTCTGCTCGGCTTTTTTGATCACGGCGATCGAGGCCTGCCAGTTCAAGAACGTGGTGTGCACCTCTTCGATAACGCGCTGGCGCATGTCGGCAATCGCGTACTCGGCGGCGCGCTGGCGCTCTTTCGCTTCGGCGACCTGTTCTTCGGTGAAAAAGCCGTTGAACAGCGGCCACGTGATCACCAGCCCGGCGAAGTAGTTGTTCGCGGCCGGCAACCCGTTCGACATCGCGATATATCCCGCTTGCGCATCCGCGGTCGGAAAATAATCGCTTTTCGCTTCCACGATTCGCGCTCCGGCCGCGCGCGCCTCGCTGACGAGGGCGTTCAGGTCGGGCCTGAGCCGCATCGCGGTCGATTCCAGCGAATCCAGCGTGGCGGTCACCGGTTCGTACGACAGGGTTCCGGTTACCCGGTAGGGTGGCGCCTCGCCGGCCAGTCCCATCGCGGCATCGAGCGCGACCTTGGCGTCATCGACGCCGTTCTTCGCCTCGATAAGCCCCATCTCGGCGCGGGAGAGATCCGCCTGCGTCACGGACACATCGATTGCCGGGCGCAAATCCGCCTGCGCCATCACCTGCGCCTGATGCAGATGCGCCTGGCGCTGCTGGATGGCCTGTTCGTAGACCGTGACTATCTGTTGAGCAGCCAGCAGCCCGTAGTAGCGCTGCGCGACCTCGTAGATGAGATCCAGGTCGGTGAGCTTGAGGCGCGCCTCGGCCGCGTCGCGATTTGCGCGCTGCTCGTCGACGAACCCGCGCACCTTGCCGAAATCGAACAGAAACTGCTGAAGCGACACGCCGGTGGCCCAGTTGTTGTGCGAGCTGAACGACTGCGAGAAGTCGCCGTTGGCCTGATCGTGATTCTGCCCGGTGAAGCGCGGGAACAACTGTTCGTTGAGATAGGTCGTGTTGCCGATGCCGTTGGTGGTGGATCGAAGGTACTGGCCGAGTCCGTACACCTGCGGCAGGAGGTAGGCTTTCGCTTCGCCGACCCGCGCGTGCGCCGCCCCGGCTTCGGCCTGCGATTGCATCCTGCGCGGATGCAAGCGGAGCGCGATTTCGGTCGCCTGCTTGAGCGTCAACTCGGAGTTCGGCGCGATCGGAACCTCGGCCGCCGATGCGGCCGCGCACATCGCGAATGCCCACACCAGGAGAATGCTCGCGGCGAGCCCCTTCGATCCCGGATTCCGCCGATTCCCTCCGGATGCGCCGGCCGGCTCCGCCTGCCGAACGCCGCATAACCCGATCCGTTTGCCTTCCGGCAAGAGTGGTGTTTGCGCCCGCATAGATAGTCTCTCTTTAATCGCGCCCGTTTCCGGGGCGCTCGCCCGATCCCAAAAATGAATGCGCATCGCGAACGGACTGCCGGCGCCCTATTCGGCCCGCACGGTCGATGCCGCAGTCTGTTCCAGCGGGGTTTCATCGAGCGTCCGCACCTGCTCGCCGTCGTTGAAAGAAGGGCTCTGGCTGCTGACGACCATCTCGTCTCCGCTCAATCCCGACGTGATCTCGACGTTGACGCCGTCGCTGATGCCCGTGGTCACGGCGGTCTTTTTCAGCCGGCCATTCTCGACCGTAAAGAGATAAGTGCCCGGCTGCCCGATTCCGTACACCGCGCCGCGCGGCACCTCGATCGCCTTGGGATGGTCCATCAGGACAAGGGTCACATCCGCGTACATGCGGGGATAAAGGCGATGGTCCGGGTTTTCGATATCGAGCTCCGTCAGCATCGTGCGCGTCGCGAGATCGAGCGATGAAGCGAACCGGGTGACGGCAACCGGGAAGGTCTTGCCCGGAAACGCGCGCAAGGTGAGCGTCGCCGGCAGACCTACCCGCACATACGCCGCCTCCCGCTCGGGCACGTAGATGTACACGCGGAGCTTGTCGATGCGCGCCTCGCTGAGCACCGGGCCCCCGCCGGTGAGATGGCCGCCGGCGCCTTCCAGCGCGCTAGGGCTTACTATCACGCCGCTGCCCGAGATGCCGAGGTCGCCGCCGCCGGCGCGGATGAGCGCGCCCGGGTCGGCAAAGCGCCCGGTAATCACCCCGTCGAACGGCGCCACGATCGACGTGTACCCGACCAGGGTTTCCAGCTCGCCGACGCCCGCCTTCGCTTCCATGTATTTGGAATACGCGATATCGACATCTTCCTTGGCGACCAGCTTGGGGTCGGTCTTTCGCACCTTGTCCATCCGCTCCCAGGTAAGCCGGCTGATTTCAAGTTGCGCGCGCGCGCGTGCAAGGTTCTGCTCGAGTTCGGGAACTTCGATCGTCGCAAGAACCTGTCCCTGCTTGACCCAATCGCCCTTGTCGACCCGCACGGTGCGCAGGTAGCCGGTAACCTTGGAGTGAAGTGCCGCCTCGTAAAAGCCGACCAGGTCACCGGGCAGCGTGATCGATTGCACGGCATCCTTGCGCTGGGGACGAACCACCGCTACCGTGCGCTCGCTCGATCCCTTGGGAGTTTCGGAGGATGAAGAAGCTCCGCCGTGGCCGCATCCCGCCGCCAGACCCAGGCACAAGACAACCATCAGAATACGTGCGCGGCTCAATGCTTACCCCTCCATGAGTAGAACAGTTCGTAAACCGCCGGCACCAGGAACAGGGTAAAGGCGGTTGAAACCACCAGCCCTCCGACCGCCGCTCGGGCCAGCGGAGCCGACGCTTCGGAGCCGGCGCCCAGCTCGAGCGCGATCGGTATAAGTCCCGCGACCGTCGCCAGCGCCGTCATCAGAATCGGGCGCATCCGGATGCGCGAGGATTCGATCACGGCTCGGCGCAACTGTTGGCCTTCGCGCCGGCGCTGGTTGGCAAAGTCAACCAGCAGAATCGAGTTCGACACCACGATTCCGACCATCACGATGATGCCCATGAACGACTCGATATTGAGCGTGGTGCGAGTCAGCCACAGTGTCCAGATGACGCCGATCAGGCCCATCGGCACCGCGAACATGATGATGAACGGGTCGAGGAAGGAGGCGAACTGCGCCACCATCACCAGGTACAGCAGCAGCACCGCCATCCCAAGCCCCAGGCCGAAGCTCGAAAACGACCGCTGCATCGCCGCCACCGCGCCGCGATAGTCGATCCGGACGTTCGGCGGCAACTTTATTTTTTCGAGCCGCTGCTGGATTGCGTCCTGCGTGCCGCCCAGATCCGACGTCGCGGGTTCGACCAGGATATCGACGACCCGCTGGATGTTGTAGTGGTCGGCCTCGGAGGGAAATTTCTTCGGCACGATGGTCGCGACGTTGCGCAGCAGGATCGACTGCTCGTGCGCTTCGTGGTCCGCGATGTGATGGACGGGGATGTCCTCGAGCGTCTCGATCGAGTCGATCGCCTGCTCGCGGTACTGCGCGGACAAAAAGTAGTCGTTGCCGGTCGTGCGATCGATCCAGATCGACGGGTTGATCATCTGGTTCGACGTCAGGGCGGTGATGATGTTCGTCACCACGTCCTTCTCGGTCAGCCCGAGCCGCGCCGCCCGCACCCGATCGACCTCGACATCGAGCGTCGGATAGTCAGCCTCCTGCGGAATGAAAGTCTGGGAGATCTCGGGCAGCGCCTTCACCTCGTGCGCGATCCGATGGGCGACCTCGAAGAGCGGCTGATAGTCGGGACCGCTCACCTGGATATCGATCGGCGCCGGCAGTCCGAAGTTCAGCACCGCATCGATAATGCTGCCGGAGGAGAAAAAGGCCGTCACCTCCGGGACCTCGCGCGGCAACCTCCGCTTGAGAATGTCCATGTAGTGAAAAGTTGAGACCTTGTGATCCGGGTTGAGCGTTACCATCACCTCGCCCGTGTCCTCGCCTGAATTCGACGAGTAGATGGCCGAGATGCTGGGGGCGAGACCGAGATTCTCGACCACCGTTCCGATCTCATCGGGCGGAATTACCTCGCGGATTACCTTCTCGACCTTCTGCGCGAGCTGTTGGGTGACTTCGATACGCGTGCCGGCGGGAGAACGCATGTGAATGATGAACTTGCCGGCATCGGTAGTGGGGAAGAGCTGCGTGCCGAGCATAGGATAGATGGTGAGCGAGAGCGCGAAGATGATGCCCACTCCTCCAATCACGAACATCTTCCGGTCCAGCGCCTTCTCGAGCAGTTTTTCGTAGCGCTCGGCGAATCGCTCGTAAAAGTGGTTGAATGCGGCAAAGCCGCGGTCGACGATTCCCGAGCGCTTGTGCTGATCCTTCTCCGCGACCAGAAACCGCGCGCAGTAGATCGGAATTATCGTCATCGCGACCACGTACGACGCCAGCATCGCCAGCACCACCGCCAGCGCCAGAGCGCTGAACAGGTACTTGGCGACTCCGAACAGGAACATCACCGGAAAGAACACGATGATGGTGGTGATGGTGGAAGCGAGCACCGGCAGCGCCACCTCTTCGGCGCCCTCGCGCGCCGCAATCGCCGGAGTTTTGCCTTCCTCGAGATGGCGGTTGATGTTCTCGAGCACCACCACCGAGTCATCAACCAGGCGTCCGATCGCCAGCGCGAACCCGCCCAGCGTCATGATGTTGATGGTCGAGCCATTCATGAACAGGCCGAAGGTCGCGGCCAGAATCGACAGCGGAATCGAAAGATAGATCGCAAGCGTCGATCGAAAGCTCCCCAGAAAGATCAGGATCATCAGCGAGGCCAGCACCGAGCCCGACACCGCCTCGTGCTCCAGCGAATGCACCGCGTCGAGGATGTAATCCGACTGATCGAAGATGGCCTTCAGCTTCATCCCCGGCGGCATCCCGATTATCTTCGGCAGGATTTCGTGGATTCCGTTCACCACCGCGATCGTATTGGCGCCGCCCTGCTTGAGCACCGGAATATAAACCGACGGCTGGCCGTCGATGAGAACCACGTTGTACTGAATGGCGGTGGCGTCTTCCGCCTGGCCTACGTCGCCGAGCCGGACGGGAGCCTGTCCCGTGCCAATCTTGATCGGCACGTTGTTGAGATGCTCGGGATGATCGATGAGCGCGTTCGAGTAGATGTAGTAGTCGGTGTCGCCAATCTTCGCGTCGCCCGCGGGCAGAATCAGGTTGGTGTCGTTGAGCGCATTCACCACCGAGTTGAGTGAAAGCCCGCGCGCCTGAAGCGCCTGGCGATCGACGTACGCCATGATCTGGCGGATCTTCCCGCCAAACGGCATCGGGATGGATGCGCCCGACACCGTCGCGAGCTGGTTGCGGACGTTGTACCGCGCCTGATCTTCAATGTCGGCCTGAGAGAACCCTTTGCCCTCGACCGTCACCAGGGTTACCGGCAGCGACGATGCATCGAACTTGAGCACCAGGGGCGGCAGAGTCCCGGGCGGGAGCACGCCCAGGTCGGCCATCGCCAGGGTGGCGAACTGCGCGGCGGCCGCGTCCACATCGACTCCGCCGTGCAGATAGATGGTGATCATGCTGACCCCCGGCAGAGAGCGCGATTCGATATGCTCGATGCCGCTGCCCAGCGTGAAAAAGCGCTCGTAGCGGGTCGTGATGTCGCGCTCCATGTCGAGCGGCGGCATGCCCGGATAGAATGTTGCCACCACTACCGCGGGAATTTTCAGGTTTGGAAAGACGTCAACAGGCATTCGCGCGAATGCGGTCACGCCAAGGATCGTGACTATCAACGCCCCCACTATTGCCGTGAACGGGTTGCGCAGAGCGAAACTCGGCACGTTCTTACACCTCGCAAATTTCTACGTCAGGACGCGGCCACACCCGGCCCTGAACCTGCAAAAGCCAGTCGCGAAAAGACTCAGGTCGTCGCGCGCGACCACCAGAAGATTATCGACCTACGCCAGAACTGGCAGATCGGGTGCCGGATTGATTCCGAGCCGGAGCCTTTTCAGGAGGCAAATCAGTCTGACCGGAGACACGCGCGGCGCAGGCCGGAACGCGACGCCAATCCGCACAGGAGCGGCCAGAAGCCCCGTAAACGGAACCTTAACCGCGGCCCGGTCGATTGCCGAATAATCGCGCTCGTCGTTCAAATTGACCGAGCAGTGGCGCGCGGCGCCCTTGTGCACCTCGACCGGCTTGTAGAAGGAGGAAAAGTGATGGGTCCGCAGGGCTGGCAGGACCACGGTTACGGCGACCGCGACCAGAGCCATGGCGATCCCCGACAGTCCGGCGGGGCGCGCGGATGTTCGATGCCAGCCAAGCATGGCGGTCACAGAGTCTATGGCGCATCGGTACCGGGTTCAAGCAACCAATGTTACGCGCAAGACAATTCCACGAGCGGCGTGTATGCTCCTGTGGCTATGGCCCGCCAATTTTTTCGAAGTCCGATTCACATTGTCGTAACAATTCTCGCGGCGATGCTGGCTGTTTCATCGGCTGCGGATGCCCAGAATTATCAGGTCGATAAGTACGGGAGCGAACGCGTAACCCGCTTTCTCCATCATCACAACCTTCCCCTGGTGGGCGCACAGCTCATCGACAACAACGACGGCAGCCGCGAGCTTCATCTGTTTGGATTCGTGGCGACTGAGTTCGGCAAGCAGGATGCGCAGCAGAAGGCGCTCAAATATCTCGGCGACAACACCATTCAGGTAGTCAACTCGATCCAGATCAATCCGTCGATCGAAAGCATGCGTCCCCTCGCGCAGGATCCGCCCGCCGCCGCGAACACCCCCGTGCCTCCCCCGGCCAACTCGAACAGCCAGTGGGACAAGGCGATCGACAACATCTACCGAAACGGCGCGCAGCCGCTGCCCCAGCCCAGCGGACCCCTCCTCCCGTAGCGGCATCCGCGTCTGGAGCGGCGCGGCGGCGTGATAGAATATAGGCCGCAGTGGCGGACAAGGTTATATACCTGCGCGACAAGGCGCGGGCGGCCGACGAGAGCAGATACAGGATCAAGTACGCGGAGTTGCTCAACGAGGCGCAGCTCGCCGCCGTCACCCATCGCGAGGGCCCGCTGCTGGTGGTTGCGGGCGCCGGATCGGGCAAGACCCGCACCCTCATCTACCGCGTCGCGCGGCTCATCGAGAGCGGCGTTCCGCCCGGCGCGATCCTGCTTCTGACCTTCACCCGCCGCGCCGCGCAGGAGATGCTCGATCGGGTCGAGCGGCTGGTCGGCAACGGGTCGCGCGCCGTCGCCGGCGGAACGTTCCATTCGTTCGCGAACAACGTCCTGCGCCATCACGGCGGAGCGATGGGTCTCAAGCCGAACTTCACCATCCTCGATCGCTCGGACATGGAGGACGTGCTCAACCTGCTGCGGGCGCGGATGGGACTGGCGTCGCGCGAGCGGCGCTTTCCGAAGAAGGCCACGCTCGCCGAAGTTATCAGCATGGCGCGCAACAAGCGGCGCGAGCTGGCGGAGGAAATCGAGTTCGATTTCCCCCACCTCGCCGAGCATCAGCAGGAGATAATCGATCTCGCCGCAAAGTACGAAGCCTACAAGCGCGAGCGCGGCCTGCTCGACTACGACGACCTGCTCTACCGCCTGCTGGAATTGCTGCAGCAGTACAGGCTGGTGCGCGAGCGGCTCTCAAACGCGTATCGCTACATCATGATCGACGAGTACCAGGACACCAATCTGGTGCAGGCCGACCTGGTGCGCCTTCTCGCGATGACGCATGAGAATGTGATGGCAGTGGGAGACGACGCGCAATCAATCTACTCGTTTCGCGGCGCGAACTTCCGCAACATCATGGACTTTCCCGCCATCTTTCCCGGTACCCGCATCATCAAGCTCGAAGAAAACTACCGGTCGCTGCAGGGAATTCTCGATGTCGCAAACGAAGTGATCTCGCGCGCGGCGGAGAAATACACCAAGGCGCTCTACACGCAGCGGCGCGGCGAATTCCGCCCCATCCTGGTGCGCGCGCAGGATGAGCACATGCAGTCGCGCTTCGTCGCCCAGCGTATCCTCGAACTGCGCGAGGAGGGCGTGGAGTTGTCGGAAATCGCGGTATTGTTCCGCTCCAGCTTTCATTCCTTCGATCTGGAGCTGGAGTTGCAGCGCCGCGACATCCCGTTCATCAAGCGCGGCGGTTTCAAATTCATCGAAACCGCGCATATCAAGGACGCGCTCGCGCATCTGCGCGTCGTCGCGAACCCCAGCGACGCGGTCTCGTGGCTGCGCGCGCTGACCATCGTGCCCGGCGTGGGACATCGAACCGCCGAACGCGTCATCGAACCGCTCATCACCGCCGCCCAGCCGCATCAGGAACTGGCGCGGATGGCGCGCGAAAGCGCATCGCGCGGCGGAGCGGGTTTCAGGCGGCTGGCCGAGCTCATCGCCGCCATCACCGCCGAGGGTCAGCGCCCGGCGGATCAGCTTGCGATGGTCCTCGAATACTATCTGCCGCTGATGCGCGAGGCTTATCCTGACGACTATCCGAAACGCGAGCGCGACCTCGAACATTTCCAGAACATCACCCAGCGCTACCGCAGCCTCGAACAGATGCTTGCGGATATGGCGCTCGAACCACCGAGCGACTCGCTCGATGGAGTGCTCGCCACCGAAGCCGAAGAGGGCTACGTGACGCTCAGCACTATCCATTCCGCCAAAGGGCTGGAGTGGCGCGTGGTTTTTCTTATCTGGGCGGCTGACGGACGGTTCCCGGGCCCGATGAGCACGGAGGTCGAGGAACTGGAGGAAGAGCGCCGTCTGATGTACGTGGCGGGGACGCGCGCCCGCGACGAGTTGTACATGACTTATCCCATCTACATGTTCGATCGGATGCGCGGGCACACGATGGGCCGCGCCTCGCGCTTCCTCGAAGACCTGCCGCCGGAAATCCTTCCCACCGCAACTCTGCAGGAGTCCGACGAAAGTTGAACGACGGGGGCGCCCCCTTTCGAATAGTGCGGCCCGGATCAAAAGACCGCTAGTCGTCTTGCGGGCTTGCCAGCTCCGTCGATACGCCCGCCAGCGCTTCGACGACTGCTTCGCGGCTGTCCACGCGATATTCCGCGCACGATTGGCGCTCTTCGCCGACCAGTACGGTGATGCCGCAGCGGCGCAGCTTGTAGAACGCGCTTTCATCCTGGGGATCGTCGCTGAAGTAGACCGGCGTGCATCGGATGCCGGGGGTCCGCTCGATCAGGGAGAGAAACGCGAATCCCTTGTCCGGCGCGACGCGCGGCACGATTTCGATCACCATATGGCCCTGAATTATTTCGAGTTCGGGCGCCTCGCGCTCGATCAGCATCCTCAACCTTGCGCCGACCGACGCCGCCTCGTCCCAACTTGCGCGCCGATAGTGGAGCGCGCAGCAGATTTCCTTGTCCTCGACGAAGAAGCCCCGCCGCGACCCCGCTATCGTGCCGAGCCATAGGCGAGCCTTGTCGAGCGCGTTGGCGCAGTGCGCGATGGGAGAGGTGAAGCGGCGGCGGCCGTCCCAATCAACGACCTCGAGTCCATGCACCCCGATGATCGCGAGCGGCCCATCGTAGGCGAGCAGGGCGCGGACTTCGCTCGCCCTGCGTCCGCTCGCGATTGCCATCAGGACTGACCGGGGCGATTCGGCAAGCCGGATGATAAGGTCGCGAATTTCGGCGCTGGGAAGCGCCTCTTCCGGGTTTGCGGTAATCGGCGCGATCGTGCCGTCGTAGTTGAGACAGATCGCCAGCCTGCGTCTTCGCGCGAGGTTGCGCAGGAACTCTTTGGGCAGCGCGCGGGGCATAGAAGGAATAAAAGCGCCGTCGCCTCACGCAATCGCGAGTGCATGCGCGGAAACTGTTGTGCTGGACTCTGTTAAGGATGCGCGCGGAATCCGGCCGGATCAAGAAAGATCTGCGAAGCCGCGCCGCGAATCCTCACTCGGGACTCTGCCTGCGCACCAGCGGGTCGGCGTGGCGATGGACGAGCTTCCAGGCGCCGTCTTCCAGGCGGAACACCTGCGTCACCCGAAGCTCCTGCGCGGTCTCGCTCCCGCCGTCAATTCGCACCGAGTAACGCTCGATCGTCACCGTCATCGCAAGGTCCGCGCCGATGATCGCGCTGACGTCTTCCTGCCCGTAGCGTCCGTCCGAAAAATGCGAGGCTGCCCAATCAAGGCGCGGTCCCACTTCGTTCCATCCGCGCTCGAAGCCTCCGAATCCGCCCAGCACCGTCACGTCATCGCGATGCGAATACAGGAGTTTGATCGGCTCGGGATTGCCGCGCAGCACTTCGAGGTTGGCCTGCTGCGCCAGCGCCATCGCTTTCTCCCACGCCTTGTCGCTCATGACGGCCCTCCGTTGCTGACCTGGAACTTCGCGTAGCCCGGCGCGGGTTCATCGAGATGCATCGGCAGAGAGACTTCGCGCAGCACCGGGACTTTCTCGGTGATGGTTCCGGTCGCCGGCGCATCGCGCGGCACCGTTACCACGCGCGTGCCGACGAACCGAATCACCGTCGGCAGCATCTTGCCCATTTCGAGATAGTGCGTATGCGTGGCCTCGAAAACCGTATCGCTCTTGAACAGCTTGGACCCCGCGCGGATCAGATATTCGTTGTGGCCGAGCGGACGCACCGCGGTCGACTCGCTCATCACGTAGATATGGCCGACGGTCGGGCGCAGAAACCCCGGATAGAGCGGATTGATGCCGAGCCAGAACGGGATGATGATGCGCCGGTTCTCGGGCCATCCGCTGAGCCGCACGTGCGCCTCGCGATCGTCGTTGGTGAGCGTGAAGTCGTGGCCGTCGAAATCGCGCAGGATCTCGCGGCTCAACTGGTCCTGGGGCGGAGTGTCGATTTCGCCGGTGGGGCCGAAATCGAGCGCCTTGTTCGGATTGCAGGCGGCCATGCCGATCGCGAAAAGCATCGCGGCCGCGACAAATATGGCTCGCATCCCCGTCATTCAACCCGATAGCGCGCGTAGCTTGCGGGAACCGCTCCTCCCAGCGTCCACTTCATCGGCGCCGAGACCTCGCGCACAACCGGAATCTCGACCACCTTGCCGTCCGGGCGCGTGAACGATCGCTTGCCCATGTATTGTACGATGATCGGAAGCAGCTTGCCGCCGGTGAGGTAGTGAACGCGGCTGGTTTGGAGAACGGTTTCCTGCTTGATGAGCGAGCTGCCCGCCTCGATCATCCATTCTCCGGGAGTATCCAGCGGTTTGCCCAGCCGCGCCTCGCTGATCACGTAATACTCGCCCTCTTTGGGCTGCTGTACGCCGGGAACCAGGATATTCACGCCGAACCAGAACGGCAGCTTGAGCCATCGATCTTTGTCCCACCAGGTCGGGCGCACCAGCGCGACGGTGTTGTCATTGCCGAGCACGAACGGCTTGCCGCGAAAATTTTCTTCCACCTCTTCGGCGCTGGCGTAGAGCGATCGATGCGTCCCCGGCATCGGCTTCGCGCATCCGGCACCCAGGGCAATCACGGCGATGGCAATCAGCGCGGCGCGCGCCGCAAGCTCACGACAGGCGCGCATAGTGCGAGGCGACTTCCCGTCCCACCAGCTCGACCTGGCGCGCCCACGACGCGGGATCGGCGATCGGCCAGAGCACGAACTTGTCGAGCCCCTGCGCGACGTACTCGCCAAGACGCCCGATCACATCCTCAGGCGAGCCGAACACGCTGCGTTGCAGAAACTGGTCCGCGCCCCGTCCCAGCGCCGACAGCATCGGACGCATCTCCTCGAGCGCTTTCTCGCGCGATCCGGCGATGCGGCAGAGCAAAATCAGACCCGACTCGATACGCGCATTCGCGCGTCCGTACTCGGCGGCATAGCCGCGAATCTTCGCCATGTTGGCGGCGAACTCAGCGGGGGTCTGAAACGACGCGAAGTAGCCATCGGCAAGGCGCGCGGTCCGCTTGAGCACGGCCTCCGAGCGGCCGCCCACCCAGATGTCGATCGTGCCGGAATCGTTGTTGGTGCGGAGGGCCGGGCGCGGCTCGATCGTTACATCGTCGAAATTGAAGAACCGCCCGTGATAGCTGGCCTTAGGCCGGGTCCATACCGCGCGCAGCACTTCGATTCCTTCGTCAAGCCTCCTGCCGCGCCCCTCCGTCGGAACGCCGCATGCGGCGTAGTCGGCGAGGTTGGCGCCCGTCCCCACCGCCATCACCATCCGTCCGCTGGAAAGATAGTCGAGCGATGCGAACGCCTTGGCGACCATCAGCGGATGACGCAGGTTGAGCAGAAGCACGCTCGGCCCAAGCTTCATCTTCGAGGTGCGCGAGGCGAGCAGCGAGAGCGTCGCGACTACATCGAGTTCGGGTGAGGGAGCGAGCAGATGATCGGAGAGCCAGAAGGAATCGATTCCCCACTCCTCCGCGCGTTCCGCGACGCGCGCGATCGTCTCCGCCGACGGCATCCCGAGCCGCCACAGTCCGAATCCAGCGCCGATTTTGATCTGTTTCATGACGAAGCCAGCAAGAATTGCGCAGACGTGCCGATGATATTAGCATGAGGGCCGCTTTAATGAATTCGAGCAACGCGCCGTCCGGCGCCAAACCGGTGAGCGTAACCGTACTCGGTTCCGGGGACGCGTTCGCGACCGCCGGGCGATCGCAATCCGGCTACCTGATTCGATCCAAAGACGCCTGCATCCTGATGGATGCCGGTCCGGACCTGCTGGGCTCGCTCAAGCGCAAGAACCTCGCTCCCGCCGACATCGATATCGTTGTAATAAGCCATCTCCACGGAGATCACTACGGCGGGCTTCCGTTCCTGATGCTCGAATATATGTATGAGAGCCCGCCCGAGCGCATGATCTATGTCGTCGGGCCGCGCAACCTGGAATCGCGATCGTACCGGATGATGAAGCTTTCGTATCCGCGTTTCGACCTCGACGTGATTAGGCATTGGCTCCACTTCATCGAGATTGCTCCGCACGAGGAGGTGCGGCTTGGCAGGGTCCGAATCGACGCGATACGCAGTCCGCACACCAATCCCGACGTATCGCTCTCGCTGCGGCTGCGGATCGGAGGCCGGACCATCGTTTACTCGGGCGATTCGGGATGGAACGAAGGATTGGTGGAATTCGCGCGGGATGCGGACCTGTTTCTGTGCGAATGCACCTACTTCGAGAGCTCGCACCTCGAGTTTCATATGAACTACCCGCAGCTCGCCGCCAATCGCGATCGGTTTAAAGTCAAGCGGATGGTACTGACGCATCTCGGACATGAGGTTCTCGAGCATCGGCGCGATATAAAGATGGAACTGGCTCACGATGGCATGAAAATCGACTTGTGAGCGCGGGACCTGTTATACGGCACAAAGGGCAAACACGATGGAAATAGCAAAAGGCAAGCGCGCGCTGGTGGTCGGCGTCGCGAATGACAAAAGCCTGGCCTGGTCGATCGCACGCCAGCTTCACGAGGCCGGCGCCGAAATCGCCTTGACCTACCAGGGCGAGGTGCTCGAAAAGCGGGTGCGGCCGCTCGCGGCGCAAATCGAGGCCGCGGTCATCGGCGAGCTGGATGTAACCAACGACGACCAGATCGCGGCGGTGTTCGGCGCCCTCAAGGAGAAATGGGGCGGACTCGATATGCTGGTGCATGCGGTCGCGTTCGCGGAGCGCGAAGACCTGCGCGACCGCTTCCTGAACGTCAGCCGCAAAAACTTCGCCCGCACCATGGAAATCAGCGCCTATTCGCTGGTTGCGCTCGCCCGCGCCGCGGAACCCTTGATGGAAGCGCGCGGCGGCGGCTCGATCGTCACCCTCAGCTACCTCGGCGCGGTGCGCGCCATCCCGAACTACAATGTGATGGGTGTCGCGAAGGCCGCGCTCGAGGCCTGCGTCCGCTATCTCTCCATCGATCTCGGCTCCAAAAACATCCGCGTCAATGCAATCAGCGCCGGGCCCGCGCGAACTCTCTCTTCATCCGCTATTCGCGACTTCCATACGATGGCCCACGAGGTGGAGCAGCGCTCGCCGCTGCGCCGCGCGATGGACGTCGAGGAGCCGGCCAAGATGGCGGTGGCGTTGCTGAGCGACCTGGGCAGCGGAGTTACCGGGCAGACGGTTTACGTGGACGTGGGTTACAATATCGTCGGATTTTGATCGTCCCCTGCGGAGGAGAACCGTATGGCTATCTTTATCGTGCCGCAGCTTGCCGACAATTTCGCGTACCTGATCGTCGATGACGCCAGCAAAGAGGCGGCCGTGGTCGATTGCGCCGAGGCCGACAAGGTCGTCGCCGCGGCCAATCAGCACGGCGTCCGGCTCGTCTCCGTCCTGACCACTCATTGGCATCCGGATCACAGTGGCGGCAACGAGGCCATCGCCGCACTGGTCCCCGGCATCCGCATTTTCGGCGCGCGCGCCGAGGGCGGCAGAATCCCCGCGCTGACCGACCCGGTGGATGACGGCGGCACGGTGCGCGTCGGCAAGCTCGAAGGACGCGTCATCGGAATCCCGGCCCACACCAACGGCCACGTCGCCTACTACTTTCCCGCGCTCAACGCGGTCTTTACCGGAGATACGATGTTCATCGGCGGATGCGGCCGCGTGTTCGAGGGCAAGGCGGCGACGATGGTCGAGTCGCTGCGGCGGCTCGCCGACCTGCCGCCTTCAACCGCGGTGTATTGCGGCCACGAATACACCGAGAAAAATCTGCGCTTCGCGCTTACGCTGGAACCGAACAACCAGGCGCTGAAGGCCAAGCATGACGCGGTGGTGAAGGCGCGCGCCGCGGGAAAATGGACCGTCCCGTCAACCATCGCGGAAGAAAAACAAACCAATCCGTTCCTGCGCACCGACAGCTCCGAATTGCGCGCCAGCCTGAAGAGGATCGATCCGTCGATCGGCGACGATCCGATCGCGATCTTCGCGAAGGCGCGCGAGCTTAAGGATCGCTACTAGGCCGGCAGCGTTAGCGGAACCGAGCGCCGCACCCGCAAGGCCCCGGATTCGCGCAATCCTTCGATGCCCAGGCACATCGGAATAGTCGCGGTCAGCGCGGAAGGGGCCGCGCTCTGCTATCGCACCATCTGCGCCGAAGGCGCGGCGCTGTTCGGCCGCCATCGTCATCCCGAAGTGACGATGCATACGATCGCGCTGGCCGAGCACATGAAGTTCATCGATGCGGGCCGGTGGGAAGATGAAGCGGAGTTGTTGCTGGTCTCGGCCCGAAAGCTTGCGCAGGCGGGCGCCGATTTTCTCATCTGCCCCGACAACACCGCGCATCCCGCCGTGGACCTGATTCGCGGCCGTTCGCCGCTGCCGTGGCTGCATATCGCGGAAGAGGTCGCTTCCGTGGCGGCGGCGCGCGGCTGCAAGACCGTCGGCGTGCTCGGCACGCGCTACCTGATGGAGGGATCGGTGTATCCGGCGCGGCTCAACGATGCCGGCATCGGCCACATGATTCCCGACAAGGACGATCGCGAGCTGATCAACCGGATCATTTTTGAAGAATTGGTGAACGGACGGTTCGAGGATCGGGCGCGCGCGCAGTTCGTGAGGATAATTCTCGGCCTCAAGCGCAAGGGCTGCGATGCGGTGGCGCTTGCGTGCACCGAGATTCCGCTGCTGATCGGCGAGGCCGACTCTCCCCTGCCCACACTCGATTCGACGCGAATTCTCGCACGTGCCGCGCTCAGGGAAGCCGCGCGCCCGTGAAACCGTCTCGCGCGGCGGAACACGATCAGAACGGGCGCAACATTGCGAGCAGGAGGATGGCGAGAACTATCAGGCTCAGGATGCCGTGGGCCATCCGGAATTCTCCGCCCGAAGCTTCGCCCGGGTTCTCTTCCCAGTAGCGAATCCTTCCGTACAGCCGCCACTGGTAGATGAGGATAATTACCACCAGCAGCAGCTTCGCGTGCAGCCATCCCTGGCGCAGCACGTCCGGCTCGAGCGCGATTATCACCGCTCCCAGAACGATCGTGATGACGGCGCCGACGTTCGCCGCCGCTTTGAACGTGGTGCGGACCGCGCCGAGCAGACGCTCGCGCGGCAGCCCGACTTCGTCGGGAACCCGGGCAAGCATGCTGGCAAGCGTAAGCAGCCCGCCGATCCAGACGATCGCGCCGAACAGATGAAAGGCGATTACGGTGCCGTATAGAATCAAACGGGTCTCTCCTGTGTGATGCCGCGCGCAAGGATGAGCGCGGCAATGGCCACGATCGCACCGCCCACGTAGGGCGCCGCCGGTCCCATCATTCCATAAATCGACGCGCCTGCAATTGGCCCGAAAATCCGCGCCAGCGACATCGCCGACTGGTTCACGCCCAGCACTTCGCCCTGGCGATGAAGCCCGGTGCGGCGCGAAATCAGGCTGGCAACCGACGGGCTTGCGAGCCCGTAGCCAACCGACACCAGCGCAAGCAGCACCAGCAGCACATCGCGATTGACAACCATTCCCATCGGAAACATCCCGGCCGCCAATGCCGCCAGTCCCGCCATCACCAGCGCGCCCTCGCCCGTGCGCCGAACGATCCTTCCCAGCATCCACCCCTGCGCGATCGCCTGGGTGAGTCCCGCGTAGCCGAGCAGCAGTCCGAGCGCGGCGGGTCCGTAACCATACAGCGCCGGGACCATCAGGGTGAAAGTCGCCTCGAGCGCCGCAAGCACGAACGTCAGCAGGAACGCGACGCCGAACAGGCGCGCGAGATGATGTCCGAACAGTTGCGCGGGAAGCGCTACCAGCGGCTCCGCAAGCGCCTTTATGCCAATTCGCGCCCCCGGAGCCGGCGCGTGCGATTCCGCAAGCCGCCGCCAGGCGAAGACCAGGTTCGCCGCGGTGAGCGCGCTCGCGAAGAACACCGGCACCTTCAGGCTCGCATGGCCGAGCAAGCCGCCGATCGCGGGGCCCAGAACAAAGCCCAATCCGAACGCCGCGCCGATCAGTCCCATTCCGCGCGCGCGATTCTCGTCGCTGGTCGTGTCGGCTATATAGGCCTGCGCGGTAGGCACCGTCGCCGCGCACGCGCCGTGAACCGCCCGCGACACCAGCAGCATCGTGAAGGATCCGGCGAACCCGTAAATCAGGTAGCTGAGCGACGACCCGAAAAGTCCGATCATGATAATCGGACGTCGGCCGACGCGATCCGAAATCCGCCCCAGCACCGGAGCGCATACCAGTTGCGCGAGCGAGTAGATGGCCAGGATCCATCCGATGCCAAATGCGCTGATACCGAGCCGCTCCGCAAACAGCGGCAGGAAGGGAATGACAATTCCGAACCCGAGCAAATCGACAAAGACCGTCAGAAACAGAATTGTCTGCGAAGCGCGATCGGTCCCCGCCGCGGGCTCCGCTTGCCTGGTTGCCTGCATAGTTGGCATTGATGGAAGCGCGCGATGAAGGAAATCCTACGCGGTTTTCGCAGTCAAGCTCGGCTAAGCCGCATCGCGAGGGAATACGATGCCCACCTCATACCAAGCGGAACTGAAACGTAAGACGGTGAGCCCTGAAGAGGCCGCCGCCACCGTCAAATCCGGCGATTGGGTCGACTATGGCTTCGGACTCGGACAGCCCGAACTGTTTGACCGCGCGCTCGCCGAACGCGTGCCCAGGCTTGAACGCGTTCGGGTGCGCGGATGCCTGGCGATGACACCGCGGGCGGCGATCGAGGCCGACCCCGAGGGCCGCCATGTCAATTACTATTCGTGGTACTTCTCCGGCCTCGAGCGCAGGATGCACGATCGCGGGCTGTGCAGCCATATTCCGATGAACTTCGGCGAGGCGCCCGACTATTACCGCCGCTTTGTCGAGGTCGATGTCGCGGTGGTGCGATGCGCGCCGATGGACGAGCACGGGTTTTTCAATTTCGGCCCGTCGGTCACCTACGAAAAGGCGCTTACCGAGACCGCCAAAACCGTCATCGTCGAAACCGACGCCAGCGTCCCCTACGTATTCGGGCTCGAATGCGGCGTGCATATCGACGATGTCGATTACGTTATCAACGCGGGCGCAAGCAAGCTTCCGGAGCTCAAGAACCCTGCCGCGGGACCGATCGATCGGAAGGTGGCCGAGCTGATTGCGCGCGAAATCCAGGATGGCGCTTGCGTGCAGATCGGGATCGGCGCGATGCCGAATGCGGTATGCGAGCTGCTCACCGAATCCTCGGTCAAGGACCTGGGCGTGCACACCGAGATGTTCGTTGACTCGCTGGTCGCGCTGTATGAATCGGGCAAGGTCAGCGGCGCGCACAAGGCATTCAACCGCTACCAGATGACCTATTGCTTCGCGGCGGGATCGGCCAGGATGTATGAGTTCCTGAGCCGCAACCCCGCCTGCTTCGCCGGCCCCGTCGACTACACCAACCTGCCCCATCACATCATGCAAAACGACAAGACCGTCGCGATCTGCAACGCCGCGCAAATCGATCTTACCGGACAGGCATGCTCGGAATCGGCCGGGCTCAGGCAGATAAGCGGCACGGGCGGACAACTCCAATTCATCCGCGGCGCGTATGCGTCGCGCGGCGGCAAGGCGTTCCTGTGCCTCGCCTCGACCTACGAGCGCGAGGGGCGGCGCGCAAGCCGCATCGTCGCGCGAATCGACGATTCCAATATCATCACCACGCCGCGCACCGATGTGATGTACGTGGTTACGGAGTACGGAATCGTCAATTTGAAAGGCAAGTCAGTGCCGGAGCGCGCCCGCGCGCTCATCGGCCTGGCACATCCCGACTTCCGCGAAGAACTCGAGCGCCAGGCTCGCGAGTATCGGCTGATCGGAAGAACGATCTTCTGAGGGCACCGCGCGCGGCGGAGGCTCAATCGCGACCGCTGACGGTTACTTGTCCTTCTCGTCGGATTGGTCGGTGTATTTGTAGATGAGCTCGTTTGGACGCGTGTAGCCAAGCTCGCGGCGGATCAATCGCTCGAGGTAGCGATCGTCGGAAGTAAGCCTCTGAACATCCGTTCTGAGCGCCGCGTTGCGCGCCAGCAACTCCTCGCGCCGGGCTTCGAGAATCTTGCGATGGCGCCGGAGCGTGATCAGATCGCGCGGCCCTAGAGGTCCGGCGAACAGGCTTACCGCGAAAAGCACGAGGATTAGCCCGAGAATAAGCGACAACCACTGTCTGCGAATATAACTGCTTAACCGGGCCATCACGCCATCGTAGGCCATCGGTCGGTTCCCTTTCAAGTCGTCTAATTCGTGAACGATATTCTAAAGAGTCGAAAATGTCGGAAGTTCGGAGCTTCTTAGCTGTTTATAATTTCTTTCTAAATCTGCTACCAAGCACTTGCATTTAGAATAACGGGTTTCTATAATCGCCAGCCAAGGGTGGAGGAGTGACTGCCATCCATTAGTTTTGATGCTCAGTCAGCGGGCGGCATGAGAAGGAGGTATCTATGCCAGTGAAAAAACGGGCCCCAAAACGGGCCACCAAATCCAGACCAAAGCTTAAGAGTGCTATGAAGAAGAAAAAGGCTGCCAAAAAGAAGAAGAAGTAACTAACGAGTTTAACCTTCGGGGTTAAACACCCCGAGGGCTGGCGAACGATGCCACGCTAACCGCTGAACTGAGCCGAGGCGTAATCGCCTCGTCAACCGAGAGAGCCCCCTTGAAAGAGGGGGCTCTTTCTTTCTGCGCGTTCCGTTTGCCTGCCGAACTCCGCCTCCCTAATGATCACGGCGAGGCCCGCCGATGTCCCATCCTTCCCGTGATTTCGACGTTATTGTCGTTGGCGCCAGAGTCGCAGGCACCGCCGCCGCCATAATGCTCGCGCGCTCGCGTCGCCGAGTATTGCTGCTCGACAAAGCCGCCTTTCCCTCGGACACGATCTCTACTCATATCGTGCTCTCGGGCGGCACTCAGGTCCTTGGCCGTATCGGCGCGCTCGAACGGCTCGAACGCGCCGGCGGTTTTCGCTTCGCCAGCATGCGCACCCTGGGTCCCGGTTTCGACTTCAAAGCCCCCTTGTATCGTCCCGGCGAAGACCTGCGCGGACTCTGCCTGGGCCGCGAAAAGATGGATGCCGAGATGGTCGCCCTCGCCCGCAGCTTCGACACCGTCACATTCCGCGATCGCCTCCGCGTCACCGATCTCGTCATCGAAGATGGCGCCGTCGCCGGCGTGCGCTGTGAAGATTCCGCAGGCTCATCGGAGTTCCGCGCACCTCTGGTTGTCGGCGCGGACGGGATTCGCAGCACGGTCGCGGCGATCGCGGAGCGGCGCCTCGGGGCCTTCAAGCGTTCGGACGTTCCCTGCGCGCGCGCTTACTACTACGCATATTACGAAGGAGTCGGCGCCGCTCGGCTGGGTGATGAACTCATCACCGAGTTCGAAGCCTCTCCCGGCGCGGGCAACCTGGTCTGCCGATGCGAGGATGGGCGAGTGGTCGCCGCGGCGGCATTCGATGCGAACGAGATGCGATCGTTTCGCACCGACCTGGCCGGGAACCTGCGCCGCCATCTCGATGAATCGATCGCGGTGGGCGCCCTGCTCGCGGACGGATCGATGGTCGGCAAGGTGCGCTCGTCCGGCCTGCTTCTGAACACCTATCGCGACCCGGTCGCCGACGGCGCCTTGCTGCTGGGCGACAGCGGCCTGCACGTCGATCCTCTCTTCGGACAGGGTCATTCGATGGCGCTGATCAGCGCCGAAATCGCCTGCTCGCTCGCTCCCGGATGGTTCTCCGCGCGAAGTGGAAATTCGATCAGCGCGCGCACGATGGATCCGTTCAGGACCAAACGCGACGAGGTGCTGATGCCGCATTTTCGCGCGAGCGAGCGCGCCTCGCGCGAGTTGACGCTGAGTCCGACCACGCTCGCCGCGTATCGCGCGGCGAGCCGGGAACAGTGGGCGGCGGATGAGATGGTTCGATTCGCGCAGATGGCTCCGGACGCAAGATTTCCCTCTTTCCGCTTCGCGCGCCTGATGGCGCAGCAAGCGCGCGCGGCCTGAACCCGTGCAGGAATCGCTCGGACGCTTCACCGCCCTGGTCGAACGCCCCGAACCGGTCAAGTTCGCCTGCCCAATCGTGTTGCTGCCCGAGATGTTCACCACCACGCGGCATCTGGCGGTGCTGCTCGGCTATCTCGCGACGATCGGATGGGAAGTTTATGCGCCGGATCTGCGCGCGATGATCGGCCGCGATGCGACGCCGCCGCTCGAACGATTCTCCTTCAACGATCTCGTCGCGCTGGCGGGCGAGGCAATCGGCGCTCTCGGTCGCGAAGCGATCGTTCTCGGGCATGGCGCCGGCGGTCTCGCCGCGCTCAAGCTTGCCGAGCAAACCAACGTCAAGGCGGCGGTCGCGTACGCTCCGCTGCTTCCCGGATTCGCCTCGCCCATCGTTTCGAGTTTCGCTGCCAGGTATGCGCGATGGCGCGGGCGAGCGCTCAATCCTCCCGCCGGCAGGGCAGGATTCGAGTTCGTCGCCGATGCCGAGCCGTATCAGCGCGAAGCGGCGATCCGTGCGATGGTTCCCGACAGCGCGGCGATGGCGTTTCAAATCGCGCGCGGCCAGACGACGTTCGCGCCGGGCGCCGCGTCGCGGCTAATCGTGGCGGGCGACTCGGATATCTTCGCACCGCTCGATGCGGCTACAAGGTTCGCGCAATCGCTCGGAGCGCGAATCGTGCCGATACCCGGACGCGGCCACTGGCTCATCGGTGGACGCGCGCTCGAGCGCGCAATCAGCGAGACCCAGCGCTTCCTGGTTCGCGAATTGGGGCAGGACTTGCTGCTGCTCTATCCGGAAGAGTGGAAGGACAAGGACTAGAAGCGGTCTTGCAACGCGGGGTTGAAACTCGCGCCCGCACTCATCCGGCGACCATTCGCCCGATCCAGCTCAGCGCAAGGCCGACGAACAGCGCGACCAGGGGCCAGATTCGCTGATCGTTCATCCGGCGTATCTGCGGCAGCACGTCCGAGGTTGCCACCGCGAGAAAGGTCCCTGCGGAGAGCGCGATCGCGGCGCCGATGATCGCATTGTTCGTGTTCGCCAGGACGAACCACGTCAGAATCGCACCCAGCGGGGTCGAAAACGCGAACAGCGTCATCCATCCCGTGATCGCCCGCGGCGACCATCGATCGAGCAGCAGCAGACTGGCCAGCGCGAACGCGTCGGGTATTTTGTGAAACAGCACCGCCAGCAAAACCACGCCCCCCAAATCCGGCCGGTTGTAGGTCGAGCTGATCGCGAGCCCGTCCAGCAGGCTGTGAAACGAAAGTCCCGCATAGGCGGTGATGCCGAGATGGATATGATGGGCGTGGCCGTGCGCGCCCGCGTGCTCGGGGTACGGATGCACGAGCACGAAGCGCTCGAGGATGAAGATGGTGAGAAAACCCGCCAGCAGTGGCCATCCGAGCCACTTGCCCAGCAGCGGAGCGCTCTCCGGAATCATGTCGAAAAAGGCCGCGCCCAGCAGAATCCCGCCCGAGAACGCAACCGGAATCAGCAGCGAACGGCGCGACCAGTTGCCGGCCAGCGGCAGCATCCCGCCGACGAGCGAACCCACAAAGATTACGCCGAGGTATAGGAAAAAACTCGCGCCCATTGGAACCAGTCTCGCTAACACAGGCAATCGGGCGTGCCAAGCCGCGTCCTGCGCTCACCGGATCGCGCCCGGTTGGAGACCTTGTCTCTCCGCGACGATATGCAAAGCTCAGACGGGGCAACGCGCCGGAGGTACAGATCGATGGGCGATCGTAATCTGATGATCGAACGCGACGCGGGCATCGTGACAATAACGATGAATCGGCCGGAAAAGCGCAACGCGCTTTCGACCGCGATGATGTCCGAGATGATCGGGGCGCTGCGCGACGTCGGCGCGCGCAAAGACGACCGCGCCGTAATTATCGCGGGCGCCGGTCCGGCCTTCAGCGCCGGCCACGATCTCGAGGAGCTGCGCGGCCGCGACCTCGCTTTCTACCGCCATGAATTCAGCTTGTGCGCCGAGCTGATGCGCACCGTTCAGGCGATCCCGCAGCCGGTAATCGCGCGCGTGCACGCAATCGCCACCGCGGCGGGATGCCAGCTTGCCGCCACCTGCGATCTCGTGGTCGCCGGCGAAAGCGCGCGATTTGCGACCCCGGGCGTGCGTATCGGCCTGTTTTGCTCGACGCCGATGGTAGCGCTGGCACGCGCGGTCGGACGCAAGCGCGCCATGGAGATGCTGCTGTCGGGCGATCCTATCGATGCGCACACGGCGGCGGAGTGGGGACTCGCCAACCGCGTCGTGCCCGACGCTGAACTGGTCGCCGAAACGCGCAAGCTCGCGATACGAATCGCCGAGGCGAGCCCGCTGACCGTCGCCATCGGCAAGCAGGCCTTCTACGCCCAAATCGACCTCGACCAGGCGCGCGCCTACGACTACACGATGGAAGTGATGAGCCTGAACGCGATGGCGTCCGACGCGCAGGAAGGCATCTGCGCCTTTCTCGAAAAGCGCAAGCCGTCCTGGTCGGGAAAATAGCCGAATCCGCTGCGCGATCCGGCGCGCCGACACTCCCATATTGATTCCACGTGCGGGGGCTGATACCTAGAGATATGGCGCCTCTGCATTTCAAGGACGCGCTTCAACACTTACAACCGGTTGAAAGCCCGCAGTACGACTGCGGGTTTTTTGCTTAAGGAGGGACTCGCGATGCCTCTTTCTGAGCTGCGGGAAGGTCTTACCTTTGACGATGTACTCTTATTGCCGCAATTCTCCGACCTGCTGCCCACAAGTTGCGACATCTCCACCCTTTTGACCCCAAGAATCCGCCTCCAGATCCCCCTGGTCTCGAGCCCGATGGACACCGTGACCGAATCGCGCACCGCGATTGCAATCGCTCAGATGGGCGGACTGGGATTTATCCATCGCAACCTTCCGATCGAGCGCCAGGCCGCGGAAGTCGAGATGGTCAAGAAATACGAAAGCGGGATGATCACCGACCCGGTGACCGTCGATCCCGAGCAGCGAATCGGCGATGCCCTCGCAATCATGGAACGCCATCACATTTCCGGCGTTCCCGTGGTTGCCGACGGGCGGCTGGTTGGAATTCTGACCAGCCGCGACCTGCGCTTCGAGCGGCGCCTGGACAAGAGCGTGCGCGAGGTGATGACCAAGAACGTCATCACCGCCAGCCCCTCGATTACTCTGGAAGCCGCCAAGGAAATCCTGCAAAAGCATCGTATCGAAAAGCTGCCGCTGGTCGACGATCACAACCGCCTGCGCGGGCTCATCACCGTCAAGGACATGGACAAGGCGACCCGCCATCCCCATTCCTGCAAGGACAGCTTCGGACGGCTGCGCGTCGGCGCGGCGGTCGGCGTCGGTCCCGAGCGAGAGGCGCGCGTGGCCGCGCTTCGGCGTGCCGGCGTTGACGTTCTCTGCATCGACACGGCCCATGGCCATACGCGCAACGTTCTCGACGCGATCCGCGCCACCAAGCGCGAATGCCCCGATGCCGAAGTGATCGCCGGCAATATCGCGACCTCCGAAGGCGCCAAGGCTCTGATCGAGGCGGGTGCGGACGCGCTCCGCGTCGGTATGGGCCCCGGATCCATCTGCACCACGCGCGTGGTTTCCGGCGTCGGGGTGCCGCAGATGACCGCAATCATGGACGTGGTTGCGATCGCCGAGCCGCGCGGCGTTCCGGTGATCGCCGACGGCGGAATCCGCTTCTCCGGCGACATCACCAAGGCGCTCGCCGCGGGCGCATCGGCGGTGATGATTGGATCGCTGTTCGCGGGCACCGAAGAGAGTCCAGGCGAGACGATTCTCTACCAGGGCCGTACTTACAAGCTGTATCGCGGGATGGGATCGCTCGGCGCGATGACCGAACGCACCCGCGACCGCTACGGGCTGCAGGAAGCGGAAGAGGGCAAGCACGTGCCCGAGGGAATCGAGGGGCGCGTGCCGCATCGCGGCTCGCTCGCATCGAACGTCGAGCAATTGACCGGAGGCCTGCAATCCGGGATGGGCTATGTTGGCGCGGCAAATCTGGCCGAGTTGCGCCGCCGCGCCCGCTTTATCCGGGTAAGCGATGCCGGCGTGCGCGAAAGCCACGTCCACGACGTCTTCATCACCAAGGAAGCGCCCAACTACCGCCAGGAATCCTGAGGATAGCTCCGCCGGCCCAGCCCCCGGCGCCGCGATCGAGTATCGTCCCTCTGTTCGTGCTCGAACACGCTCCCCGGTAGTGTAAGATTGTGTCCATCGATGGCTGAAACCAGAAAGCTTCGGGTTGGCGTGCTGTTTGGGGGGCGCTCCAGCGAGCACGAAATTTCACTGCGGTCGGCGCTGACCATCATGTCCGCGATGGACTCCGAAAAATACGAGATCGTCCCGATTGGCATCGATCACAGCGGCAAATGGTACTTGAAGGATGATGCGCTCAAGGTGCTGGCCGATGCGACGCCGAACCTTGCCGCGCTGTCCGGCGGCGGAACGCCCGTCACGTTTCTCCCTCATCCCGACAATCGATCGCTCGTGATGGCTCCCAGTCCTTCGGGCGAAAACCTTGGCGCAATCGCGCGCACCGGCGGCATCGCCGCCGCGCCGATCGACGTGGTCTTTCCGGCGCTGCACGGAACCTATGGCGAAGACGGCGCCATCCAGGGTTTTCTCGAGCTGGCCGGAATCGCATACGTGGGTCCGGGCATTCTCGGGTCGGCGGTCGGGATGGACAAGGATGTCCAGAAGCGGCTGCTGCGCTCCGCGCGCATCCCGGTCGTGGATTACCACGCGATCGAGCGCGCCGATTGGCGTGAGCATCCCGCGCTTGCCCGAAACCTCGCGCGAGACCTCGGCTACCCGGTTTTCGTAAAGCCCAACGCCAACGGCTCGTCGATCGGGATCAGCAAGGTCAAACGGCCGGCGGAACTCGAAAGCGCCCTCGAAGGGGCCTTTCAGTACGACACCAAGGTGCTCATCGAAGCCTCCTGCGTGGGCCGCGAGTTCGAAGTTGCGGTGCTCGGCAACGATCATCCTGAAGCCACGCTGCCCGGCGAAGTGATCGTAAAGGGCGGACACGACTTCTACAGCTACGAGTCCAAATACATCGACCCGAACGGATCGGAGACGAAAATTCCCGCCGCGCTCCCGCAACCGATCGCGAAAAAGATCAGCGCCATAGCCGCGCGCGCGTTCAAGGCGCTGTCGTTGCGCGGGATGGCGCGGGTCGATTTTTTGGCAAGCCGCGACCTCAAAAAGATCTACGTGAACGAGGTCAACACCATCCCCGGCTTCACCTCGATAAGCATGTACCCCAAGCTGTGGGCGGCCTCGGGACTCCCGCTGCCAAAGCTGATCGACCGGCTCGTCGAATTGGCGATGGAAGCGCATCGGGAACGCACCTCGCTCAAGACTTCCTATAATCCCGGCGCGCGATCCGGGTCCGCAAAACCATGACGCGGCTGCTGGTTGCCACCAGTAACCCCGCCAAGCTCGCCGAGTACAGGCTTCTGCTGCGCGACTCCGATCTCGAGGTGATTTCGCTCGCCGACGCGGCCATCTTCGAACATCCCGCGGAGGATGGCGCGACGTTCTCCGAAAACGCGCTCAGGAAGGCTCGCTTTTACTTCGGCCGCTCGGGCCTTCCCACTCTCGCCGACGATGGCGGCCTGGAGGTCGATGCGCTGGGCGGCGAGCCCGGCGTGCGATCCCATCGATGGATCGGCGGCATCGAAACATCCGACGAGATGCTGGTTGCGGAAGTGATTCGCCGGATGGAAGGCGTCGCGGATGAGCGCCGGACGGCGCGAATGCGCGCGGCCGCCGCCCTTATCTATCGCGACGATGTCGGGGTGCGCGAGTGTTTAGCGGAAGCCGCGATGGAAGGCGTGATCGCGCATCGCGCCTGGCCTTACATCCGTCCCGGCTTTCCCTATCGGAGTGTTCTCTACCTGCCGGAGCGGCGATGTTACGTCGCGGAACTGGGCGATGAAGAAGAGGCCCGCATCAGCCAGCGCCGCAGCGCAGTCGCCAAGCTCGCCCCGGAACTTCGAGTCCTCGCGTCGAAAGAACGCTGACAGCGCCTTCGCTACGCCGCACGCGCGATCGCGGCAACCGCGGCGCGCACCGCCTGCTCCATCGTCGCCGCTGACATGCTGGCTTGGTCGGGATGGCGCACGCCCTGGCGCGCATCGTAGGGCAGATGGATGAAGCCGACGGGAATCGACTCGCGCCGGCGCATCAAATGAAGGCTCGCGTACATCAGCGCGTTGCACGCATACGCGCCCGCGCTTAGAGAAACCTGGGCGGGAATGCCGTGGCGGCGGAGCTCGCGCATAATCTCGCCGATCGGAAGCCGCGCAAAGTATGCCTGCGGGCCGCCTTCGATCACGGGCGTCATGCCGATGCCGAAATTTGGCTTCGAGGAAGCGCGCTCGTCGGCGAAATTGATCGCAACCTTCTCGATCGAGATCGCCGTCCGCCCTCCCGCCTCGCCCAGGCCGAGAATCGCGCGCGGGCGGTAGCGAACGATCGCCGCATTGATCCGGCGCACCGCGCTCGCGCATCCTACCGGGATTCGCACGGACTTGATGCGCAAGCCGCCGATCTCCTCGGTATCGAGACGGCGCGCCATTTCCCACGAAGGATTGATTCGCTCGCCCCGAAACGGCTGGAAACCGGTCAATAGAAAAATCGGAGGCATGATGTCGCGTCAGCGGCGCACCGGATGCTCGATCGGGACGTCGTCGCGGTTGCCCCACTCCGCCCACGAACCCCAGTAATTGCGCACCTTCGGATAGCCCGCCATCTTAAGCGCGATATACGCGTGCGCCGCGCGGTACCCGCCCTGGCAATACGGCACTATCTCGGCATCGGGCCTGAGCCCGAGCGCCTCGAATTCCGCGCGAAGCTGCCTGGGGGTCTTAAGACGTCCGTCCGGACCGTTGCTTGCCGTCCAATCGCGATGAATCGCGCCCGGAATTGCGCCGCCGCGCCGGGCGCGAACTCGCTCCGCGAAATACTCCTCGTCGCTGCGCACGTCGAAAAGCTGCACCTCCGTACGCCCGAGATTTTGAATGATATAGGCGCACGATGCGGAAATGTCGTCGCGGAGTTTCGCTCTGAATTGCGAAGGTTTGATGGCGGGCGGCAGGTCGGTCAGCTTTTCTCCCTCGATCGCCTTCAGTCCGCCATCCAACATCCGCACTTTCCGATGCCCCATCCACTCCAGCAGCCACACCCCGCGCGCCGCCCGCATCCCGGACTCATCTTCATAGAACACGACCGTCTCGCGCCCGGTGACTCCAAGCATCGACAAGATCCACTCGAGCTGTCCGCGAAACTCCGCGGTGCCGCGCTCGTCGGTGTTGTAGTAGTGGAACGGGAACGGATCGAAATGCCGAGCGCCTCTGATGTGGCCCTTCCAGTAATCGGCGGCGGAACGCGTGTCGATAAACATCACGTCGCTGTCGCGCCGATGCTCCCGGAACCACCGTGCGTCAACCAGCATCCGAGAATTCCCAGTCTTCGCGGCCATCAGAACCTCCCCCAGTCCTCACGAGCTACAGATCTGCCCCAACTGCCTCGCTAATAGAGCGAAATCCGTCGCGGCGGAGCAAGGAGGCCAGGCCCCTGTTGATCGACGCGATCAGGGCCGGACCCTCGAAAACCAGGCCCGTGTAAAGCTCGATCAGGTTGGCCCCCGCGCGGATATGCCCGTAGGCGTCATCGGCGCCCGCGATTCCTCCGACCCCGATAACCGGGAATTCCCGGCCGACGCGGCGCCGGATCGTGCGAATGGCCGCGCGGGCGCGCTCGCGCAGAGGCAGTCCGCTCAATCCCCCCTCGTGATCTGATTTTATTCCGACCTCGGCGCGCGCAAGCGTGGTATTCGTCGCCACGATTCCCGAAAATCCGAGTTCCACGATCGCGTCGCAAAGCGGACCGATTTCGGCCGCATCGATGTCCGGCGAAAGCTTCACCAGCAAAGGCGCCCTTCGTACCGCGGATGCATCCAGCGCCCTGCGTATTTCGCGCAGCCTTTCGGGCGACTGGAACGCGCGCAGGCCGGGTGTGTTCGGCGAACTGAGATTTATGACCATAAAGTCGGCGAGCGGCCCGAGAGTATCGGCCAGCGCGGCATAATCGTCAGGAACTTTCTCGGCCGGAGTGTCCTTGTTCGGGCCGATGTTGATGCCGACGCGGACCTTCAGCCCCTGCTCGCGATTTTCCGCGATCCTCCGCGCCACTCGCTCCATCCCCTTGCTGGGAAAGCCGAGACGATTGATGAGCGCGCGATGCTCCGGCAGGCGCCATACCCGCGGCCGCGGATTGCCGGGCTGCGGCCGGGGCGTGATCGTTCCCAGCTCGATAAACCCGAACCCGAGCGATTGCCACGCGCCCGCCGCCAGCGCGTCCTTGTCCATGCCGGCAGCCAGGCCGACGGGATTGGCAAAATCGAGACCGAACGTCCGGGTCGCCAGCTCTGGCGGCGCTGGCGCCTGCTCCGAGATGGGCCACGCCGAAAGCATCCCAAGCACCATCCGATGAGCCGTTTCCGCATCGAGCCGGAACAGAAGCGGTTTCACCAGCTTGTAGAAAGTCGCGATCATGCCCGACCGGCACTGTTGCAACCGGCGCGTACGGATTCAATCCGTCCCTTCCGCGATGCTGTGCATTGCCGAACGGCCCCGCGCTTAATCCGGCTACATAAGCCCGCGTGCATGACATAAGATGGTCGGCGCGCGGCGGAACGATTCGCGGAGGGCGGAACGACCCGGTGAACACACAGGCAAAAATGCAGGTCAAGCTCATCGACTATGCGCACGAGCCGCTGGAAAAGCTCTACGCGGCGTTTCGCACCTGCTACTCGTCCGAAAGCCCGATCGAGATCTGGCAGAAGATCAAGAGCGAAAAAATCACCCACGAAAAGATCCGCGCGTTCATCGGCGAGCGGCTGAAAACCGGCCACGCTTCCCCCCTCGAGCAGGTGGTGTTCTGGTTCGGAATCTCGGGCGTGTCCCGATCGCTGTCGCATCAGTTCGTCCGCCATCGCATCGGCATCAGCTTCGAGCAGCAAAGCCAGCGCTACGTCAAGTTCAAGGAGAACCAGCTCGCATTCGTGCTGCCGCAATCGTGGGAACGGGCCGGGCTGGACGATGACTTCCGCAAGCTTCTGGCCCGCACCTCGGAGCTGTACGAAAAGGCGCTCAAGGCCGGAATTCCAGCCGAGGATGCGCGCTTCGTGCTGCCCAACGCCGCGCCAACGAATTTTCACGTGATGGTGAATTTCGCGGAGATGCTCCACATCTGCGACTTGCGCCTGTGCGTGCGCGCGCAGTGGGAAATTCGCAGGATGGTCGCGATGATGCGCGCGGAGATAAAGCGCGTCCTTCCGGAGATCGCCGTCTATCTCCAGCCCAAATGCGGCGAGAACCGCATGGGCTATTGCGACGAATCGCTGGAAGACTGGCGCAAATGTCCCCTGGGCAGGGTGCGCCCGCACAAGTCTTCGCTCTTCGAACTGTATGAACGCTACGGCAGCCAGAAAGCGGAGGCGCTGAGCGAGGCCGAGTTCAAAGCGGTCGAGGAAAAAGAATTGCTGTAAAAGGGCCGGACATCAAACCGCCGCGCCCTCAGGCTCGGGATTTTTCAGAGAACTTTTCCGGCTCCGTTGCGCTCGCCGGCAACCGTTCCAGGGTAGAATCAACTGGCATTGCCTTCCGCACTCGATACCGCGATTGCCGCTTTCAACCGCGGCGACTACTTCGAAGCCGCCGAGCTGTTCGAACAATCGGCGGCGGCAATCGACGCGGAATTGAAGGACCTGGTGGGAGCCCTGAACCGGATTGCGGCCGCGATGCATCTGCGGTTCGAGCGCGGCGCCCGCCAGGGCGCGATCAACCTTTTGTCGCAGGCGATGCTCACGCTGGACGACCTGAAGCCCGAACGGGGCGGAATTGACACCGGCAGGCTGTTCGATGAAATCTACGCTCTCACGGAAGAGATTCGCGCCGCTCCGCGCGACGAACGCGCGGGGCTCAAGCACAAAGCGCGGATTTTCCTGGAACGCCGGCGCGCGCCGAAGATAAATCGCGTGAAATAATCGAGCGGCGCGCCGCTCTCATCGAGGCCCCATGAATCGCCGCGACCAAATCAAGCTCACTCCCGCAGAACAGTCCGAGTTTCTCCGCGATTGCAAGAAGGTCGCGCTTGCCACTATCGGCAAGGACGGCTTCCCTCATCTGGTCGCAATGAACTACATCGCGCGCGACGGCGCGATCTACATGACCTCCTACGGCAAGGCGCAGAAGGTCGTCAACATCCGCCGAAACCCGATGGTGGCGGTGATGGCGGAACGCGGGCGCAACTATTCGGAACTGCGCGGCGTGATGATTCGCGGCGAATGCGAAATCGTCGAAGACCCAAAGACGGTTGACGCCATCATGCGCGCCATCCGCCAGCGCGACACCGGCGAGGCCGCCATCCCGCCGATGCCGGAGAAGATTGTCACCAAGCGCGTGGTGCTCAAGGTCGTGCCGCAAAAGGTCACGAGCTGGGACCACAGCAAGCTCGGCGGCCGCTACTGAGAAAATTCGCGGACCGAATCGAAATCTGCGCGGCGCGCGCGTTCCTCAGACCGCGCGCATCCGCATCCCGCAAATCATCACCACGTCGTCCGACACGCGTTTGCCGCGCTTCTCGGCGTTCGCGAACATCGCCTTCCGATCCGTCGCAACCAGGTCCAGTCCGCCGAGGCCTTCGCCGCGGCCGTCTTCATCCTTGACGAAGCGCAGGGTCGCGTTCTCCAGCCGGATCGCCGGATTGCCGCGATCGTCGCGGGTTGCGGGAATCTGCACGATGTCGCTCCAGCGCGATGCCAGTCCGGCTGGATCGGGCGACTGGATTTCGGCCGCGGCGATCGCGCGCACGATATGGGTGCGCACCGCCGGCTTCCAGTTTCGTCCCGCCGGCATCCAGGGCCCGTCAGGCGAGAGATCTCCCTCCTGGAAATCGATCTCGAGAAACGATCCGCCGGTGTCGCGAGGATGGAGTTGCATGATGTGGTACTCGGGCTCGTCAGCCTCCAGTACCTTGCGAATCTTCAATTCGGCGACCCGCTTTTTGCGCGGCGCGTGATCGTCGCATTGCGTGATCACCATGTATCCGCCGTCGCCGCCGCGCCGTTCGAGATAGCGGCCGCCCGCGGTCCCTTCCTGGATCGGCGAGACGACCTCGATAAACTGGCTGCCGACCGGAAACAGCGCATTCCGCAGGCCGAAGACCTTCACGCCCGGATCGCGAAAGCCGACTTCCAGGCCGAGCACTTCATGCAGGTCCTCGGTGATTTGATCGAGATTGTGGGCGACCAGCGCGATCTGACGAAGCCGAATCCACATGTGACTGTCCTCCAATGCCGGTTCGGGAGATGTGTGCAGCCTTTCTAACGGCCGACGAAGCGAGGTTTGCGCTTTTCCACCTTCGCTGCAAATGCTTCCTGCGTGTCGTGCGTCTGAAACATCGGCATATGGCGCTCGCTTTCGAGCGCGATGTAGCTGGAGAAATCCATCCTCTCCGCCTCGACGAAGTTGGACTTGAGCGTGCGCAGCGCGATCGGTGCGGCCTCCGCCAGGCGCTGCACGATTGCGTCCACTTCGGCGCGAAAGCTCGCGTCGGGAAACACTTTCGAGACCAGCCCGATACGCAGCGCTTCGGCGGCGTCGAACTTGCCCGGCATGAAATAAAGCTCGCGCGCCCGCGCCGCTCCGATAATCCTCGGCAGCGTCCACGGCCCGCCCATGTCGCCCGCCACGCCCACGTCAAGAAAGGCCACGTTGAAACGCGCGGACTCCGCGGCGAAGCGCAAGTCGCACGCGCACGCCCATCCGAGCCCCGCGCCGGCGCACGCGCCGTTGATCGCCGCGATCGTCACCGCGGGCATTTCATGGAGCAAAACCGGCACGCGAAAATCGTCGGCGGTGATGCGATCCTCGGCTCCGTTTTCGCCCGATGCCACCATCTGCAGATCCGCGCCCGGGCAGAAGCCTCGATCTCCGGCTCCCGTCAGCACCAGCACGCGCAACTCGCGATCCTCGGCCGCGGCGGCAAGCGCGCGGCGAGTCTCGGACAGCATCCGGTTCGTCATCGCGTTCATCCGATCGGGGCGGTTCATGATGAGCCGCGCGACCGGGCCCGATTTTTCATAGCGAATCGTCTCGTATTGAGCGGTGCTCATGCCTTTCCTCCATGCCATCGTTCAAACCGCGGCGGACGCTTCTCCAGCAGCGAAGCGACGCCTTCTTTTGCGTCAGGATGCTCGAGCGCCTGTTTCATCAACCGGTCGGCATCGTGAATCGCCGGAGCAAGACCTTCGGAGAGATGCCGGTACACCTGCGACTTGATCACCGCGATCGAACGGGGCGAAACGTTTGCCGCAAGATCGCGGATGTACGCGCGCGCTTCATCGAGGAGCCTCGCGGGCTCGCACACGCGATCGACCAGCCCGACCCGAAACGCCTCGCGCGCGTCGATTCGCCGCGAGCTCCAGAGCAGGTCGAGCGCCCTGCTCACCCCGACCATCCGGGGCAAAAGCCAGCTCGTGCCGTGCTCCGCGATGAGACCGCGCTTTGAAAACACGGTCGTGAAGCTCGCGGCGTCCGATGCGAACCTCAGATCGGACATCATCGCAAGCACGAATCCGCCTCCAGCCGCGACGCCGTTGACGGCGGCGATAATCGGCTTCGATACGCGCAGCAGGTAGCTGAAGAGCGCCGGAAGCTCTTCCGGCGATGCGCCGGGACCGGGCTCGAGCGCGCCTTCGCGCGTGGAACGCTGCAAGTCTCCCGCATCGAGTCCCGCGCTGAACGCGCGGCCCGTGCCGGTGATGACGATTCCCACGACCCGCTGGTCCGAAGCGGCGCGCTCCACCGACGATCGAATCTCGTCGATCATCGCGAAGGTGAAGGCATTGAGCTTCTCCGGCCGATTCAGGCGGATGAGCGCGACCGAATCTTCGATTTCGCTGATAACGTTCGGCATCTCGAATACCTGCCAGTGGAAATTCGTATCTTTGGACGCAAATGTCCACCCCCGGCGAAAAGCTCGCGCGCCCCCTGGGCGCGCGCGGCTACCAATCGACGGGAACGGTTATGTCGATGCCGATGATCGTCGTCAGGTACGACGGCGTCAAAGTCGAGGTCGCGGCGATACTGGTGCCGGCGGCTCCAAACAGCATCACGTGTCGATTGAGCTGATAGTCCGCCCCGACATTCATGAGCCATAGCGAGGCGCCCCGGCCCGAGGTTGCGAAGGCAAGGCGCTGCTCGCCAAGCAGTTCCCATCTGCTGCTCAGCGTATAGTAGCCCGCGATTCCCGCCTGAATTTCGTTGGCGGAGGTGCGGTCGTGATACTCCCACACGAAGTTTCCTTCGCCGATCAGGTAGAGATTTCCGATCTCTCGCGCGATGTCGACCGGAATTTCCAATGAATACCCGCCGCTCCCCAGACCCTTGTATTGCGAACCGGTGGGAAAGCTGAGTTGAGGAAACACTGAGACGGAAACGGGACCCTGAAGGCCGTAGGGCGCTTCGCTCTGCTGCGGATCGCAGGTATCGCCGTATTCGAGGCCGTCGATCTGATCCATGAAGCGGTATTTCAGGCCGCCCGAAAAATCGCCAAATCCCCCGACAAACCCTCCGCCGCTCGGCGCCACGGTCGTCAACAATGCATCGCCGGCTATCCGGCCCTGAAGTCGATCGGTGATTCCATAATTGATCTGCACGAGCGGCGCGGCCATATCGAGATGGCTGCGAAACCGCTGCTGGCCAAATGAATCGTGTCCGGGGCCCACGAGGTCCATCGAATAGGCGATCGCGGTATCGAGCGTCGATCGGCACGGGCTCGATGGATCTTCCGAGACCAGCGGCAGTTGGCCGAATGCGAAGGCGGGCATCGAGCGCGCCAGCGTGGCGGCCAGAACCAACACGATCGCTGTCCAATAAGGCCTGCCTCGCAACATGGGTGGACGAAAGGGCACCTCTCGATCGGCGATTGCATCGCATCACCGCGACGGCGGTGAATCGCGCGGCGCATCTACCCCGGTTTTGTGATTAAGCCGGCGCGGAGCTACTTTCCGTGGCGAAGGTACACGTCGGCCGCCATCAGGACGACCTCCATGAGCAGGAGGACGATTATTCCGAATTCCAGCCAATGGCCGCCGATGTACCATCGGTAGTCGGCGATTCGATCGTTGGCGCCCTCATACAGGTCCTCGCAGGCTTCGAGGCGATCGGAGAATGTTTCCAGCCGATCGGAGATTCCGCTTTCGTCCACGAGCCGCGTCAGAATCTGCCGCGCCTCGCGCGAGAGCGCGGTCGGCGCCGCCACCACTTGCGATTCGAGCCGCGCGTAGGTCAGCCGCATCTGGTAGAGCATCTCGATGGTTTCGCCGATGCGCCGCCAATGTTTGCGATCGCGAAATCTGATCCGATGCGCGCGGGCGGCGTCGGCTGGAGCCATCGCCTCATAGCCGGCCAGCGACGCTTCCAGCCGCTGAAGCTCGGTTTCGTAGAAGGCAAAGTCAGCGATCGCGATCAAAATGTCGTCGAATGCCTCCGCCGGCGCCTGAACCAGCGCCCGCCCGGGACGCCATTGAATCTTCTGTCCGCTTATCGTGAACGCCAACGCCGAAGCGAAGACTTCATCGGCCTGCGGCGCCATCCAGGTTTCCGCCAGGCGCCTCGCCTCGGAGACAGCGTCAGGCCCGACCATCGCCACCACGATCTGATCGGGTTCCTCGGGCGCGCGTCGGGCCTCCAAAGCCGGCAAATCGACCGCTTCCTCGATTGCGAAGCATCGCCTCGGCTGTTGATAAGCGCGCAGCACTTTGGATCCCGCCGGCGCCTCGGACGCATAGCGGATGCGCCGGGCGACCGCGGAATGATCGCGGCGCGAAACCACCGAGCCGCCGGGAACTCTGGCGAGCGTATGGCTCATACTCCCGTCCTCGAAAGAGAAGGACTCGTCACCGCAGGCTCCTGCGCCTCAATTCGTCTTCCATCCGCGGCGCCTGCGGCTTTCGAGGCTTCAGCGAGGCTCTCTTCCATATCCTCGCAGATCCATTCGGCAACGACGTCCGCGGAATCGAGCACGCCGTTGAGTGTCGAGTCGAAAAGATAATCGCCTACAACAAACAGCTCCTGATGGTCCTGCGGCTCGGGCTGATGGCGTGAGTCCGGTTCGCGCGCCGGAAAGCCGCCCGGCAGGCCATTCACCGTGCCCACCCAGCGATGCACCCGGCCTTCGAGAAAATGGCGGCGGCCGTTGCGCAGCGAACCGGGAAGCGAATCGAGCACCGCCTCCACCAGAACGGAATCGTGATAGTTGCTCATCGACACCGCCGCCTCACCCGCAAGCAGCCAGCTCAGGACTCCGTAGGAGCCGATCGAGCTGCGCGCACCTTCATCGTAGACGCAACAGCCGCCGAAAGCATCAAGCATGAAATACGATTCGGCGATTTGATTGCGCCAGAACGGCTCGCTGAACAGCACGCTCACCCGCAGATAGTGCGCGGGATAGTCGTAGAACACGTGATGGCGATGCATCGCCTCGGCAAGCAGCGATCCGCCCCAGGTAATCGACGGAATCCAGTTGTTGGGAAGGGCAACGACCACGTAGTCGAAATCCTCGCCGCGCGTTTCTCCCTGATTGCGATAAACGATCCGGTAGAGGCCGTCCGGCAGCTTCTCCACGCGGGTTACGCGATGCTGGAGCAGGATACGGGCGTGAAGCCGATCGGCGATCGCGCGCGGCAACGACTCGATTCCGCCGTCGATCGAGTAGAGCTGCATGTAGTCATGCTCGTTCATCAGGTAGTTCTGCAACCCGTACATCGCGTTGGTCAGGTGCGGTTCGGTTGCGAGATCGCTGTGAACCAGGGTCTCGATATAGCGCCGCGCGCTTTCATCCTTGACCTCGGCAAGCAGATCGCGAAATTTCTGGCGCGACAACGGATCGTCGTTGTCTTCCTTCCAATCCGATTCGTAGTACTCCTTGGGACTTATCGCGGCGCGCGCCATTTGTTTGAACCGCTTGAGCGCCTGGAATGCGTCCTCGCCCAGTTCGCGCCGCAGGTCGGCCGCCGACTTCAGAATACGGTCGTCCATCACGACCGTCTGACCATCCATCGGGCGAACTGAAAGCCCGAGTTCCGCGACCAGTTCGCGCAGCGGATCGGGTCCCGTCTTCGAGTAGTCGTAGAGCTCGGCGACTCCGGCCTCATAGCTGACCGGAGCAGTTGCGAACCGGTCAGTAACGATTTTTCCTCCGAGGCGGGGATCCGCCTCGAAAAGCGTAATTTCGCAAGCAACTTTCGACCGCTTCTGGAGAAGAAAGGCGGTCATCAGGCCACCCAGCCCGCCGCCAATGATGCCGATGCGTTGGGAAGTCAATGATACCCCCTTAGGAAACAGACCCAGGACCAGCGAGGCGTCGGTGAACATGCATGGACTGAATCAGCAATTCGCGAGCCACCGACTTTCAAGCCGAAGCGCCGGGAAATTGTGGCAAAACTGGACAGTTTGCTTGCCGAGAGTTCATCCGAAGCGCGTGGCAGCTTTATATCTCCCGGCAATTTTGACGGCAACACTGCATTGAAAATTCATATTCTGGCAAGCTTTATTAGGCCTCTCACGCTTAAAGAGGCTAGAGAATAGTCTCGCCAAACAAGCTGCACGGCAAGAGCTTCTGATGTGGTATTTTGCCTCACTCCGCTCTGCCAATCGCTTTGGACGACCTCATGTTGCGGTCGGCTCCAGTGCTCCGCGGTTTGCCCCATATGGGGAGCGTGGCAGGCTTTCTTGCGCAATTACTTGAGCGCCATCGGCTGCGCACAAAAAAAGGGCGCGGCAGGAAGTGCCGCGCCGTCTATCTCGAATTTTCAATCCCGCCTGGGCTGCGGGAAATTCGAATCAGTTATCTCGTCTGGACCGCCGAGGTAATCAATCCGTCGGGACCGGTCTCGAAGACGTAGTGATGACCTTCGTACGAGTAGAAAAGCATCTCGCCGCCGGTATCGGTCATCGGTACAGCTTCTTTCGGCTGTCCCATCTGGTTAGACAGTTGTGTCCTGTCCTTTCCAATCCACTGGGCGACGGCACTGCGGCTTTCTTCGGAAGGCGGGGTGATCAAGCTGCTGCACGCCGCCGCCGCGACCATCAGGCTCATCGCGAGGGCTCCGGTAACGATAAATCGCTTCATGCGCTGTTCCTTCTTGAGAGGCTCTGTCTAGATGGGCGGGAACGGCCGAAATCCGGCGTTCCCGCCCATTCCATCTCGCCGCGGTTTAGTAGCTGAACTCCAGGTTGATGAAGATCGAATGCGTGTCCACAGGAACCGCATCGACTACCTGCTTCGTGCCCGGGGCGGAGAACAGACCCGGTACGAACGAGTTCACGTACGCCTCCGATACATCATGCTGCGGGTGATAATAGTTGAAGTTCTGGTTGTCGATCGCAAGGCGCAGATACTCGTTGATCTGCCACTGCACGCCCACAACCCAGCGCTGGAAGTCGAGCGGATCGCTCTGCACCTTCGTGTTGGGCTGGAGCAGCTCCCACAGTCCGAACACCGTGAACGGCGTGCGCGGAATGTGGTAGTGACCCATGAGATCAAAGCCACTCTGCGTCGCTCTGCCGTTGTTCAGGAAGCCCGTGGTCATCGTGTTGAAGTTGATATAGGGGCTGCCGGCCGCCGTGGAAGGCCCACTTCCGGAGAACAGGTTGCCGGAGTTGAACGCATTGTGGCCCCAGTCGTACTCGAAGATCACGCCCCAGTTCTCCGCGGTGTAATGCGCAAGGAACGCCTGCCGCGTGATATGAGCCTGCGGCGCCTGGAAGAACGGTTTGCTACCCACGAAATCGGGCGCGACGTTGCCGTAACCGTAATCGAAGAACCAGGTCAGGCCGAGCCCGTCGAAGCGCCACTTGGCCCCGAGCGGGTACACGCTGATGCGCGACATGAACTGCTTGGTATTGGGCTGCTCGTACTGATGGAAGTTGGCGTCGTCATACACGCCGACATCGTAGTCCGCGTACTGCAGTTCGTTGAACTTTATCGGTCCCTGGAACGACATGCCGACCTGCGTTGACGACAAGCTCAGGTAGTTCCATGGGGTCAACGTCACGTAACGGAATCCGAAGAGGTCTTCTTCCCACGCCACCAGCGGGTTGGGAATCATTCCGCCCGAGATCGTGTCGCCTTTGAGCGCCTGGCACCAGTCGAACAGCTTCGAGTATTGCAGGTAGCCGTATTTGAGGCGGAAGTTCAGGTTGCCGTCGAGGTTGCTGGAGAACTGCGTTCCGTGTCCGATGGTTTGATTGGTGCTGCCGCCAACGGCCCGGTAGATGTTGGGCGTGATTCGCACCGTCAACCCGTCGGTCGGGAAGAAGTAGAAATTCAGATAGGTACGGGTGATGTCGAACGAGTTGAAGATGTTGTTTTGCGGGCCGGGATTGTTGATCTGGGTGAGTTCCTGCGGCTGAAACCCGGTATGCGTGTACAGACGGTAGTCCGCGTACACCAGCGTTCCGACCCGGAACTTGTCCTGGAAGTTGTCGATATACGAGCGCCACGCCGGCTTGATCTCGGCGACCTGCCGCTGAAGATCGGCGTTGCTCTGGGTAAGCTGCGCGTTCTGCTGAACCAGCTGCTGGATCTGCTGCTTGTTCGCATCCAGTTGCGCCTGGGTCTTCTGCTCCACTCGCTGCTCGATCGCGCTGGAATCGAGCGCCGAGACCGGGACCTCGGTCAACAGAGCCCGCCCCTTGCCCGGCCGGGTAAAGACCTGCCCCGTGACCGGATCCACGTACAGTTTCAGCATCGGCGTCGAGCTGCTTTGCGCTCGCGCCGGTGCTGCCGATCCCAGCGCCAGCAGGGCAGCGCCGAGGACCGCCGCAATCGCAAACCTACACTTTCCCTCTTTCACAAGTTTCCTCCCGTTGATGTAAGGCGCGCGTAACGCCGCTGGCTATTTCCCGGACTGCTGCTGGCTCTCGTACTGCTTTTTCATCTTCGCCAGTTGGAAGGTCGTATAGACCTTGCCGTTGCACACGTATTTGCTCGGGGAGCCGATGCTGACGACGCCGCAGTCATGAATGTCGGGCGGCGGTCCGGCAGGCTTGGCATTCGCCTGCGCGGCGGCTATCGGCGGGTCCCCTGGCGCGGGAAAATTTCCACCCTTGCCGGTCGAGCAGCCCGCAATCGCGACCGCGAGAATTCCGGTCGCTATGCTCATCCGCAGGCAATGCGCGTTCACTGTAAGTCTCATTCTCTTCGCCCTCCGTCGTACTGAATCGGCGTTATTGCGCCGGAATCTGGATCTCATCGAGCTGTTTGCCTTCAAGCTCCACCACTTGCGTGGGCAGCGGCGCGTAGTTGAGCGGGGGTGCGTACTGCTGGCCCGCATGTATCGCCCAGTTGAGGAAGCGCTTTACCTGCTCGCCGGTCTGGCGATTCGACTGCTGCTGATAAACCAGCAGGTAGGTAAACGAGGAAATCGGATACGCATCCTTTCCGGGCGCATCCGTGATCGAGACGCGGAAGTCCGCCGGCATGTTGGCCGCCGCTCCCGCCGCCGCCGCGGTCACTCCGTCGAGGCTCGCCTTCACCCACTCGCCGTCGTGATTCTTCAGTTCGGCGAACGGGATGTGATTGGTCAGCGCGTAGATAAGCTCGATGTAACCGATCGCGCCGGGCGTCTGCTGAACCAGCGCGGTCACGCCTTCGTTGCCTTTTCCTCCGAGGCCAACCGGCCACTTGACGGCGGTGGACTTGCCAACCTTGCTTGCCCAGTCGGGACTCACCTTCGACAGGTAGTCGGTGAAGATGTAACTGGTGCCGCTGCCGTCGGATCGATGGGCCACTACGATGTCGGTTGCGGGAAGGTTGGCGCCGGGATTGAGCGCCGCGATCTTGGAATCGTTCCACTTGGTGATCTTGCCCATGAAGATCTGCGCGATTGTGGGGCCGTCCAGCCTGAGCGTGCCGTTGAAGCCCGGCAGGTTGTAGGCGATAACCACCGCCCCCATTACCGACGGGAAATGCAGGATCTTTCCGGGCGCCGCCTTGAGCTGCTCGTCGCTCATCGGCGCATCGCTCGCCCCGATATCGACCGTGCGATTCGTGAGCATCCGGATGCCGCCTCCGGAACCAATCGACTGGTAGTTGAATTTAACGTCGGGGTCCTGTTTGGCGTAAACGTCAAACCACTTCGAGTAGATCGGATACGGGAAGGTCGCGCCGGCGCCGTTTATCAGCATGGCGGCACGGCTGGAGGCATACCCCCCCAGTGCTCCGACCACCGCCAGCAGCGCGGCTACAACAATTCGTCTTCTCATCGCTCTCTGCATCTCCTCAGATCGGTAGTGTGCGCGCACACTACGTGCGCGGCGCGGTGAATCTAGGCGTGCAAGATTACGACCCGATTAATCGGGGATTGCGGTCGATTGAAATCAGACGTTTCCGCTTGGACCAATGTTGATAAACGTCAGCAGATTGAAGAACCCGCCCGCCTCGGCGGCTGGAAGCGCCTCTCATCCACTCCTGAATAGCCAAGACGCGCAGCCGCGCTCATCGTCCGCGGGTTGATTTTCGCGCCCGCGCTCGACGACAATGCCGCCAAAGCCGCGAATGCCGGGACGAAAATGTCCCCTTGCGATACATCTTCTATGTAAGCGGCTCTCGATGGTGGCAGATGTTCCCCGCACTCGAAGGTCTCAAAGTCGTCGAATTCAGTTCCAATCTCGCCGCTGAGTACGCGGCCTGGATTCTTGCCGAGCAGGGCGCGCGTACCCTCAAGGTCGAGCCAAAGGACGGATCGCTCAGACGCGGCTCGCCGCATTTCCACGTTCTAAACCGCTCGAAACAGTCGATGTTTTTCGACGTCGAAGCGGACCCCGCGCGGGTGGCTGAGCTTCTGCGATGGGCCGACGTCGTGGTGACGGGCTTCACTCCTTCCCGCCTCGAACATCTGCGCCTCGATGCCGCTTCGATCGCACGGATCAACCCGTCCGCGATCGCCGTCAACCTGCCTCCGCTCGGGAGCAAGGGACCCCTGGCGGAATTCGATGCCAACGATGAGCTGGTGGCCGCGTACGGCGGGATAACCGGCAGCCAGTGGGCCCGCAGCGGAAATCCGGTCGCCCTGGTCTTTCCGGCCGCCAGCTATTCGGCCGGTCTTCTGGCCGCGACCGCCGCGGCGGCGGCGTTGTATGCGAGAAAAGATCGCCGGGTCGGCGAGGCCGTCGAGGTATCAATCCTGGCCGGCGCGTTTTCCCTGCAGACTGGCGGAATCATCCGGCACGAAAAGATGACCACGCTTTACCATGGTCCCCAGGATCCGCTCGGCCCGATTCCTTGCTATCGGTTGTTCCAGGCCGGTGACGGCCGCTATTTGTTTGCCGCGTGCGGAAACTCCACTTTCTGGGGCAAGTTTGCGCTCGCGCTGGATCGGCCCGACCTGGTCGCCGATCCTCGCTTCGAAAACGCCCCGTGGGGAATTCCCGGCGAGCATTGGCAGGCGCTCAAGGACCTCATCGAGCCGATAATCCGCACCCGGCCGCGCGCGCAATGGCTCAAAATCCTGCGTGAAAACGATGTGCCCAGCGCGCCGGTTATGACGCGCCAGGAATTTATCGAATGGGATCAGACACGCGCGCTCGGGATGCGCCAGGAAGTCGACGATCCTGCCCTGGGCTCGACGGTCCAGATGGGCCTGCCGTTCTTCCTGAACGACACGCCGGGGCGTATTTCAGGGCCCGCTCCCGCGCGCGGCGACGATCGCGTCGCGCGGCAGTGGATCGCCGAGTCCAAGCCTCCCGGCCCTTCTGGGGCAAATCCTGCCCCGCGAAAGGGTCCCCTCGACGGCGTTTTGGTCCTCGACTTCGCGAGCTACATCGCCGGGTCCTACGGACCCATGATCCTCGCTCAGCTCGGCGCGAAGGTCATCAAGATCGAGAGCCTGGAAGGAGACTCGTTCCGTCATTTTGGCTTCGGGTTCCTCGGATGGAATCAGGGCAAGAAAGGCCTGGCGCTGAATCTCTCGACCGATGGAGGGCGGGAGATCGTCGAAGGTCTCGCGCGCAAGGCCGATATAGTGGTCGAGAATCTGCGGCCGGGCCGGATGCGCCGGTTCGGCTTCGATTACGAGCGCCTGTCCGCGCTCAATCCACGAATCATCTACATGTCCGTCAACGGATTCGGCAATCACGGTCCCGAGCATAACCAGCCCGGATTCGATCCGCTGCTGCAATCGCGCTCGGGAGTGATGGCGGCGCAGGGCGGCCCGCACGGACATCCCGTGTATCTGACGTGCGCTATTTGCGACTACGGCGCGGCGATGATCTCGGCGCTGGGATGCGTGGTTGCGCTGTGCGCGCGCGAGAAGACCGGCCGCGGACAGTTCTGCGAAACTTCGCTGCTTCAGGCCGCGATGGCGCTGCAGGCGGGCGAGTTCATTTTCTATCGCGGCAGGCCCGACCTCGAGAACGGCAATGCGGAGTATCGCGGACGCTCGGCGCTGTCGCGGGCCTACCGATGCGCGGATGGCGAGTGGATCTTTCTTTCCTTGAACGAGGCGCGGCAATGGAATTCGCTTCGCGACAAAATCGCCGCTCTGCCCGCGCTTGATTGGCCCGCCGCGGCGGCGGAGCCGAACGACGGCAAGCTCGCCGCCGCTCTCGAAGCCGCCTTTGCGGCGCGCGATCGCTCCTCCGCGCTGGCGATCCTGGCCGAAGCTCGCGTCCCTGCCGTGCCTGTGAATCATTTCAATGACCTGTTCAATGACGCGCAGGTGTCCGCGAACGGATTGATCGCGGAGCTCGAACATTCACAGTGGGGCAAGGTCTGGCAGACCGGCTCGCTGATCAGGTTCGCGCAGACGCAGGCGCCAATCGAGCGCGCCGCGCCGCTGCTCGGTGAACATACCGACGAAATCCTGCGCGAGTACCTGGGTTACGATGCCGCGAAAATCGCGGATCTGCGCAAGCGGAAGATAGTTGCCTGAACGCGCTCCCTCTCGCGCGCAACGGAAGATGAAGAGGTGAAACCGAATGCCGCTGGTAACTCCGGAAACCGTTAAACGCACGCTCAAAGACCTGTACGACTACGACATCGACGAGAGCTCCGCATCGAGGGTGGCGAATACCGCGGGCGCGATGCTCACGCTGGCCGAGCAACTCGGCTCGCTCGGGCTCGATGGAATCGAGCCGCCGTTCGGCTACGCCAACCTGATGACGGAAGCGATGCGCAAGGCGGCCAAAAGGTAGGAGTGCGCGCGATGGCTCATGCGTATGAAGAACTGCTCTCGTTCGACGTTTCTGCGCTGGGCGAGAAACTCAAGGCAAAAGCGATTTCCCCGGTCGAACTCACCGAGGCTTACCTCGACCGAATTCAGCGCACCGACGCCAAACTCCGCGCGTATATCACCGTCACCGCCGATCTCGCCCGCAAATCGGCGCGCAAGGCCGAGCACGAAATCGTAGCCGGCAAGTGGCGCGGACCGTTTCATGGCATCCCGATCGGCCTCAAGGACCTCTGCTACACGAAAGGCATCGCCACCACCGGCGGATCGAAGATTCTTGGCGCCTTCAAGCCGGCGCATGACTGCACGGTGTGGACGCGGCTTGCCCGCGCCGGCGCAATTCTGCTCGGCAAGCTGAATCTGCACGAGTTCGCCTACGGTATCACCTCCTCGAATCCGCACTGGGGTTTTGTGCGAAATCCCTACAACCTCGAGCGAATTCCGGGCGGTTCGAGCGGAGGTTCGGCCGCGGCGATCGTCGCCCGCTCCGCCGCGGCCACGATCGGCACCGACACCGGCGGATCGATCCGCATTCCCGCCGCGCTCTGCGGATGCGTCGGTTTGAAGCCGACCTGGAGCCGGGTCAGCCGCTACGGCGTGCTGCCGCTTGCCTACACGATGGACCATGTCGGACCGATTACCCGCAGCGTCCGCGACGCGGCCCTGATGCTGAACGTGATTGCGGGCCACGACCGCAACGATTCCACCTCGAGCCGCGAGCGCGTCTCCGACTACACGGAAAAGCTCGATTCCCCGATCGCCGGCATGAAGATCGGCATCGTTCGCGAACTGACCGACAACCTCTCGCCCGACGTACAGAAATCGTTCGACAACGCGGCCTTGCAACTGCGCGCGCTTGGCGCGGCCGTCGACGAGGTCACGATTCCCTCCCTTCCCCTCTCGGGCGTCATCAACGGCATCGTCACCTGGGCTGAGGCGACGGAGATCCATCGGCAATGGATGGCGACGCAGCCGCAGGACTACGGCGACGATGTGCGCCGGCTCCTTGAGGTCGGCATGATGATTCCCGCCGGCGCCTATGTGCGCGCGCAGCGAGCGCGCGCCCGCGTCCTTGCCGAAGCGATGGACGCGCTCGGTGATCGCGACGTGCTTATCGCGCCGGGTGCGGCGGTTGCCGCCCCCAGAATCGGCGAGAGCCGCAGGTTCGATTCCGACGGCGGCGGCATCGATGTGCTCGCGGGAATTCTGCGCTTCACGCAGCCGTTCGACGTGACCGGCCAGCCGGCAATCGCAATCCCGACGGGACTGTCCGCCGACAGCCTGCCGCTTTCGATGCAGATAATCGGCCGCCCCTTCGCTGAAGCCACCGTGCTCCAGGTGGCATCCGCCTACGAGAAAGCGCGGGGCGCGCTTCCCGCTCCTCCGCTGATCCAGGAAGGGTAGCGGAAGGGACCCGTCCCGGGATCTCCCGCCGGTCGAGCGGCTGTTTGCGCGGCTCGGGACTTCAGTCGATCCTCAAATCGTTCGGCGACGGCAGCGGCGGGAAAGGCGCCGCTGGTATGGTCTGATACCAGTAGGCCACGGATGCGATATCGTCCTGGAGCGGCCGGAACTCCGCGCCGCGGCGCGGATCGCCGCGCCATCCGAGCGCCTGAATCGTGACGCGCAACTCGCTCTGGAAGCGGATCGGATCCGGGATGTGCCATCGGTACATCCCGAATCGCATCTGCGATTGATACAGCCCGTCGGGCCGAATCACCTGCGCAAGTCCCGAGTAAGGCGTCGTGAATTCGCGATAACCTCCGTTGTCCTTGCCGACATCGAAGTTGTACGAACCGCAGAAGTAGTCTTCGGTGCCGGTGCCGCAGATCGTGGGAAACTCCCGGTCACCATCAAGATAGAACTTCACCTCGCCCTCGCCCCACCATCCGTTGCTCTTAACGCTCCAGGCAATATAGGTGCCGACGTAGTGGCCCTTGCCTTTGACGCCGTCCAGGATGGTGTAAACCTCCTTGTAGGGAAGCGGATTCACGCGGCGGAACTGCGCGTGGAAGTACGCGGCGTCATCCGGCACTTCCGTCAACGTGTAGTTGATCTGGTAGTAGAGAATCATCGCGGTGTCCGCGGTGTTGGTGAGTGTGATCCGCGCGCGCTTGCGAAACGGCATTTCCCAGTAGCAGTTGAACGCGCTTCCCGGATTCACGCACACCGCGAGCGACGAGACCTGCGCATACCGGTTCCATCCGCAGGCAAAGAAATCTCCGATCGGGCACTCGACTGACGGTGCGTCCTGTCCGTCCCAATAGAAGCGGAGGATCGCGCTTCGCCACGCTCCGGTCGGCGTCATCCAGATCTGCTGAATTGCACCCTGGCCGGCGATGTCCGCGAGCACCGCGGTCGCGCCCGCTTCGACCACGATATACGGCGCGACCTTCCATCCCTGCCCCAGGCTGCGCGCGGGACTGGTCTTCGGGTCAGGAACCGCCATCGCACCCCGGCCTTTTTCACCGGTCGGATTTTCCGGACTTACCGAGCGCGACTCGGCATCGGAAAGCCGCGACAGATTCCCAAGATGAAGCCCCAAGCCATTGAACGATCCCATCGCGATGCGACCTCCGGGCGCGCGAGATTCTATTCTTTCCTCGCGCCGCAGTGGAAGTTTGGGAACCTGGCGCCAGTTTGCGCGGCGGCGGCTAAAGATCGACCTCGACCGTCACGAAATCGTGGTCGGAGACGCGCGACGAGAAGAACGATGGCCGCGCGGGAATCACCGCGGCGGTTCCCGCAACCGGCGCAAGGCTGCGCACTCCGATCCAATCGAGCTTTGGCCGAAAGACCGGAGGGATCGCGCGGTTGAAAGTGAATGTGGGTTTGTGGGGAGCGTTGACGCCGTCGATTGCGAGTCCCGCCTCCGAAAGCTGGCGGAACACAGGTTCGTATCGCTGGGGGCGGCGAAATCGCCGCGGGTTTATCATCATCAACGCGCAAGTCCGAAGGAACGCATCTCCGGTCGCCAGCGTGGTGGTGGTAGTGTTCAGATCGCCCCCCAAGATCGCCGCGCCGCTTGCGGGAAATTCAGCCAGGTACGCATCCATCTGCTCCGCGCGGCCGTCCGGCCCGCAGTGGCTCGCCAGATGCACCACGCCGATCGTGATGTCATGGCCGCCGTACCGGGCCTTCACAACCAGGCCGGCAGGAAGACCAACCCGCCGGTGCAGCCGCCGGCCCAGGGAATCGGGAATCGGCAGAGGCATCGGAAGAGCCACCGCCCGCACATCTTCGAGCGGAGCGGTTGCGAGAATCGCGTTTCCGAGAAACGATCGATAGGTTCCGTCACCGGCTGGAATGCCAAACTCGGGGACGTAGGCAAAGCTCATTTCAAGCCGTCGTGCGATCTCGGCCGCGGTTTCCATTTGTCCCGATCGGAAGGTTCCCCAATCGGACTCGCAGAGCAGAACGATGGAACTTCGGTTGAGCGGCGGCCGCGAAAGACACGCGGCGATACCGTCGAGCTTGACGCCGCCCAGCGCGTTGAACAGCGTGACGCGCAGCGGACCGTCGATTCTGCGCGGATGCCGATTCAGGACGATCGGATCGAAGGCGGGCTTGAGCGCGGAACCTTCCGCCATCTTTCGTTGACTGGCCTCGGTCGCCATCGCGATTTCAGCACCTTCAAACCCCGAGTTCAGTCGCAAGATCCTTGAAATCCGTAATGGGAGGCGTGCAGGCGCGATCGCGGCACACGTATGCGGTCAGGCGTCCGTTCAGTTGCCGTTTGCCGCGAACCTGCTCGGGCAGGTTCGCGGTCCCTGCCTCGCCGTTCGCATCGGCCGCGAACAATGCCAGATTCGGCACATACAGAAGTCCGAGCCGCTCGACCCATTCCTGAAATTCCGGCGAGGTGCGATCGCCTACCAGCACAATTTCCGTGGCCCCTCGATGATAAAGATCAACCGCTTCCAGCATGTGTGAAAATCCGAAGGGCTGCTTCTCGATAAATTCGCGAAACAGCTTGAGCGCGCGCTCGGCTTCGGCGCGATAGCGATCCTCGCCCGAATATTCCGCAATCCGAAGCAGCGCCATCACCGCGGCGCTGTTGCCCGAGGGCGTTGACCCATCGAAAGCGGCCTTGCTGCGCGTGATGAGCGCCTCGTGATCGGCCGAGGTAAAGAAGAAGCCGCCCTTTTCGCGATCGAGAAAGCGTTCCAGGATTGCCTCGGCCAGCCTTCGCGCATCGTCCAGGTAGCGCGAATCGAGCGTGGCCTCGTACATGCTGACCATCGCGTTGGCGAGCAGCGCGTAATCTTCCAGATAGGCATTGAACCGCGCGACACCGTCTTTGCAGGAGCGCTTGAGCGCGCGCCCGTCCCACATCGTGCCCATGATGAACTCGAGCGCGCGGCGCGCGGCTTCCAGGTAGCGGGGCTCGTGATGAGCGCGATAGCCCTCGGCGAACGCGGTGATCATCATCGCATTCCAGGCGGTCAGGATCTTTTCGTCGCGTCCCGGATGCACCCGCTTTTCTCGATGGGCCAGGAGCTTGCGGCGTATGTCCGCGATGATCGGATCGATTTCATCTTCGGCCCTGCCGAACATCCGCGCCGCGTCGGCCGGCTCGATTGTGCGATGGGGGATATTCTCGCCCTCGAAATTGCCTTCCGGGCTGATGTCGAAGTAGCGCTCGGCAATGCGCGCCAGATCGGATCCCAGAACCTGTTCGACTTCGGCGGGAGTCCAGAGAAAGAATTTCCCTTCGACGCCTTCGCTGTCGGCGTCCTGGCTCGAGTAGAAGCCGCCGCCGGGACTGGTCATCTCGCGCAGCACGTAGTCGAGGATCTCGCGCGAGATGGTCAGAAATTCGGCCTCGTTCAGCGCGCGCCCCGCATCGGCATAGAGCACCGCCAGAAGCGCGTTGTCATAGAGCATCTTCTCGAAGTGCGGCACCAGCCATCGCGCATCCACGCTGTAGCGATGGAATCCGCCGCCGATCTGGTCGTAGATTCCGCCCCGCGCCATCTTTTTGAGCGTATGGCGCACCATCTGCGCCATCGACTCATCCCCCTCACCCGCGAACACGCGAAGAAACAGCGAGAACACGAACGTATTGGGAAACTTCGGAGCGCCTCCTATTCCGCCATTGACGCTGTCGTAGGCCTCCGCCAATGCGCGAGCGGCCGCGGGTGCCAGGTCCCGGCGCAGGTCGCCGCCCACTGGCTCATAGCTGGAAAGCGCGCCGAGGGCCTCCTTGAGCTTCTCGACGTTATGCTGAACTTCGTGCGCGCCGCTCTGGTAGGCGTTGGCAACGCCGGCGAGAACCCGCGCAAAACCCGGCATCCCCTGCCGATCTTCGGGCGGCCAATAGGTTCCCCCGAAAAACGGATGAGCATCCGGCGTCAGAAACATCGTGAGCGGCCATCCGCCGCGCCCCGTGATGAGCTGCACGGCGTCCATGTAGATCTGGTCAAGGTCGGGCCGCTCCTCTCGGTCCACCTTGATCGGAACGAAGTTGTCGTTCATGAGCCGGGCAATCGCTTCGTTCTCGAACGACTCGCGCTCCATCACGTGGCACCAGTGGCAGGCCGAGTAGCCGATGGAGAGGAGGATGGGTTTGTTCTCCTTTTTGGCGCGTTTGAGCGCCTCTTCACCCCATGGGTACCAGTCGACGGGATTGTAAGCGTGTTGGCGGAGGTACGGACTCTGCTCGTGGATGAGGCGATTTGGTTTGCGCCCGCCGTGATGTTCGGACTTGCTGGTTTCGCTCATCGGTTCTCGAATGTTTCGGAAGTTGGACGGTGAACCTTAGACGCACTCTCGACGCTAGCACGCGCTCCCCGGCCATACCATGCGCAATCGAGATCGGGGCCGGGTGGATGATGCGGCACGGCCGGCATATGGCGAAGGCGCGATGCGGACAGATAGAATTTCGGCGATGAGTTCGGCTCCTTTTACCTACGTCACCCACCAGCAGGCGGAAAATCCTGACGTCGCGCCTTCGAAGTGGCGGGTTTACTTCACCGCAATCCTTGCCTTGGCAGCGCTCCTTTTGTTCGCGCGATTGGGCACGCGCGCCCTGTGGTCCTCGGAATTCCGATGGGCGGAAATCGCGCGCGAGATGATCGCGACACACAATTACTTCTGGCCGACCATCAACGGCCGCGTCTATTACGACAAGCCCCTCGGTTCCTATTGGCTCGTCGTATGGTCAACGTATCTGACCGGCGGGATGAACGAAGAGGCGGCGCGGCTGCCTTGCGCGATTGCCGGTTTGCTCGCGGTCGCTTTTGTGATGCTGCTGGCCAGGCGTCTTTACGATCGCCGCACGGCGCTCTTCTCGGGCGTCATCCTGGCTACCAGCTTCAGCTTCGTCTTCTTTTCGCGACACGCGTCCGCCGATGTCGAGACGCTCACCGGCGAATTGGCGGCATTGCTGCTCTTCCTTCGCAACGAGGAGCATCAGGACGGATGGTGGGTGGTTGGGCTCTGGGTGGTCATGGCGATAACCTCGCTGACCAAGGGCCTGCTCGGATTCGTCCTTCCTCTTATGACGATTGGCGTCTACTGCGTGCTTGCCACGGGATGGACCGACCTGGGTGATTATCTGCTAACCGGTCCGATTACCGCCCGGATTCGATGGATAGTCCATCGCAACCGGTGGCTCTTTAACTGGAAGTCGATGATCGCAATCGCCGCGGGTGTTGCGATCTATTACGCTCCGTTTTCGGTCTCGCATGAGACCGCAGGATCGGAAAAGGGCTTGCAGATGGTGTGGCGGGAGAATGTCGTGCGATTCTTCCATCCTTTTGACCATCGCGGACCTATCTATCTTTATGTTTACGTGATTTTTGCGCTGATGGCGCCGTGGGCGATTCTGCTGCCCGCTGCGCTAACGGAGATTCACAAGCGTAGGTCGATCGGCGAGGAACCGGCGCGAAGTGACAGGTTTGCCCTGGTTTATTTCTGGGCGACTTTTATTTTTTTCACACTCTCTGGATCGCGCCGCAGCTACTATCTGCTGCCAATCCTGCCCGCCGGAGCGATCCTCGTCGCGCGCTTGCTCGCTGGCGGCCATCTCCGATCGGCTTGGGCCCGCAGGCTGCTGACATTCGGCTACGGACTGATCGCGGTTGCCGCAGTCGGTGGAATTGTGGTGCTGATGCCACCTGGATGGATTCTGCCGGGCAAATGGGCGACGCTACCATCGGCGCCAGACAAAGCCGTCTTCGCGATTGGATGGGCGCTCGGCGTCATCGGCATCATCTATGCCCTCAGGCGCTACGAACTCCCTCGTATTGGAGTTTCTGTGGCGGTCGTGGCCTACGTGATGCTCGCGTATATCTACATTTTTGCGATGCCAGCGGCGGACGCATACCGAGGGGAAAAGCCCCTGGCCTTCCAGGTGCTGCAAAAGCTCGGCGGAGACACGAGCCATCTGGCCTTTTTTCGGACCCAGGAATCGCTCTTTTATCTCGATCCGCCGCATCCGCTTCCACAATTCGAGCGGGTACCGGACCTTACGAATGCGATTCAAACCGCCGGCATCAATTGGATTATTCTGCGCCGCAAGGACATCTCGGCAATATCGGTTCCCGTCCAGGTGGTGCTGAGTGAGCCTTCGTTCCCGTGGGAAACCGAAGACCAGATTCGGAACAAGGTCGTGCTGGTCAGGGCCAATCCCTGACCATCAAAGACGCATCGGCATCACGACGTATGTGAATTCCGAATCGGCCGGAGTCCTTATCACGCCTGGGCTGGCGTCATCGGTGAGTCCCAGCTCAACTTCGCTTTCGGCAGGAATCACACCCAAGGCATCGCGCAGGTAGTTGCCATTGAACCCTATCGCGAAATCTTCGCCCTTGAACTTTACGTCGAGTGACTCGTTCGCCTCTCCAACCTCGGGGCTGGTCGATGAGACGGTAAGGGTTCCGGAGGAGAGCGAGAATTTAATTCCGTGATAGCGCTCGTTGGAGAAAATCGAAACCCGCTTGATCGCGGCGAGCAGATCATCGCGCCCCACCGCAATTTGATGGCGTGAACTCTTCGGAAGAACTCCTCGATAATCCGGGAATTCTCCTTCGACCAGACGCATCGAAACCTCGGTGAATCCGCGTTTCAGATAAGCAAGCTGGCCATCGATGCTGAGTTTCGTTTCTTCGTCGCCAGTCTGTTCGAGCAGTTTGCGGAGTTCCTGAAGACCCTTGCGCGGGATGATAACGCCGGCGTCGATCTTGAACCCTTCCGCGTCACGCTCGATCATCGAGAGCCGATGGCCGTCCGTTGCTACCATCCGGACCTTATTGGATGGCGCAGATTCGAGAAGAACTCCGCTCAGGTTGTAGCGAGCCTCATCGGGACTGACGGCAAAGATGGTCTTGTCGATCATTGCGGCCAGCACGGATGCGGGAATCTTGAGTTCCGCCTTGAGCTGCTTCTTGCCGGCGGCGCCTTCAGCGGTTCCCGCGCTCGGCATCGCGGGGAAGCTACGCGGGTCCAACCCCATCATCTTGAACTTCGCGCGCCCGCATTTGAGCTCGACCCAGTCTCCATCCAGGGGGTCAAGCTTAACTTCCTCGCCGGCGGCCTCGCGAACTATCTCAAAAAGCTTGCGGGCGTTGAGCGTGATGCTCTTGTCTTTGCCGGCTTTGCACGGCACTTCGGTGCGGATGCCGACTTCGAGGTCGGTGGCGCTCAGTTTGAGGCTGTTTCCCTCGGGTTCAATAAGAACATGGCCGAGAATCGGCACCGTCGTTCGGCGTTCCACGATTCCTTGAACCAGCCCCAGGGCGTTTTGAAGAGAAGCTCGCTCGATAACCAGTCCCATCACTATTCCTGAAAGATCTTAGATCTTATTCAAAAGAAGAAGTACCAGTAAGCGCTGTCGATTTGTTGATTTGTCGGCCAAGTGCCTGATTATCAAGGGCAATTGGATTGGCATAATTTGTAGATTCGAGCGCGTGACAATCCCCTGTTCCAGCCTTTTCCGCAAATGCCAGGTTTATGAGACAAGTTATTCGCACGCTCTCCACAGGCTTTTCCACATTATGCCGCATTAGCGCGGATAGCTTTCAACTCGCGCTCGATCTTTTCGATCGACAGCCGGAACGCCGAGTCATTGGTGACCCTGCGCTGGATGAGGTTGAAGGCGTGGATTACCGTCGAATGGTCGCGCCCGAACGCCTCGCCGATCACGGGAAATGAGCTTGAAGTAAGCTTTCGGCACAGATACATCGCCACCTGCCGGCAAAATGCGATGTGCTGGGTGCGCTTCTTCGACTTGAGATCGGCAAGCCGGATATGGAAAAACTCCGCGACAGTCTTCTGGATCATTTCCACGTCAGGCTTCGCTTCGTGGTTTCGGATCAGATCGTGAAGCGCCTGCTTCGCGAAATCAACGGTAATGGCAGATTTGTTTAGCGATGCGAGAGCGGCCAGCCGCGTCAGGCACCCCTCCAGCTCGCGAACGTTCGACTGTACGCTCTGCGCGATATAGAGCGATACGTCGGGAGCCAGCCTCAGGTTCTCCAGAACCGCCTTTTTCTGGACAATCGCGACCCTGGTCTCGAGGTCGGGTGGCGCAATGTCCGCGATAAGTCCTGACTCGAACCGGTTGCGCAGACGTTCCTCGAGCTCCGGGATTTCCCTGGGAACCTTGTCCGAAGTGAGAACAATCTGATGGCGGTCCGCGTGAAGCGAGTAGAACGTGTGAAAGAATTCCTCCTGGGTGCGCTCACGGCCGGCCAGGAACTGAACGTCATCCAGAATAAGCGCATCGACGCGCCTGAATTTGTCCCTGAACTCGTTCATCCGATCCCGCCTGAGCGAGCTTATCAGCTCGTTCATGAAGATCTCGGCCGGCATGAAGAGCACTTTGCGCGGCCGATCTCCCGAGCCGTAGATGTGATGGCCTATGGCGTTGACCAGATGTGTCTTGCCAAGGCCCACACCGCCATAGATGAAAAGCGGGTTGTACTTTTCTCCGGGCTGATTGGCGACCGCCAGCGCTGCCGCGTGCGCAAACTGGTTGCCGGAGCCGACCACGAACTCGGCAAAGGTGTATCGCGGATTTAGCTGCGGATGACGGTCCAGGCGAGGAGAAGTTATGGGAGATACTGGCGCGATCGGTGCATGCGGCTTGCCGTTCGTCGGCCTCGGCGCCTGTGGCGCCGTCATGCCGTTCTCTCCCAGCGTCAGCCTGACATCGATCGTCTCACCGGCTTCGGCTGAGAGCGACTTCCTCAGCAAACCCAGGTAGCGTTCATTGACCCAATCGCGAAAGAACCGGTTCGGTGCCTCAACCGTGGCGGTGCGTCCCTGAATTCCGACGAAGTTCAGGGGTCCTATCCATGTTTCGAATCCGACTTGGCCGAGTTCGTCGCGCAGACGGTCAGCGGCTCTTTGCCACAAGCCGTTCATACGATCCCCTCCCGACAAGACCGGATCGCCCACCACGATCCGGTTAGAACGATCGCTAGATCAAATTACACACAAGCTTATCCACATCTGTGGATAAGCCCATTTTGTTTCGGTCCGAAAAGCAAATTCGCGCGCTGATCCATTGGGCTATCAACCAAAAGGGCCCACGTTGTGAACTTCCGGCCTTGATTTTTTCTGGAACAGCGACGGCGAATTGCGCGCGCTTTTCGGGCCATAACTATCGCGCCGCCCGCGAAGTCCTCGCGTGAAAATGAGTCCGTCAGATGCGCGGAGTTTTGCGGCCAAGGCAAGTTGATAAACTCTTTTCCGCAGCATGACAAGCCGCACTCGGTGAAATGCGCTACGAGCGCGAATTTGAAAGAAAATTCTCGCGCGCGTCACGCGCGCGGTACGCTTCATGATTTCCCCGGGCGATCCCAAACCGCGCGAGCCGAATCTCGCGCGTCCGCTCTCAGAGCCATTGTGCTGCATCGATCGATCGCGCGCAAAATCGGCGCGATTTTTTTGCGATGTAACTCGTTTGAATGAAACGGGCCAGGATGTTAGCGAGAGAAACACTAAGCAGCTCGAATGGCCGCCAACACAAAATCCACTGATCTCTTCACGCGCGCGCAGAAAGTCATCCCCGGCGCCGTCAATTCTCCCGTGCGCGCATGGAAAGGAGTGGGCGGTGCGCCGCTCTTCGTCGAAAGCGCTCGCGGACCGTACCTCTTCGATGCCGATGGAAATCGATTCATCGACTTCGTCGCTTCCTACGGCCCGGCCATTCTCGGCCATGCTCATCCCGAAGTCGCCAAAGCGATTGCCGAGCAGGCGAACTCCGGCTTCGGCTTCGGCGCTCCGACCCGGCTTGAAGTCGAGCTGGCGGAATTGATCTCGTCGGCGGTCAGATGCGCCGAAAGGGTGCGCCTGGTAAGTTCCGGAACTGAAGCCGGGATGACCGCATTGCGCCTGGCGCGCGCCGCGACCGGGCGTCCGGCGATCATCAAGTTCGACGGATGCTATCACGGACATAGCGATTCGCTTCTGGTCCGGGCGGGATCGGGTGGAATGACACTTGCCGTTCCGGACAGCGCGGGAGTGCCGGCCGAACTGGCCGCGCTCACGATGGTGGCGACGTACAACGATATCGAAAGCGTTGAAGACTGCTTCAAAGCCAATCCCGGCCGCGTCGCGGCAGTGATCGTCGAACCCGTAGCGGCAAATATGGGTGTGGTGCCGCCGTCACAGGGTTTCCTGCCGGCGGTTGCGGATTTGGCACATCACCACGGCGCGCTTCTCATATGCGACGAGGTAATAACCGGATTTCGGTTGAACTTCGGCGCGGCGAGCGAACGGATGGGCGTGCAGCCCGACCTGGTGATGCTGGGAAAGATAATCGGCGGCGGGATGCCCGTGGGGGCGGTCGCGGGTCCCGCGCGATATCTCGATTTACTCGCGCCAAAAGGCCCCGTCTATCAGGCTGGTACGCTTTCAGGTAATCCTCTGTCGGTGCGTGCTGGGCTGGAAACCCTCAAGATCCTTCAACGACCCGGCACGTATGAGCGGCTCGAAGCCGCTGGTGCACGGATGGAAGCGGGACTGTCGAGCGCCCTGGCCAACTGTGATGCACCCGGATGCGTGAATCGCGTCGGGTCGCTGCTCACGATGTTTCTGGGGCCCGCGCAGGTTCGAAACGCCGAGGAGGCGCGCGGCTCCGACACGGCGAAATTCGCGCGGTTCTTCCATGCCCTGATCGATCGGAACATCAACGTGCCTCCGTCGCAATTTGAAGCCATGTTCATCTCACTCGCTCATAGCGACGATGATATCGACCTGACGATCGCCGCGGCGCACGATGCGCTGAAGCAAGCCGCTCGCGGTTGAACCGGATCGCGATGGCCATCGATTCTGGAAGGTTTGCCCGGTTTGCCGCGATTGGAATCGAATTTGCCAGCCCAATCATCGCGGGATCGTTTGTCGGCCACTATCTGGATCTCTATTTTCACACCGATCCCTGGCTGACCCTGTTCCTGTTCCTCACAGGGGTCGGACTTGGCTTCTACCGGATGATTCGCGAGTTACAGTTGGCGCAGCGAACGCTCAACAAATGACCATTAGCTGGAACCTTCCGACGATCGGCGCGATTCAGCGCACCAATGTCATACTGGTGGCAATCACCGCGCTGCTGCTCGCGTATTTCGTGTCGCAACAGGCCGCTATCGGATGCCTCCTGGGCGGCGCGGTCGTGATCGCCAACCTTTTTGCGCTCGCAATCCTGGGCCGTCTGGCGCTTGCCGTAGCCTCGGGCGGAGCGAGCGCGGGGGCAAAACTGGGAACGCTCGCTATCCCGCTGAAGTTATTTATTCTTGTTGCCCTGGTTTACCTCGTCTTTACCCATGCACACATCGATGGAATGGGTTTCGGCCTCGGAGTCTTGACTCAAATGACCGCTATAATTATTGAAACCGGGCGTGCCGTGGTGCGTCCCGCTTCGTGAGCATCGACGCGGCCCATCTCGGTCGCCGCACGGAGAAAGCAATTGTCGAAATCGATAAATTTTCTCGAACTGATTGGCGGCGGAAAGATTCCCGAAGTCATTGTCGGCACGTGGCTGGTGATGGGAATCATGATCGTCTTCGGACTGCTGGCGCGTTCGGCGCTGGCGCGCGCCGCCGATCCGGTAATTCCAGACGATCGCGTCAGCATTCGCTCGATCTCGGAAGTTCTGGTCGAGTGGTTTGACGGTTTCGTGCAGAGCGTTCTCGACGACCATCACTATCGCACCCTGGTTCCGTTCTTCGGGTGCATCTTCATGTTCATTCTGTTCGCGAATTTCTTCGGCCTGATTCCGGGGATGGAACCGCCGACCGGAGATTCCGATCTCACGTTCGCGCTGGGAACGGTCTGCTTCGGCTACTACATCTTCAAGGGTTTTCAGACCAAGGGTTTCGGCTACCTGAAGAGCTTCCTCGGTCCGGTGCTGTTTCTGGCGCCGTTGATGTTGCCGATCGAGCTGGCCGACAACCTGTTTCGCCCGTTTTCGCTCGGCATTCGTCTTTATGCGAACATGTTTGCCGATCACACCGTGCTGAGCATCTTCACCGGACTGACCAAGCTGATTATTCCGCTCGCGTTCTACGCGTTGGGATCGATCGTCTGCATAATCCAGGCGATCATTTTCGTGGTGTTGTCGATGAGCTATGTCAGGCTCGCGACCAGCCACGAGCACTGATCGAGGATTGGAAGAATAGGAAAGGCTTTTCCGCGACAGGAGGCGTCCGCCCGGGATGGCGGTGGTAGAGGAAAGAGAGGCGGCCGAGGCGGCTTCCGGATCGCGAAAAACAAGGAGGACAAGGGAATGATTCGCAAACTCGGAACCATCACCACGATGGTGACGGCGGCGGTGCTGATGTCACCGCTGTTCGCAATGGCGCAGGAAGCTGCGGCAGGAGCGGCAGCCGGCAGCCCGCTGCGCGCCGGTCTGATCGCAATCGCCGCAAACATCGGCATCGGTATTGCCGCATTCGGCAGCGCGCTTGGACAGGGCCGGATGGCGGCGGCGGCGATGGAGTCAATCGGCCGCAACCCGAACAGCGCCGGCCAGATCTTCACGCCGATGATCATCGGCCTCGCGTTCATCGAAGCGTTGACTCTGTACGCACTCGTGATCGCGTTCTTCCTGCAGGCGAAAATCTAAGCCGATCGCGTTTTTCACCAAACAAGAGGGGCGGAACTTCGAAAGAGGTTCCGCCCTTTCTGCTTCCGAAAGAACCCGCCTGGGATTCTCCGCATTCTCTTCATCTTCGCTTCGCGCCCTCCAGAATTTCGAAGGGTGCGCGCTGCTTTCCCCGGCGCAGCAGGACATACATGGCGCCGGCGCCGCCGTCATGGGCTCGCGCGGTCACGAACGCCAGCACGTGGCCGCCAATCGTTCCGTGCGAGAGCCAGTTCGATGCCGCATGCTTGAGCACCGGCCGCCCGCCCGGCGAGCCAAGTCCCCGCCCGTGGACGACCAGCACCGATCGCAATCCCTTGCGAACAGATTCGAGGATGAAATCGGTAAGGGCCTGATGAGCGGCCGGCTGGGTCATCCCGTGCAGATCGATGTGATCCTGCATCGCGAATTCTCCGCGCCGCAATTGAGCCAATAGTCGCGGGTCGAGTCCGACCCGCATTCCCTCGACGTATTCTTCGGTTTCGGTGATGTCGAAGGGTGCGTGCCCGGACACAAGGTCGGAAAGCTGCGCGACTACTTCCGCATCCTCGCTCATAATTGCGCGCTTGGGCTTGTGCTCGATGGGCAGGCGCGAGGCGCCGTTGAGCGGTTTCACGCCGGCGAGAGCCTGGCGAAGCAGCGTTTCCTCATCGGCATCTTCAGGCGACGAACCTGATTGGACCGGGACCGGCTTGGGTGCCGCATTCGGAGGAGGCGCGATTTTCGGGGCGCGCTCCGCCAGCATCTTTTTCAGATCCTTAAATGGCGAGAAGATGACGGGTTTATCGCGGGATTTTTCGGGTTCGGCGTTCCGCAGTTTTTTCTTTTTGGCCATGTCATAATCCGCCGAACTTTCCCGAGATTATCCTACGAGACCGCCAGGGCCGCCAGACGGGATGCGGTGCGTGCCGCCCGGATTTCAACTAGACTCGGCATCTCTGAGCTAACCGACAACGAGGATGTCCGATGCGCAAACTTGCTTTCATCCTTGGCGGTATCGCGGGCGCGATCGTTCTGATCATTGGGGCGGTTTTCATCTACGCCGCCGCCAACCTCAATTCGATCATCGCGCAGAATCGCGATGCGATTCTCGAGCGCGCAAGTTCCGCTCTGGGCCGGCAGGTCCAGGTGGCGGAGATTAAGGCGCAGCTCGGATGGGGTGTTTCAGCCGACCTTGGCGGAATCAAGGTCGCCGATGACTCCGATTTCTCCTCCTCGCCGTTTGTCACCGCTTCCGACATCTACGTCAAACTCGAACTGTTGCCCCTGCTGTCGCGACAGATTCGGGTGACAAAGGTCGTATTGGAGCAACCCGAGGTTCACATCATCCGCAACGCCGACGGCCAGCTCAACGTTTCCACTATCGGGAAAAAATCTGAGCGCCAAGCTGCCGAGCCTGGGACCCGGGAAAGGAAGGGTGCAGGCGGCGCGATCAATGAGTCTCCGCTGAGCGTCCCGCCCGAAAGGGCAAAACCCGGGGCGGTTGCGGGGCTGGAAGTCCACGATTTCGATATCCACGACGGAAAAGTGGTTTATGCCGCCGCGGGACAGCCGCCGCTCGCGCTATCTCATATCGATCTCGAAGTGAGAAATTTCGGTTTCAATGCTCCTTTCGACATTTCGCTGCGGATGGCCGCGCTGGGCGAGGATCAAAACGTCAAACTGTCCGGAAGCGCGGGACCGATCGCGACCGCGGGCGGGATCGATCCGAACGAGATTCCCCTGGATTTGAAACTTCAGGCGGGACCGGTCTCGCTTGCGGATGCGCGAAAGGTCGAGTTTGCCAAGGCCATTCCCACCCAACTCCAGGTCTCGGACAACGTCAGTGTCGATGCGGCAATCAAAGGCAAGGTCGGCGCGCCCGACATCCAGATATCCACCGACCTGAGCTCCAATCAGATCGCTTATGGCGATTCGTTCCAGAAGCCGGCAGGAGTTCCCCTGAAGGTCGATGTCGATGCTTCCAGGGCGGGAGGATCGGTCGCAGTTTCAAAGGCCAAGGTCACCCTTGCCGATCTGAACCTGACAGCTACAAAGATAAAACTGGGCGCCGGGACTTTCGGCGGAAGAGTGGACAGCAATCGTTTCGATATCGCTTCGCTGACCCGGCTCTCCCCTTCGGCGGCCAAGCTCGGCATCACAGGTAAGAGCGAAATTCATAGCGACGTTTCGTACGCCGCAGGAAAAGCGTCGGCGGACGGGGTTGTCACCCTTGCGAACGTGACTGTTCCCCGGCCGGGGCAAAATGGCGCGGCCGCGGTGAGCGACCTGAACGGCGACATCAGGCTTGCCGGTTCCGCGGCAAATATCGGTCCGCTCGCATTCAAGCTCGGGTCAGGATCGGCGACGCTGTCGGCTCAAGCCGATCCCATCTATCCTCCGAAAGCCAGCTACGAATTCACGGCGAGCTCGCTTCGTACCGCCGATTTCGCCCCCAAGCGTCCCGCTGATGAGCAGCTAAATCAGGTCACGGCGTCGGGCACCTTTTCGCTCAGGGACGGCACAGTCGCCGATGACGACAAGCTGACCTCGGCATCGGGCAATCTCAACAACATCCCGTATACCGGGCTCGTTGTCGTTACGTCGCTGGCGGGAAAAGAACTTCGCGTGACGCAACTGCAGATCGGGGCTTTCGGCGGGTCCGTTTCCGGAAATGCCGATGCCAGTCTCGAGCATGGCGGGTCGTTCAACGCGGCCGTCACGATGGCCAGTCTCAATCTTCAGCAGGCGCTCGAATCGCAAAAGGCCAAGGCTGCGGGCGTCGTGCGCGGACTTCTCAGCGGCAGGGTTCAGATATCTGGCAGGAACAACGGCGACTTCGATGCTATCAAGCCGACCCTTGCGGGTAACGGCCAGGCGCAGGTCGCGCAAGGCAAATTGGTCGGCGTCAATATCGGCGCGCGAGTTTTTGAAAAGACGCAGAATCTGCCGGTGATCGGCTCCCTTATCCCGCAATCGATCGCCAACAACCATCCTGAATTGTTCAAGAGCCCCGATACCGATTTCGAGCAGATGGGGCTGACCTTCACCATCCAGGGACCCCGCATTACTTCGCATGACCTTCTGATGAAGACGGCGGATTACGCGCTGAAGGGCGACGGATGGTTCGATATGGACAAGAACGTCGATATGACGGCGCGGATCCTGCTCACGCAGCAGTTGACGCGAGAGATCATCGCGCAGAAGAAGAACGTTGTTTACGTGACGGACAACAACGGCGAAATCGACATTCCCCTTCGAATCACCGGGCAACTCCCCAAGCCCGCGATCATGCCCGATGTAACCGAACTGGCGCAGCGCGCAACCCAGCATGCCGTACAGGAGCAGGGCCAGAAGGCGCTCGAGAAGGCTCTCGGCAACAAGGGAATCGGAAAGTTTCTTGGCGGAGGTTCCCCAAACGGAACCAATCAGCCATCGAACCCGCTCAATCAATTGAAGGGGCTGTTCGGGCGCTGAACAGGCGGCGCGTTACTGGTTGAGCTCGACGATGGTTGCGCCGGCGCCGCCGTGATGCGGGTCGGCCTGCCGAAACGATGCACAGTACGCGGAGGTTCCCAGGTATTCCTGGATTGCCTTTCGTAATGCGCCCGAGCCGATGCCGTGGATGATCCGGACCTCGCGCTGATTGGTCAGAAAAGCCTGATCGAGAAAGCTCTCGAGCTTTCTAAGCGCCTCGGATGTCCGCATCCCGATGAGATTTATTTCCGATCCGCCTCCCGCATCCGAGCTGTACGTTACGATCGGAGCACGCGAGGCCGTTTCCGATGTCCTTCCCTTTGCCCGCCGCAGGCGTTCCGGAGCGACCTCTATCTTCAGACCGCCCCGCGCGACCACGGCGCGTCCCGGTTCGATCGAAAGCAGTTCGCCGCGAATCTCGCCCAACTCGACCTGATCGCCGGGTTTTAGTGCAACCTTGTCTTCGGCCTCGCCTTCGGTCGTTTCCGCAGGAGCGGGAGCGCTCTTCTCGAGCTTTTCGGCGGCGCGCGCCACGAATGCGCTCAAGTCGGCGCGCGATTTGGTTCGTGTTTTCAGATCGCGGATCACGTCCGATCCCTCCCGGCGCAGTTCCTCGATAACGCCGGAAACTTCAGCGCGCATGCGCCTGCGCTCGGCATCGGCTCGTTCGCGCGCGCGTTCCGCCTTCTGGCGGGCTTCGGCGGACTCGCGCTCGCCCTTTTCGCGGCTTTCGCGCAGGCGCTCGACTTCCTCGATCAGCCGCTTGCGCTCGCTTTCGAGCCGCCCGATTGCCTGCTCCAATTCGAGGCTGCCGCCGCCAAGCGCCTCGCGCGCCGAGTCGATTACCTCGGCGGGCAACCCGAGCCGGCTTGCGACGGCGAGCCCGTAGCTTTGGCCGATGGTATGGGGCTTGAGGCGATAGAGCGGCGTCAGCCGCTCCGCATCGAAATCGACCGCGGCGGCTTCGAATCCAGCCCGGGAGTAGGCATAGAGCTTTACCGCGGTGGAATGCGTGGCAATCGCGACCAGGCATCGCCGCGCGGCAAGGTAGTTCATCAATCCTATTGCCAGGGCCGCGCCTTCGGCGGGGTCGGTGCCGGCCCCGGGCTCGTCGAGGATGACGAGCGCGGGCTCTTCGAGCGATCGCACGATCTCGGAAAGATTTGCGATATGTCCCGAGAAGCTCGACAGGTTCGCCTCGATGGATTGTTCGTCGCCGATATCGGCGAACACGCTGCGAAAGACCGTGATGCTGCTGGCGTCGCGGGCGGGAATGAGCAGCCCCGCCTGCGCCATCAGCGACAGCAGGCCGACCGTTTTCAGCGCGACGGTTTTGCCCCCGGTGTTGGGGCCCGAGATTACGATTCCGCGCTGCCCCGGAGCTATCTTCACATCGATGGGTACGACTTCGCGATGCGACGCGAGCAGCAACGGATGGCGCGCGTCGCGCAGTTCGAGCCCCTCCTCGGAAATCCGCGGCTCGATTGCCCTCCATCGCTTCGCCAGGATCGCGCGCGCGTTGAGCGCATCGAGCTCGACCATCGCTTCGAACGTAAGCGCAAGTTCCTGCGCATAGCCCCCGGTCATCGCGGTTAGCGCCGCGAGGATGCGATGTTCTTCCGCCTCCGCCTCCCGCTCCAGCATCATCACGCGGTTGTTTAGTTCGACCGCCCACATCGGCTCGACGAACAGGGTTTCGCCTGAGACCGATCGGTCCTGGACGATTCCTTCGAGCCGCTCGGAGTAGTTCAGTTTGAGCGGCAAAACGAAGCGGTGATTGCGGACCGTCACCACGTAGTCCGACACGAACGGCTCCATCCCCGAGGCGCTGAGGGATCGAAGAAGGCGGGTCTCCAGGTCCGCGCGTTCGTCTCGCAGGCGGGTCCGCAACCGCTTGAGTTCCGGGCTGGCCTCATCAAGCAATCCGCCGTCATCCGCGAGCGCTCCCATCAGAGCATCGGCGAGTTCCTTGGGCGCAAGCAGGTTTTGATGGAGCAGGCTGAGATGGGGAAGGCGCTCCACTCTCGATCGGAGGAACGCGGCGATGGTGCGCGAGGCGAGAACGAAGTCGCGCACCTTCACCAGCGACGCGCCATCCAGCACCGCGCCCGATCGCGAAGCAGCCAGGATCAGGCTGCGCTGGTCGGCGAATTCGCGCATCGGCAGAGTTCCCGCATGCGATCGCAGCTCGACCATCTCCGCGGTGGCGCGCAGGCGATCGGCGACCTCGGCCGGATCGGTGGACGGATGCAGGCGCGCGATCGCGTCGCGTCCCGGCTCCGAGGCGGCATGCTCCATCGCAAGGTGCAGAACCTTGTCGAATTCGAGCGCTTTCAAATCGCGTTCGCGCATGGCGATCGTTGCTCCTCGAACCCGATGCGGGCCGGGGAGAACCACAACCCCGCAGTCTACCGCATTTCGTATTCGGCTTGGCAGGTTCTTCGTTCTTGAGGAAAGATAAAGGCCGCATGGAACGCATCGAGTCGCGCATCAATCCAGGCTCCGAGGAATTTCGAAAGAACCGCGAAGCGATCGAAGCGCAGGTCGCCCGGCTGCGCGCCGAGATCGATCGGATTCGCCAGGGCGGCCCGGAACATGCCCGCAAGCGCCACACCGATCGAGGCAAACTGCTGGTGAGAGACCGGGTGAAAAAACTGCTCGACGAGAGCAGCCCGTTTCTCGAACTATCCGCCCTCGCGGCCTACGGGATGTACGACAACGATGCGCCCGCGGCGGGAATGGTCACGGGAATTGGACGGGTGCACGGACGCGAGGTGATCGTGGTCGCGAACGATGCGACGGTGAAGGGCGGCACCTACTATCCAATCACGGTGAAAAAGCATCTCCGCGCGCAGGAGATCGCGATGGAGAACCGCCTGCCATGCGTTTACCTCGTGGATTCCGGCGGCGCGTTTCTTCCGTTGCAGGCGGAGGTCTTTCCCGATCGCGACCACTTCGGCCGCATTTTCTACAACCAGGCGCGGATGTCCGCGATGGGGATCGCGCAGGTCGCGGTGGTGATGGGATCGTGCACGGCGGGCGGCGCCTACGTTCCGGCGATGTGCGATGAAAACGTCATCGTCCGCAACCAGGGCACGATTTTTCTCGCCGGTCCCCCTCTGGTGCGCGCGGCAACCGGCGAGGAAGTGAGCGCCGAGGAACTCGGCGGCGGCGACATCCATACCAGGCTCTCAGGGGTCAGCGACCATCTGGCCGATGACGACCACGATGCGCTCCGGATCGCGCGTTCGATCATCGAAAACCTGGGTCCCCGTCCCCTCCAGGACGCCATTCAGCAGGATACGCCCGAAGATCCCTACTACGATCCCGCCGAGCTCTACGGCGTCATCCCGACCGACACCCGCAAGCCGTATGAAGTCCGCGAAGTCATCGCGCGGATCGTCGACGGCAGCAGGATGCATGAGTTCAAGCCGCGCTACGGTACGACGCTGGTCACGGGTTTCGCGCGGATCTATGGCTACCCGGTGGGAATTGTCGCCAACAACGGCGTGCTGTTCAGCGAATCCGCCCTCAAGGCGACCCATTTCATCGAGCTGTGCTGCGCGCGGCGCATCCCGCTCATCTTTCTCCAGAACATTACCGGCTTCATCGTCGGCAAACGCTACGAGCAGGGCGGAATCGCGAAGGACGGCGCCAAGATGGTGAATGCGGTCGCCAATGCGCAGGTGCCCAAGTTCACCGTGATCATCGGAGCTTCCAACGGCGCCGGCAACTACGGGATGTGCGGCCGCGCCTACGGTCCGCGGCTGCTGTTCATGTGGCCCAACTCGCGCATCTCGGTGATGGGCGGCGAGCAGGCCGCCAACACTCTCCTTACCGTCAAGCTCGATCAATTGAAGCGCGAGGGCGGAGCGATGAGCGAAATCGAGCAGCGCGAATTCGTGCGGCCCACTCTCGAAAAGTACGAGCTGGAATCGAGCTGCTACTATTCGAGCGCCCGCCTGTGGGACGACGGCGTGCTCGACCCGGTCGAGACCCGAAACGCGCTCGCGCTCGGAATTGCCGCCGCGCTCAACGCGCCCATCCCGCCCGCATCGCAATTCGGCGTCTTCAGGATGTAAACGCTCATCCGAGGAAGTGCTCGATCACGATCAGGTTCGTCGCAACGAATGCGATCGGAATAGCCCAGCGCGAGATGCGCTGGATGCGGATTCCCAGGTCGCCGCGGCGCTCGCGGCGATGCGCCAGATGCACCGCCATCAGCTCCACGATCGCAAGGAACACGAACACATAGCAGGTGAGAAAGAACGCATCGATGTACGTCAGGTACGGAACCCGCGGCATCGTCGCCGAAATCGCGAACGCGAACGCGATCACGGTCAGGATGGTGGTGACCGCGATCTGGACCTGGTTGGAGAGGTCGCGCGCCTCCACCCAGAACACCGACCATGACAGCAGCACCATCAGCAAAAGCGGCAGGAACACTTTCCACAGATAAAAATTGTAGCGCCGGGTGACGTTGATCGTATAGCGCGCCTCCGGACTGGAGAGCCTTCCGTAGAGGTTCGTGGTTCGAATCGATGGCTCGACCGTCCGAAACCTCCACTGGGCGAGCGAACTGTATTGATTCAGCTCGTTGGCCGCCCACACGTCGTGATCGTACAGCGCGAAGGCCACGTCGCCGATCTGCCGAACGAAAGGATGGATGATAATCAGCAGCGATTGCTCGTCGAACGGAAACCGCCGCAGCCTGAACTTCGAGGACAGCACCACGTGGAACCGCTCGAAGTAGTTGATCGTGCCGTCCGGTCCTCCGCGGATCGAAACGTCATAACGATCATGCGGGTACACCGCGTTGACCATTTCAAAGTAGGGAATCCAGATCTGGCCCCGTTCGTATTCGCGGCTGCCGTCGTCGGGACCGTCCGGCGTGTAGGCCAGGCGCGGATCGCTCCATCGCGCTATCAGGTAGCCGTCCAGCTCGAACTGCTCCTTGACCTCGTCGATCGACGCGATGTTGATGATGCGCAGGCCGATGGCGACCTTGACCGGCTGGCCGTGCTGCAGCGGAGGCTGGAGCAGCGTGTTGGCGGCGGGCGCCGATGCATAGGCGGCGGATGCGATCGCCGCGAACGCAAGGACGACCAATCCCGCCGCCGCCGTCTTCATCACCTTGGAACCCGAATCACTCGTCGGGGCTCAGCATCTTCTCCGGGCGAACCAGCCGGTCGAACTGATCGCCTGTGAGAAGTCCCAGCGCGAGGCACGCCTCGCGCAGCGTCGTGCCTTCGGCGTGCGCCTTCTTTGCGACCTTGGCCGCATTGTCGTAGCCGATATGCGGGCTGAGCGCCGTCACCAGCATCAGGGAATTGTTGACGTAGCGATCGATCTGCGCGCGATTCGCCTCGATTCCATCCACGCAATACTTGGTGAACGAAACACAGGAATGCGCGAGCAGGGTCACCGAGTGCAGGAGGTCGTGGATGATGAGCGGCTTGAAGACGTTGAGCTCGAAATTTCCCTGCGTCCCCGCCATTGCGATCGCCGCGTCGTTTCCGATCACCTGGATGCAGACCATGGTCATCGCTTCGCTCTGCGTGGGATTCACCTTGCCGGGCATGATCGAGCTGCCGGGCTCGTTTTCCGGCAGCATCAGCTCGGCCAGTCCGCAACGCGGCCCCGAGCCCATCCATCGGATGTCGTTGGCGATCTTCATGAGCGAGCAGGCCAGGGTGCGCAGAGCACCCGACGCCATCACGAGCGCGTCGTGAGCGGCGAGCGCGGCGAACTTGTTGGGTGCCGACTTGAACGGCAGGCCGGTGTACGCCGCGATCTTGTCGGCCATCCGCTGCGCGAACTCGGGATGCGTATTCAGGCCGGTCCCGACCGCCGTGCCGCCGATCGCGAGTTCATACACGTCGGGAAGGATCGCCTCGATGCGCCGGATGTCCGCGTCGAGCTGCGCGACGTAGCCGGAGAACTCCTGCCCGAGCGTAAGCGGCACCGCGTCCATCAGATGCGTGCGGCCAATCTTGACGATATCGGCAAAGGCGCGCGCCTTCGCCTCCAGCGCATCGCGCAGTCTTCTGACCGCGGGCGCGAGCAGATGCACCAGTTCTTCGGCCGCCGCTATATGCATCGCGGTCGGAAAGGTGTCGTTCGACGATTGCGACATGTTCACGTCGTCGTTGGGATGGATCGGTTTCTTGCTGCCGAGCACTCCGCCGGCAAGCTCGATGGCGCGGTTCGAGATGACCTCGTTCGCGTTCATGTTCGTTTGCGTGCCGCTGCCGGTTTGCCAGATGCGCAGCGGGAAGTGATCGTCGAGTTTGCCCGCGATCACTTCGTCGGCGGCCTGGACGATGAGCCGGGCCTTTTCGTCGGGGAGCTTCTTCAGATCGCGATTCACCTCGGCGGCCGCCTTCTTGAGCAGGCCGAACGCGCGCACCACCGAGCGCGGCATCCGGTCCGGACCGATCGAGAAGTGCAGGAGCGAACGCTCGGTCTGCGCGCCCCAGTAACGATCGGAACGCACTTCGATAGCGCCCATCGAGTCCGTCTCGATACGGACGCTGGAATTCTGCTGGCTTGCCATGTTGAAACCTCCAGGCAGGCCGGCGCTAGCCGGCGCTGTCGCGGCGGACAGGCCCTTCGGGCTTTCCTGCCGCGCCCTGCCGATATAGTTTAAGCCGCATACGCTTCTCAATAGGAGAGTAACAGCCGATGCCCTGGACGATTACCCGGCTATGCCGTGACTGCGTCGATACCGGATGTGTCAGTGTTTGCCCCGTCGATTGCATCTACGAGTACGTTGGCTCCGATACGGAGAAGTTTCCCAATCAGCTCTACATCAACCCGGACGAATGCATCGATTGCGGCGCTTGCGAACCCGAGTGCCCGTGGCAGGCGATTTTCGAGGAGCCTGCGGTGCCCGACGTGTTCAAGGACGATGTCGATCTGAATCACGCGATGCTCGAGATTATGGATCAGTTCAAGGTGAAAGCCTTCGAGCAGAAAGAGCATCCGACCAGCGAGCAGATTGCGGCGAACAAGAAAAAATGGGGACTCGATCCCAACGCGTGAATTCGCCTTTCGCGGCGCGGAAGGAAAAACGGCGGAGGCGCGATTCAGCCTCCGCCGTTTTTGTTTCCGGCGGATAAACAGGCGGCGTCAAGCGCGAGATCGGTTCAAGATTTCAGTTTGGACGGATCAGAGTTTCGCTGAACCGCCGGTCAGAAAAAATTTTTTTTCGATGCATCCAAACGAGTCATGTGCGCCAGAAACAGGCGCGCCTGCGAGCATTATTTTCGGGCGATATTAGGGATAAGAATGTCCGGAATTAGCGCCGTCCGCCGCGCCTTGTTTTTTCGCCCAAATCGATTTGCTCCGCTTCTCGCGCACCCATAATTTTAGAGCATTAGTGCGGCAATTTTTCGCCGCGATCAGTTTTTGGAGGACCATGTGATGCGTATCGAGAAGAGAGGACCGTCATGGTGCAAGACGGTCGTCGCGGCTCTGACGATATGCGCTATCGGCGCTATCGGCAGCCGCAGCTACGCGCAGGTCAAACCAGGAGATTTCATCACGCCCGAGAATGCGAGCAAGGTGAAGGACCTGGTCGGGCCTGGCGTCTACTACAAAGTGACCCACGGCATGACGCTGAAGATCGTGCCGACCGAACGGGTCGATTGGCCGCCCCCGTACAAGGACGCGACTGAAAAGTATTCCGCGCAGGTCCGGCTTTCGCAGGACAAGCGCAGCGTCGTGGGCTATGTCGCCGGCCAGCCCTTCCCGCTAATCGACGCGAACGATCCTGACGTCGCCAACAAGATCGTATGGAACAACGTGTTCCGTCCGATCACCACCGACGACTACGATCTCCGCTACTACGACTGCGACTCAAGCTTCGAGCGCTCCGGCCCGCAGCAGCAGCAGATCGAGTACTTCCAGATCGGCCATTACATGGGTTACGACCTCGTGGGCCGCACCGAAGTGGAGCCGGTGCCGATCGATCCCGACTTCAAGACCACCGGCCGCTACTGGCTGTTCGGCCTCTACCCAATCCTGTCGCCCAACGAAATTCGCGGCTCAGGTTTCATCCGCTGGCGCTACGCCGATCCGAAGCGCGGCGATGACATCTGGGACGTCTCGGCAGGCACCCGCCGTGTGCGCCGTATCGACGAGGCCATCATGAGCTCGTCCACCACCACCAACGGCACCTCGGCTCACGCCTGGGATCCGGATCACTACTCTGGATTCAATCCGAAGACCGAGCAGTACTACTACAAGTTCCTCGGCGAGAAGAACATGCTCGCGACCATCCACGCGCTCCATTCGCCCGAGCAGCGCTGCCCGACCGACGGCGGCACCAGCGCCTGCCCCGAAGCGTGGGAGATGCGCCATCTGTACGTGATCGAAGCAACGCCCGATCGCAAGCGCGTGCGCGCTCTCGACTCGCGGACGATCATCTATATGGACGGCGAGATGTGGTTCGAGCCGTACATCGATACCTACGATCAGAGCGGCCGCCTGTTCCGCAGCCACATCTACTGGCTGGCGACGCGCGATCGTCCGGTGCCGGATGCGAAGGTTGCGATCTATCCGTTCAAGCGTTCGTTCGTGGTAGG
>JAJPKP010000001.1 GCA_021323675.1 Pseudomonadota bacterium | reverse complement strand
GGCCGGAAGTTCTTCAGCGCCTCGCGGGCGCGGGCGGACTCGCGGCGCTTGCCGACGCGCTCGAAGAGAGTCTCGCGCCAATTTGATGTCAGCTTTCGGGGCGGTGCTCCGCACAGATCTACTCGGTTCATCAGAAGTACCTGAATTTTCCCCAGCGGCCGCGCGCCTTCAGCGCCGCGCGATCTTCGGCGGCAGCAATATCCTGGCCGCTGCCGTATAAGCGACGCGCTGCGTCCGCGATATCGCCACCGTCGCGATGCCGTGCGGCCGTCGCGGCGTGAAGCGTAGTCTGCGCCTGACGCATGAAATTGAGATCGACTCCGCCATTAACCTGCCCTTGCTGCACGGCCCCGAGCGCGGCCTGTGAGAGCGCGACGATGGAGTCAATCTTGTGACTCGCCTTCTCCTTAGCGATTCTCCATCCGCGCGAGGTTTCGAGCGCTACGCAGCGAGAGACGGCCAGGCGAAGCTCGTCGTCGGCGTACACGGCAAGATTGCGGCCCTTCAGAAGCTCGTAGAGATTCGTGCTCGCCTCGGTCAGGTTGGGCACCGACTGGGCAAACTCAACCATCGGCAAGCCGGCGGCGGTGAGGCGCTGGGCAGTCGCCTGCATCTGGTATGGGTCGAACCGCACCTCGCGCAGCCAAAATCGCCGACGCAGATCGAGTAGCGTCTTCTCGATTGTCGCCTCGAAGTCGAGCGGGTCCTCGGATGAGGGCTGGAAGGTTCGATGCCAGACAAGGCGGACCTTCTTAGCGGCCTGGTCGAAGGTGCAGCAGACGATCGCGGTGCTGTCGCGCTTCACTGAAGCATCGACACCGACCCAAACCGCGAGCCGCGGGTCAGCGAGTTGAGGCGAGAGCTCGGGATCGACGCAGGCCTCCCACCACTCTATCGGCACGAATGTCGACTCCGACGTCACCCACCGATTTTCTATCAATCGCAAATAGGCGTTCGGTCGAAGCTGAGCCCGCATCTGCTCACGCCAGGCCTCGGTCTGCCATGGCGCCGGGCACGTATGCGTCCAGTACGCCAGCATTCCATCCTGCTGGTATAGGTCCGGCTCGATCTCCTTTCCGACTAGCGCGCGCTTGTAGACTGATTCGAGTAGCGCCGATTCGCCCTCAAAGCCCGCGTAAGTGACGGTGAGACGGACGCTCACCTTTCGCGTCGGAACCGGGACCATTTCATCCCAGAGGCGCTGCGCGCGCTCGGAAGTGTATCCCCATAGTTCGTCGAAGACCGTGATGGTCGGGTTTGCGCCGGCCGCGCCCGCGAAGTCGGACGCGATGGCGGTTATGGTGGCGCCGGTCGATGGAAACTCGATCCGGTTCGAGACAATCTTCGCGCTGTCGCGCAGAAGCGGCGACGCTTCGATGATTCGAGCGATCGCCTGAAAGACACGACCTTGGGCTTGATCGAAGTCGTTCGCGACGCAATACCCTTCCGCATACGGGCCGCCGAGACACACGATGACGTACAGCGTCGCCATCGCCGCGGTCGCGGTCTTGCCGGCTTTCTTCGGTGCGGAGTAGACGAGCTCGGGATATTTGAGTCGGCCGTCTGATCCGAGTGTCAGCGCCTCGCGAAGGAATTGCTCCTGCGCGGGATAGAGCTCGAAGGCCCTGCCCGTCTCAGGATCCCGCAGAACTTCGCGGACGAATGCCACGGGATCTCGCTTCCAACGGGCGATCCGATCACTCAGTTGGTCCGCCATCTTCCACCATTTCGGCATCCGCGATCGCGCCGGCCAGATCGAGAGTCTTTTCCTTCCGCAATTTGCCCGCCACAGCCGGTGTCAATCCGAGCTTCTCCGCCAGCTTGGCTTGCTGGCCGACAAGACGACCAACTACATCAATCGAAGACCTGAGCTCGTCCGTCTTCGTGCTGATGAGCGAACGCTCCTTCAGCGCGGCGTAGCTCCGCTCCAAGGTCAACGTGATCATCGCGTACGAGCGCAGCAGCGGCACAAGCTCGGATCTGTCCACGTGCGGCGCAATCGTACGCAGATGCCGAACGAAGCGGCGAATCTGCTGGTCGCGCTTGCGAACGCGCACGCTTCGCGGCGCCGTCGGTTGAAGGTCGCCGCTCACAATTCATCCCTCGTAAAGGCTTCGAGCGCGAACTCCAGCATCACGGCCTGCACGACCCCGCTCGCGAGCGCGCCTTCGAGATGTAACCGCGTCGCGTAAAAGCGGTACACGGTCGCGACGGACCCGTCCGGTTGCGACAATGCTTCTTTCTTCGTCTCGGCGTTCATCGTTTCAAACCAGGCGCCGGGAGGCCGGTCGGGCGCCGAGGAGGGGCAGCGCCCGCCGGCGCCGGCGCTTTCATGAGTGAAAGCCGCGCGATGGAGCACCGACGGATGGACCGTGAATCCGGCAGCGTGGCTCTGGGCCTGCGATTCCCAGCCATCGCGCGGCAAGTCCTTTTCATCGGGCAAATTTCAACCCGGCTGTCTTCGACGAATGCATGCCGGTACGCTTCGCAATCGCGCGAGAGAGGCAATCGCGCGCCGCCGCAATGCGGGACATCACCTCTTCATCGTCAGCGTCATCGTCCAACGCGCATTCGAGGTGATTCATTGCGCGTTTGGCGTGCGCCTCGACCGAGTCGTCGGCATCGCTCGGGATGCCGTCGGCGTCGCCGTCTGCCGCGTCGTGAGGCTCGAAGGGGTCCGTGTTATCGGGGTACGGTGAGGTCAGCGTGCCGCGCTGCTTCTTCGCGTGGACGTATTGCTCGGCGCTGACGCCTAGCACTTGATTGATCTTCGATTCAGTCTCCGAAAGCTGCATGTTGTGCTCCTTCCTTCGTGAACGTTGGTCGATTGGTAGGCGTAGGCAATCGATGCACGTGCAGACGCCCGGCGTTGGCGGAGGCGTTTTCAGGTACGGCAGCGGCTTCATGCCGCATCACCTCGCTGCGCCTCAGCCTCGGCGTCCTCTATCGCTTGGCGGTTCGCGAATTGCGCCGCCCATGTATCGTCTCGTCGATGCGTGACTGGCCGTGCGGCGGCGCGCAGTTCGTCGCGCGAGATGACGCGCTCGGTGGTGCGGATATGCCAGAATCCCACGTCGAGGATGCGCTCATCCGGCTTAAGCGTCAGCCGCGTCCCCTCAGCCTCTATAGAGTTGTAGAGCCGCGCGGCGAGCATCGGCGCAATACGCGCGAGCTCGCTTTCAGGTGTTATCGGTTTCAGCGCGCCGCGCTCGCGTTCATCTCGAACGGCTCCGATAAGCTCAGTCTCGAAACCATCAACCAGGGCGTGCACGGCGCTGAAGTTGCCACGTTCAACAGCCAGTGCGATCCGATCTGCTAGAGCCGCGAGGCGTGACTCGAGGATGCGTGCCGCGATCGACTCCGGTATGCCGCGGGTGACGAACTCCACGATGCGCCGCACCGCCTCTTTCGCTGCCGGCCGCGGGTCGAGTTGGGCCGCGTCGATGCGGCTGTCGAACTTCTCGAAAAGGTCCATAGGTCTCCTCCTTAAAACTCAAGCCGGGCGCGCTTCTGCTGCTCGCGCCGCAGCGTTTCAAACATTTCGTGTCCGCGCCGTTGCAGTTCCTCGCCCACCTCGCGACGCAGCGCTTCGACATCAACGCCAGTGTTCGGATGGTTGATGTTCACCGTGAAGGTGGGCGAAAAGCTGACGACCCCTACTCCCGGTTTGCGTACCGCCGGCGACTCCATCGACAACGTCGGCGCGCTGGACGCGGCCAGGGCGGGCGCGACGGCAGCAAAGGCCGGCATCGCAATCGGCGTCATAGTGAGCGGCAGCGCAACGGCGGCGGCCGCCGCGACGCGACGCATGGCACTCACCATCGGCGCCGGCCGGATCGTCTCGGCGATGGTCTGGACGATACGGACGTGATGAAGGTCTCGTAGCGGTCCTTCGCGGGCTGGGCTGAACGGCAGGAAACCGCGGATGCGATGGGCGACGCTCTCGACCGCATGAACCGGGGTCATCGCAGCGGAGGCGATCCCACGAGCGAGCTCGCCCATCAGATGAGCGCCGGCATCGTACATCGCCGACCCGAAGTTCGTGATGGTCGTCCAGACGCTCCGAACGGCGGCCGTTACCGCGCCCCAGTGCTCGCGAAGCTCATAGAGCCCCACGCCCAATGCGACGATACCCGCGATGACGAGACCGGCCGGATTGAGCAGCATGGCGACGTTCAGGCCGGTAATCGCGGACGCGGCAATGCCCGCTCCCGTCGCGAGAGTCGCGAGCACCGGCAACACGGCTCCGAAGCCGGCCAGGGCAGCGCCCGCGAGGGCGAGCGCGCCGCCGATGGTGAGGACTGCGCTGCTTATCAGCAGGCCGACCGTCGCCATTTTGACCCATTGGGGATGCGCCTGGGCGAAGTCCGCCGCCGCTTTCGCGACCGGCAGTAGCGCCTTGCTGATGGATACGAGCACCGGCAGCATGGCGTTCCCAAGCTGGATGAAAATCTGCCGAAGAGTCTGACTCAGTATCGCGAATTGCTTCGCCGGGCTCTTGAGCATCTCGGCGCTAAAGCGCGCGACGGCGCCCGCGGTCTGATCTAACTGCGCGCGCATGCCTTCGACCTCGCCTTGGTCGAGTAGCAAGGCGCGCATGCCGCGGATGCCGAAGGTCTTCTGAATCTCCTGCAGCACCGGCGTCGGTATCGCCTGCATGCTGCCGTACATCGCGACGAAGTGTTGCCGCACGCCCTCAAGCGACCGCATGAGGTCGATCCCGCCTTGAGCATTGCGAGCCAAGGGGATGCCGAGCTTCTGCTGCATCTCCAACACGCCGTGTAGCGACTCCTGGAGCGCCTCGCCCGCGACGCTGCCGGTCAGGCCATGCCGCGTGAAGTCAGCCAGTATCGCGATCATGTCCTTGAAGCCGGATAGATTTCCCATACCGGCCGCGAGGGCGGTAGGCGTCGCAAGCTCAAGCTGCGAGCGCAGTTCCTCGATATTGCGGTAGTCGAACTTCGCCGCGGCGGTCGCCATCACGTCGCCAAGGCGCTGAATGTTCTGCGTCGCCGTCAGCGATGGGTCCTTGAAATTGATGAACGCGAGGTTGAGCGTCCGCTGCGTCTCCTCGAGGTCGCCCTGCAATCCGATGGCGAGCTTCGACGCGACGTTCATCGCATCGATCGAGGCGCGCATGTCGAGCCCGGCCGACGTGCCGAGATAGACCTGCTTGAGCAAACCCTCCTGCGCGATGCCCAACTGCTCGGACGTCGCCGCCGTCGCGCGCTGCGCGTCGGCGAGCTCGCGCATCCCCAGCGCGCCAGCGGGCAGCGTGTTCGCGAGGCGATGAAGTTGGTCCTCGACCTCCATCGCGGGGCCGATGGCCTCTTTCATCCCGTACGCGATGCCGAGTCCGGCGCCCATGCTCGCGGCGCCGATTACGCCGAGGTGCGAGGCGACCTCACGCAGGCCAGCCGTCTGCTTCTGGATGCCCTTCAGGTCTTCCGCGACCTGCCGAATTTCCCGAGAAGCTCGGTTGACAGCCGTGATGACGAGCGCGGCGACGAGGGTACGATCAGCCACCGCAGTGCTCCTTTAATTGATCGTGGAACTGCCGTAGCGTCGCGAGCGCACCGGCGAACGCCTCGTGCTGCCCACCTTCCCGCATGGATGCGGCGAAGCGCTCGAAGGCCTGCGCGACGAGCCGCCGGCGGGCAGGATCGAGCGGCAGAGCGGACATGGCGATGACGGTGTCGCGAATCTCGCGCAGGGGCACGATGAATTGATCAAGCTCGGCGAGCACGGCGGATGTGGCGTTATACATCTCATTCCTCAGGTTATTTCTCAGGCTTTCGGTCAGTCCGTTGGGGCGTCCCATCAGCAGCTCCTTGTCTTCCTCGAATAGACCGTGGAGCGCCCAGATGTACTCGTCGACATGTACAAGTTCGGCCGCGAGTCGCGCTGTTTCAGGATCGGCACCTTGCGCGATCATTTCGCGATACTTCTCGTTTGCCACGGACGCCGCGTATCGATGAGCCGCCTCGGACTCTTCCTCGGTTTCCCACCACCGGTTCCCAACGAAAGCCATCAACCCTTCCTCCTCCTTGTTCTGATATGGATTCCATCCTTCATGGCGTTATTGACGATACACTCCGAGGGGTGTGACTTTGCCGAGTTCACTCGCGGACCCGCTGGCGATGTATGACAACCGCCTGACGTTTGATTTCCCAGCGCGCGAGGTCAGGCGGGTATCCGTTGACCGCCCAACGCGCCTCCTGATCGATCATGCGATGTAAAATGTCGATGAGCCGCTGCCGCTCTTGGCCGACCTGGCTTTTGATGGTTTCGCGCAATGTCAGCATGCAGCGGCATTCCGCCAGCATCCAGGCGCGCGCCTGCGTCCACGTAAGCCACGGCTTGCGCTCGACCATCCTCATATCATTGAGCCGCAACATGTACCGTCGGAGGTGATCGCGAATTACGTCGTTATCGACCCCCTGCGCCAAGTGCTCAGACAGGGTGAGACCCGGCGGCTCCTTCGGTCCGCCGCTGCAGGGGTCGCACCAGATGGTGTCAGCAGCCAGCCCTACGCCGCAGCGAGCGCAGTGCAAACCGTCCCAGTGACGCCGGCACCAGACACTATCGGGGCCTACGGCGATCCCGCATGTGATGCAGTGGCCGCCCTGTCCTTCGCTGGAGGCGACATTAGCCATCGGACTGGCCTTCGCGCCTGCGTGCCTGCAAGGCGGGTGCGTACTTGGACGGTTCCGTAATGCGGCCACGACAGTCGACCGCGAAGAACTTGCCATCGCGCTCGATCGTGACCGATTTCGCGTAGTCGGGATGAACGAGATCGCCCTCGCGGAGTTGGCTCCACATAAGGTCGACGGTGCTCTCGTCGTGCTGGTAGTAGGCTGGCCTCGCTGCCATCCACGCGATGTATCGCTCGCGCTGCGTGGCCAGGCTCGGAACCGCGACGGCGATCTCGCGCGTGACCACTTTTTCATCCGGGAGTCCTTGCCGGTGGCGCAGGAGGGCGGCAACTTCATCGCGATGCTCCGCAATGCGCGCGATCACGCGGTCAACTGCGGACTCGCTGCCCTGCGCCGCGATTCGCCCGGTCGCGGGATTGATCGAGAGGGCGACCGCTTCAGCAGTTTCGATCTTCTCAAGTTCCTTTAAGTCTAGAACCATACGGTCAAATCTCCTTTCTGATTTGCGCATCCGTGTTGACCCGCACGACCTGCCAGGTCTTAAAACCTGCGTGAACCTCTTCTCCACGGAGCAACTTAAATTCACCGATCACCCGGTCTACTTTCGTACGACACCAAGCAGCCAGGCGAATTGAATTGATTTCTTTCGGGTTATCGCGGTCGGCGGCTATATCGAGTAGAGCGGCCCGGAGATCCGGCGCTAAGTATTGATCCCCCCTTCTTTGATCTGCCGCTTCGACCAAATCCCGCAGCGTCTTCTTGGTCTCCCCGAACGAGCTATACCAGTTCTCGAACACTGCAAGCGTCGCGTCGCGTTCGGGATCTGTCGCAATGATTTGTTCGCGTGTCTCAACTGGGTCGGGCAGTCCTGCCCATACCAACGCTGACCGAATCTCGCGACTCCATTGTGCAAACCGACAAGGCACCAGATGCATGTCGGGTCGTCCTGCAAAGAAGTACGACTGCACGATCGTCAGCGCTGCCGTTACGAGTTGCGGGCGTCGCGTCAGGACGTGCGCGCGAAGGTCCTCGATTTCAAACTTTCGCTCCTCCGGCCGCTCGCAGTTCGGCTCGATCCGCGATTCGACCACGCGGCTCGGCATATCGCCGGTGAAGGTGAGGTTATTGCCGGTAATCGTCACGAGGCAGTTGGTCGGAAGTGCCTTATTCTCGCTCACGCCAAGTATGCGATTCTTATAGGTCGGCTGCGTGATGATCGTGGAGAGCGCGTCGCTGCGGAGCGGTCGCGTTACGTTGTCGATTGGCAAGATGAGATCGCCGGCAAGCAGCCCTGCCGTCAGCTTTTTCGCGAATTCCTCCTCTTCGACGTTGGCGTTCATAGAGGCGGCTGGCCGCCCAGTCGCGATCAAGGCGATGCAGTCCACTTGCAGCGACCCGCCGCTGCCTTGCGTCGGCTTGTTAAACGCATGGGCAGGCGCTGCCTCGAGTGAGCGCCGTTGTAACGCCGTCACAACCCCGCTGATGGTGACTGATAGGTCGGCCGGTCTCCTATATGGAAACTCCCTGAAAGGCTCATTGAGGGTCGCGACGGCCGCCCTGGCTGAATCCAACGAGGGTGGAGGCAACGCCGGCCATGAAATCCCGGATTGAAGCAGTATGCCGGTCTGCTCGTCATAGCCATCCGTCGACAAGATAGTTCCATCCGGGCGCATGATCGGAGCTTCAACGATTCCAGTGAGCTCGCGCACCTTCCACATGCCGACACGGCCGAGAATCCGCTGTGCCAACTTGCCGGGAATGCCAACATCGACGTTCCCGTTCTTGGCTTCTCTCTGCCAACGCACCGCCCGCTCAAGAGCGTCTTCCAACATCGGCACCGTCACTATATTCAGGACAACGGCGCCCGGAGGTCGGACGATATTCTTGCGATCTTTAGGATCAGCGAGCCCGGCCCGCACCAGCATCTCGCCGCGCTGGTAGATGGCAAGATCGCGATGACAATCGCGCAGCAGTTTATCGGCGAAATCTGTGTACTGCGGAAGCCGACCAGACTCGACTATTACGACCGGCCGCTCCATCACCGCCCCCGCCTCACCCTGATGTACTCGTCGATGCCTCGCGCGCTATAGCGGACGTGACCATCGAGACGGACGACGAACGGCAGCTTGCGCGTGCGCCGACGCAGCCATTGTTCAGACTCGCCGAGCTTCTCGGCTGCCTCCTTTACGTGGAGCAGCCGGTCTTCGTCCGTAGACTCCGCCAGTTGCGCGAAGCTCGCAGCTAGATGGGCTTGCGCAGCCGCCAACTTCGTCATCGCCGCCACCGCCTCATCGCGCGAGGTGGGGGCCGCGCCGGCCGCGATGTCGTCGAGCGTGATCATCGAGAAGCCAACCACTCGTCGACATCGCTCGACTTCCAGAGCCGCCGTCTTCCGAACCTCGCCGCTTTCGGGAACGTGCCCAGCACCTCGCTCCAGCGCCATAGCGTTTGTCGAGTAGGACGCCCAGGCACCCGCTCGGAAACTTCCTCAGCCGTTAAATAGTGTTCGGTCTTGTCGCTCAGCACGCGAACGAGTGTGACAGGGTTGCAGTGTGACAAATCTGGGTGTATAACCGAAAGTATGCGAAATCAGCGCAGGCGTGGACCGAGTGCACGTCAGAAGTGGATTCTCGGTCGCGCGCTGGCAAATTATGATCAAGACCCGAAAGGGGCCGACATCAGTATTGCCGAGATCAAGCGCGACCGTCTTGGTATCGACCCTCACAAGACTGCGCGGTCAAGCAAGGCCGCGTGGTCAGCCGCCGCCACCATCAGCCGGTCGCTCAAACGCCTTACAGATCGCAAGTTACTCGAACCGAGCGATCATCGCGGAGAATTCAACCTGACAGCAAAAGGCCGCCGCGAGGCCGCGCGCTTTAGGAGGAGTGAACCACATGAGTAAGCAGGGCACAGGTAGCATCTATCTTCGCGGCACGACTTGGTGGATTCGGTACAGCCATCGGGGGCGCGAATTCCGCGAGTCATCTGGCAGCGCGTCGGAGCATGTCGCGCGGAAGCTGCTCAAAGATCGCATCAAAGAGACGGGCAAGCGCGGCGGAAAGTTCATCGGGCCAGCGGAGGAGCGGATGCGGTTTGAGGACCTCGCACAGATGCTTCGCGACGATTACGCCGCGAACAACCTCCGATCCGTAAAAAGGATCGAGGGCGCGCTCAAGCATCTTAGCCAGGCCTTCGGGCAGGACCGTGCGGTCGATATCGAGGGCGACCGGATCACTGCCTACGTAGCCCGAAGACGCAACGAGAAGGCTGCGAACGCGACGATCAATCGCGAGCTCGCCGCGCTGAAACGCGCATTCGCCATCGCCGTTAAGGTCAAACGCCTGTCGCAGGCTCCCGATATATCGATGCTCGACGAGAGCGGAAACGCGCGCCAGGGCTTTGTCGAGCACGCCGACTTCGTTGCCCTGCGCGACGCCCTGCCCGACCGTGTGCGCGACCTCGTCAGCTTCCTCTACTATAGCGGCTGGCGCGTCTCGGAAGCGCAGAGCTTAGAATGGTCCGAGGTCGAAACCGCCGCTGTGCGATTGTCATCGGCTAAGTCGAAGACCAAGAAAGGGCGCTTGCTACCGCTCTCGGGCGAACTCGCGGAGATTCTCGCGCGGGCTAGAGCTACGCGCCGGCTGGATTGTCCGTACGTGTTCCACGACGGCGGTAGGCCTATTCTCGACTTCCGGGGTGCATGGGCGACGGCATGTGCGGCGGCGGGGCTGACAGGCTTACTGGTCCACGACCTACGCCGCAGCGCAGTGAGGAACATGGTTCGCAGCGGCGTGCCCGAGCGCGTCGCAATGGCGCTGAGCGGCCACAAGACCCGCTCAGTCTTCGACCGCTACAACATCGTGGACGAGGCCGATCTCACCGCGGGCATCGAGCGCCGCGACCAATACCTGGCGTCGCGGCCAACCGAGCGTAAGGTCGTGCCTCTCGCGCGCGACCGGAAATAGAGTCACCACGGTCACCACAACCACCGACGCGGCCTCGCTTCCAAGCCTGGCGGCGTTTCTGCGTCCGCGCGCTCCGCAAGCTCAAAGCCGCGGCCGCACCCTGATCGCGGGCCGCACAATTCTCGCACAGAGGCGAAATTATCGTTCTATCAGAAGGCTTTTTCGCCGCGCAGAGGATTATCAATCCGCGAAGAGGTGTGTCACGATCAAAGTTCGTGCCAAAAAGTGCGCAAGCGAGCTATACCGATTGGGCCAACCCAGTCGCGGTACTCGTATAATTCCCACCCGATTGCGAGCAGGGCTATGCAGCCGACGGGAATCGGAATCTCCATTATTCCTCCCTCTTTTGAGTTCGCCTCCGGCCAACGGGAGGGGGCGCGTCGGGAGGCTAACCCATCTCCCTTTGATGGTGCTCGTTCCCCGACGCAGGCGGGCACGAATCCAGATGACCCCGTCTCGTACACGGCCGGAACCCCCACCACTGTCTATTAGCCTATGACTCCAGCGAATACGAAGGACCTAAATCATCCGTCGTCCACCTGGTTGGTGATTGTGGTGACCGTGGTGATTGTGGCTACTACGCAGAAAATTTTCGAGATCGGGATTGTGCGGATTTTGTACAGGTGCCAGTGACAACTAGGTGTAACTGGCGACATATCGTGAAGCGAAAAAGGCAGATTTCATCGCAGATATTTGCAGATGGTTGCAGCCATTCTCGAAATCGAACGGACTCAAAATCCTCCGTCCGAAAGGACATGCGGGTTCAAGTCCCGCCCTCGGCATCAAAATTTCTTCGTAAATTCAGTAGATTAGCGATTCTGGACACATGACCAGCTTCAACGTCTGACCCGCGTTGCTTTGAATCACTGCGTCCGGGCAAATGCACCGCCTTCGGCGCCCGGCCGCATC
>JAJPKP010000083.1 GCA_021323675.1 Pseudomonadota bacterium | reverse complement strand
CGCGAGCGCGTCTACCAGGACGCGATTCCGCGCCTCGCCAAGGCTTTGCTGGCCGCGCGCGGATTGGCGCATCCCACCGCCGAGCAGCTCGCCGAAACCTACCAGATGGCGCTGGTGCTCCTGTTCCGGCTGCTCTTCGTCGCCTACGCCGAAGACCGCGATCTTCTCCCGTACCGCACCAACGGCCTGTACGAGACGCGCTCGCTCAAGCGCAAGGCGACCGAGCTAGCGGAGCTCGCTCGCAAAAGCGAAAGCATCGCCAACATTCAGCATGGGGAGGCTTTCGACCGGGGCAACTCGCTTTGGGAAGAGGTCAATCAACTCTTCAATGCGATCAATCAGGGCCACAGCGAATGGGGCGTTCCCGCGTACAACGGCGGCCTGTTTCTCAGTGAGAAGGAAATCTCGCCGCTCGGTCATGCCCTGGCGCAGATCAAACTCAGCAATCGTGATTTCGGTCCGGTTCTCTTCTATCTGCTTGTCGATCAAACGCCAGAGGGATGGGGCCCGGTTGATTTTCGCAGCCTGAGCGTGCGCGAGTTCGGCACCATTTACGAGGGGCTGTTGGAAAACGAACTCTCGGTGGCGCCTGCCGATCTGGCCGTTACACCCAAAGGCGAGTATCGCCTTGCACGAAACAAGGATGAAATCACGGTCCGCGCCGGTGAGCTTTATCCGCATACCCCGTCGGGCGCGCGCAAATCGACCGGTTCGTATTTCACGAAACATTTCGCTGTCGAGCACCTGCTCGAACATGCGCTCGAACCGGCGCTCGACGATCACCTGAAGCGGCTCGACGCGCTTGACGATCGCGCCGCTGGCGAAGCGTTCTTCGACTTTCGCGTCGCCGATATCGCGATGGGCTCCGGCCATTTCCTGGTCGCTGCGGTCGACCGAATCGAGCGCAAGCTGTCGAACTATCTGACCGCGCGTCCGCTCGCCGATGTTTCCGCCGAACTGCTTCGATTGCTCGGCGCGGCCAAAGCTGAACTGGAGAAGGTGGGCCTTGCCGACGGCGTGGAGATCGAGGGGACGCAGCTTCTCCGGCGTCAAATCGCCCGGCGATGCGTCTACGGCGTCGATCTGAACCGGATGGCGGTCGAGCTGGCGCGGCTCAGTATCTGGATTCACACCTTCGTTCCCGGCCTTCCGCTTTCGTTCCTCGATCACAACCTCATCGAGGGGAATTCTCTGGTTGGCATTGCGACGGTTGAGGAAGCGACCAATGAGGTCCGCAAACACTCTCTGCCGCTCTTCGCGCTCTCGGCGGAGAAATTGCTGGGGAGATCCCGTGACGCGCTGATCAAGCTCGCCCGTGTGTCCGATGCCAACGCCGAACAGATCGCTGCGGCGCGCAACGCGGCCAAGCAGGCACGCGAGGCAGTAGCCGCGGCCGAGGCTTTGTTTGACGTTTTGGCCGCGGCGCGGCTCGACGGGAATCTCGCTGCGCGAGTTGGCGAATGGGCCCAAGCTCATGCTCAAGAGGAGAAATTTGAAGCAGCGCTGGCGAAGCTGCATGGCTCGAAGATGCACGCCGAAAGTCGGCAGATTCTAAAGGCGATTCCGCCGCTGCATTTTCCGATCGCTTTCCCCGAAGTCTTTCTGCGCGAGCGCGCCGGCTTCGATGTGATCCTTGGAAATCCGCCATGGGAGGAGGCGACCGTAGAAGAGGACCGCTTCTGGACCCGCTATGATCCAGGCTTTCACTCGCTGCCGCAGGGGCAGCAAGAGGTTGCAAAAAAACGCTATCGACGGGAAAGGCTCGATCTCGTGGCGATCTACGAGCGCGAATTGGAGCAAACGCACCTTCTGCGGCGTGCCCTTCAGACTGGGCCATTCCCCGGAATAAGTGTCGGCGAGACCGACGTATATAAGGCGTTTGGCTGGCGGTTCTGGAATCTCGTGCGGGGCGAGGGCGGGCGTATTGGCGTCGTGCTCCCTCGTTCGGCTTTTGCTGCGCGCGGAAGCACCGAGTTTCGCAAGGCGCTGCTAAGCAGCGGGCGTGTTACTGATCTCACATTGCTCCTTAACAACAAGGGCTGGGTTTTTGACGACGTCCATCCGCAGTACACAGTAGCCCTCTCTTCGCTGGAGCGAGCTCTTTCGTCTGACGACGAACTTGTGGTCTTGCGCGGTCCCTTCCGAAGCCCGGAAAGCTACGTGCGGGGAATGCAACAGGAGCCCCTGAGGTTCAGGGTTAAAGACCTATTGAATTGGACCGATACTGCGGCGATGCCTTTGCTCCCAGCCGAAGAATCGGGGGGTGTTTTCCTTCAACTTCGAAAGGCCCCGCGTCTCGATCTCGATGATGGTGAGTCTTGGTTAGCGCGGCCATACCGTGAGTTGCACGCAACCGACGACAAAAAGCTGATGACGTTTAGTGCGAAACCGCCATCAGGCTTCTGGCCGGTATTCAAGGGCGAATCTTTTGACATTTGGATAAGCGACACTGCGGTCTATTACGCTTGGGCGGATCCTGCGCGGGTGCGAGCCGTATTGCAGATGAAGCGCGTGCGAAGTGCGAAACAAGGCCGCTCGCCGTTTCAGGGATTCTCACCTTCGTATCTCAGAGACGAGAAGACGCTCGCCTGTAATTCGGCTCGTATAGCCTTCCGCGATGTCACAAATCGCACAAACCAGCGAACTGTAATCGCTGCTTTGATACCGCCACAGGTATTCATCACGAACACCGCTCCGTTTTTGTTGTGGCCGCGGGGCGATGAGAGAGACCAGGCTTTCTTGCTAGGTGTTCTTTGCTCGATGCCCCTCGATTGGTACGCACGTCGCTTTACCGAAATGCACATGAACTATCACGTGCTTAGTCCGCTTCCGGTTCCGCGCCCGGATCGCAAGAATCCTTTTTGGCGACGGACGGTCGCACTTGTGGGGCGGCTCGCATCCTCCGAAAAGCGACTACGCAAATGGGCCGAGGCCGTCGGCGTCGAATGTGGCCAGCTTCCCGACGACGAAAAAAAGGACATGATCCACGAACTCGACGCCGTGGTCGCGCATCTCTATGGCCTTTCTGAATCCCAACTGACGCACATCTTCGGAACCTTCCACGAAGGCTGGGACTATGCCGATCGCCTGAAAGCCACGCTCAAGTACTTCCACAGCTGGGAGAAGAAAGCACAGAAAGTCTGATCTCAATGGGTGATACGATGCCAGTTAGCAACCTAACGCGATGTTATGAAGGAGTTCAGCGAATTTACCGTAACGCGGTCGTGCGTCACGTGCGGTTGGTGCTCGTCAAAAGCTATCCGGATGATCACCTGGAACGCTTGAGGAAGCCTTTCCAGAAGGAATGGGCCGACATCAAAGCCAGCGCCGAGGAGCGACGGAAAACTGGCGAACTCGCAGCTCAGATCGTCGACGAATATGATCTGCTCGGAGTTAACCACTTCTTCAACCTATTCGATGCTCACCACGACGTGATCTGTCCTGCGGATTCGGGAATTGATGCCGCAGGTTTAAAGGCAAGAAAGCAGGCGCTTCTAGCTTGGATTAAACAGATCAAGAATCTACGCGATCCGCTCTCCCATCCGTCTGAAGCAGATTTTTCCTACGAAGACTCATTTCTTATTCTTGATTGTGCGCGTCGAGTGCTGGTCCAACTGGACCTCCCCAAGGAAGCCGAAGAAATTCGCCAGCTTGCCGCGGAACTCGAAGGAAGGCCGCTTTATGCGGATTCTTCTCACGAACCACTAGACGATAGCCTGCCGCCGCGCGAGTCCATAGTTGTTGACTTCGTTGGACGCCAAACCGAACTGGATGCGCTTTGGCGGTGGTTCGACGACCCGTTGCGGAAGAAGTATCTGCTGGCTGGTGACGGAGGCAAGGGCAAGTCCGCTCTTGCCTATCAATTTGCGGTCGCTGTGAAGTATCGAGCTCCAGAGCCTTATGTGATCGTTTTGTGGCTGACCGCAAAGAGACGCCGCTTCGCGGAAGGCAAAGCGGTGGCCATAGATCAGGCGGAATTCGTCAATCTCGAAGGGGCTTTGGACATCCTCCTGCAAAGGTTCGGGTTTGTTGAGGATCTAGCACATAGCGTGGAACGGAAGCGGGCGCGCGTGCTTGAGCTGGCTAACGCGTTTCCTGCCCTTATCGTTGTCGATGACGTGGACTCCTTGCAAGGCGCAGGCGAAGACGCGATCGAATTTTTCCTCGACCAACTGAGCACCACGAAGAGCAAGATACTGTTCACGTCGCGCCGGGTATTATTCGGCATGGCCAATATCACACTGCAGGTGCCTGGCCTCGGTGAGAAGGAGGCGGAGGAGTTTATATCGTCGCGCTGCGCGCTGATGAAGCTCGATCCGGACCGCATAGCCCGTCACGTGCGCGAGATAATCAAGACAACTGAGGGTTCGCCTCTTTACATGGAGGACCTTCTCCGCCTTTGCTTCGTGCTATCTCCCGAGGAAGCAATTCGTGCGTGGAAGCAAAAGGCTGGCGAAGAGGCGCGGCGATACGCCCTACAACGCGAAATCGACCTCCTGACCTCCAATGCGCGGGAGGCCTTGTTGGCAGCTTGTATCATTCCGGGACCGGCCTCCTTCGTAGAAATTCGAGAAATCACAGGCTACAGCGGCGATCAATTGGCTGCAGCACTCGGTGAATTGCAGGGGCTTTTCCTCCTCCCGAAGCCTGTTCTTATCGAGGGAGAAGAACGTTACCAAGTTAACACGAACACCCGGCTGCTCGTGGATGAACTGTTTCGCGGCACAGACAATTGGCGTCGACTCGAGAATGCACGTCGTTCTTTACGGGGAGATCTTCCCACCGCAGGGAACAAGCAGGTTCAAGGTCTAATAAGACAAGCAGTATTGATGGTGCGGCAGCGAGAACAGCCGGAAGCTGAGCTGCTGCTGAAGAACGCTTTGGAGAAGTATCCGAGCGACCCAAATCTGTTAGCATTTCTCGGTTGGGTTTATAAGGCCTCCGAGCCACCTCGAATCACTGATGCACGAGCAACGTTCCGAAGAGCCGGCGAGCTTCGATGCAAGAACGTCGAAATGTACAAACATTGGGCTCGGCTCGAGATCGAGCAGCGTGAGTGGACCAAAGCGGCCGAAGCAGCTGAGCAAGGTCTGAGGTGGGATACGGACAACCGCGAACTCTTATACGCCGCGGGTTACGCTCGAAGTCGGCTAGCGAGGGAACTTGCCGGAGGGCTCCATCCTGAAAGGGCGCGGCAGGAATGTGAAACCGCTCAAAAGCTGTTGGAGCGAGCTGTCAAGTCTCCAGAGAAACTCCAAGTTGGCGAGCGCCGGCTCAGCTCTGATATTTACCGAGCACTCGTTCTAAATTGTGATGCGCTGGACGACGCCGGAGGCGTCTATAAATTCTTCGAGTCATGGCTGGCTGAACATCCTGATGATGAGAACGCTTGGTCTGAGCATCAGCGCCTGTCAGAAAAATATCGTTTTCCAGTCCGAAGGCGGCAGTGATGCCGAAGCGAGCGATTCAGCCATGCCAGAGTTAAGCCGGTTCTTCGGAATTGTGATCCGGATGTTTTACAGCGACCATGAGCCGGCGCACTTCCATGCGATCTATAGCGAGTACGAGGCCTTGATCGAAATCGAGACTCTGCTGGTGTTTCGCGGGTCGTTGCCGCGCCGGGCGCTGGCGCTCGTGCTCGAATGGGCTGCGATGCATCGCTCCGAACTGCATGATGATTGGCAGCGTGCGCGCACTGGACAAACTCTTAACGAAATCGAGCCTCTCGATTGAGGTGAAACCATATGGCCCTTTTGCGTATTCGTGAGGTCAAAGTTCTTGAAGGCTTCAAACTAAGGCTCACGCTTACCGATGGCTCTGTCATTGAACGCGACGTGTCGCACCTTCTCGTTGGCCCGGTCTTCGAGCCTATCCGCAAGGATCCGTCAGTATTCGCTAGGGTACGCGTGGAGGGTGGAACCGTAGTCTGGCCGAACGGCGCCGATCTTTGCCCCGACGTTCTCATTTGGGGCGGCCCACCGCCGGAAGAGGGACGGCAACCGGCCCATCCGCCGCAGGCGGTCGGCTGATCGTAACGCTGAGGTAAAAAGGAAAATGGGCAAGAAAACGGTGCCATTTAAGCCGGAAGGGATTGAGAAGCTCCCTGAGAACAAGCCGGTTCTCTACCGGATCAAGAATGCAGCGGGGGATGACAAATACGTCGGTGTCGCCAAGCGTGGTCGGGTCCAGGAGCGGCTGATTGAACACCTGCCAGGCGGCAAGGATCACATCCCCGGGTCCAAAGTGCAGATCGAGCAGATGCCGAGTATTCAGGACGCTCTGAAAAAGGAAGAGCGCGTCATCGCGCGTTCGCGGCCTCCCCACAACAAGCAGGGAAAGTAGGGTTATCCGTCAGAGCCATGGCAAAAGACGAGCGCCAGATTCCGCTGATTGAACCCGAGATGCCGCTGTTCGATGGCAAACGCGGCGATTCGGAAAGGGCCGCGGCAACAGAAATTCCGGACAAGCCTGAATTCGTCGACAACCGCGAACTGCGGCTGGTCGATGCGCTCAGGAGCCATCTCGATTGGCTGCGTGAAACCTATGCGAAGCCGGTGGAGCTTTCGATCGCGAGCGGGTACTTCAATCCGCAGGGTTTCGCGATGCTCGCCGATCGATTGCGGCATCTGGAAAAAACCCGGCTGTTGCTTGGTGCCGAGCCATTGCCTCCTCCAGCGATCCCACTGCGGATGCCCGGTGAGCCACGCGGCGAAAGGCTGGAGGCAAAGCTTGTTCGCGAGGAGCTTCAAAAGAACGAGCAGGGACTTGAGCGCGACCGTAACCTTATACCCTTCAACCCCGGCGACGATCGCGCGCTCGCCGATCTCCTCGAGTTTCTCAAGAGGGGCAGGATTGAAGTGCGCCGGTTCGAAAAGGCATTTCTGCATGGCAAGGCGTTCCTATTCGCAAGCGACGAAGGGGTGATTTCCGGATCGTCGAACTTCACCGCGGCCGGCCTGACCAGCAACCTGGAACTGAATCTCGGCCGCTACGATCCGACTCCCGTCCAGAAGGTCCGCGATTGGTTCGACCGATTGTGGGCGGAGGCCGCGCCTTACGATCTTGCCGCGGTCTATGCGGCACGCTTCGAGCCTTACGATCCGTATCTCATTTTTCTGCGCGTCCTCTGGGAGCGCTACGGTGCGGAACTGGAAGCTGAAGCCGAGGGCAGCGCGCGAATCCGGCTGACTACGTTTCAGACCGACGGCATCTTTCGCGCCAAGCGTATCTGCCAGCAATACAATGGCGTGCTGGTCGCCGACGGTGTTGGCCTCGGCAAGACCTTCGTCGCCGGCGAGTTGCTTCGCCAATCAATTGAGGATCGCCGCCAGCGGGCTCTTTTGATCGCTCCCGCCAGCTTGCGCGATGGGACCTGGGCGCGGTTCGCCGATCTGCACTCCCTGTATATGGAATGTGTTTCCTACGAGCAGTTGGCCGACGACGTTCAGCTCGGCGGTACACAGCCGTATCTGAAGCAGCAGGCGAACGACTATGCGCTGGTGGTGGTGGATGAGGCACAAGCCTTTCGGAATCCATCGACGCGTCGCGCCCAGGCTTTACGCGAACTGCTCAAGGGCCATCCACCGAAGACCCTCGTGCTGCTCTCGGCGACGCCGGTGAACAACTCGCTTTGGGACCTGTACTACCTGCTCGCTTACTTCCTGAAACAGGATGCGGCTCTTTCGGAACTCGGGCTACGTTCACTACGGGAAAAATTTGGCGATGCGGTGAAGCAGGACCCGGATGACCTCTCACCCGACGCACTTTTCGACGTGCTCGATTCAACCACGGTGCGGCGCACGCGCCATTTTGTGCGGCGATACTATCCAAACGACCGGGTGCGTGATTCGCGGGGACACGAGATACCAGTTCAATTCCCGACGCCCCACGTTCAGGCCATCAATTATACCCTCGACGACCGCCTGCCTGGCTTCTTCGAGGACTTCAAAGCGGCGGTGGCACCTGAGGAAGGCGAGCCGCAGCTTACGCTCGCGCGGTATGGTTCGGGTCAATATCGTCACGGGGCACCGCCAGATCCTAGCGAAGCGGCGCTAATCGGACTGCTACGCTCCGCGTTGCTCAAGCGTTTCGAGTCATCCGGTCATGCGTTCGCCACGACTGCGGAAAAGATGGCTCGCGCGCACGACGCATTCCTTGAAGGCCTCGACAAAGGCGTGATTCTGACCGCCGAAGCCATCGAAGAATGGGAACAAACCGATAACGATGAAGCCCTCGACGACCTGATTCGAACGACCGGCGCGGTAAGCGTGAAGGGTTACGAGGTGGACCGTCTCCGCGCCGACGTACAGCACGATCGGGACCTGTTGCGAAATTTCGCCAGCCGCGCGGCGAGCGTGAAGCGTGAAGCCGATCCGAAGCTGGAATGTCTGATCAACGCGCTGGTTGAAATCGATAAACATGCGACAAAAGAAGGCCTCGATGAGCAGGACACCCGCAACAGGCGAAAAGTAATTGTCTTTTCGTACTTCGCAGATACCGTCGATTGGATTACCGAGCATCTCAGAAATGTTCTCGAAACCGACCGCCGGCTCGCCGCCTATCGAGGTCG
>JAJPKP010000078.1 GCA_021323675.1 Pseudomonadota bacterium | reverse complement strand
TCGAATTTTTCGGCGCCCACCATCGTGTCGGTGATTTCCAGCTTGCGATCGGGAGCAATCACGTACACATGGTCGGGTTCCAGGTTGGTCCGGTTCTGGTCCCCAACTTGGGCAACCGGCATTTTCGTCCAGCGGCTGATGATCGCGGCCAGATCGCTCTTGCGATCCGGAGCGAGGTGCACGACAACGACGTAAGCCAGGCCGAGATCGTTCGGGAGCGCGGCGAAAAACTTGTGCAATGCTTCAAGACCGCCGGCCGAAGCGCCGATTCCGCATACCGAGACGCTGGCCGGTTTCCCCCTTTTCCGCGCGTCTCTCTCGTCCATTGCGGTCTGCTCCGGACCCAATTGTCGGACATCGCCAGCTTAGCTAAAAGAGCCCCTCTTTTGCTTCTACGCCAGTCCGCGCGAACCGAAAAGAAGGCCGTCCGCCAAGCCGGAATCTGTCGGGCACGGCAACCGCGCTCCGGGGGGCGAAACCCCGCAGGAAAGAGTCAGGCGCGATCTTGTCGACGCCTCCGCGACGCTGCCCTCAGCCGCGGTTGCGGTTCGCGCTTGGCGATAATCACATTGGCGAATCGCCGAACCGCTTTCCGACAAGATCGACGCGCGCTTGTCACTCTGCCTATCGGATGCGGCGGCAAGGTTCACGTCACCTTCCCTGTTTCAGTGCCGCCGACTCGGATTCGATCCATCCTTCGATCGTCGCGATGCTCTCCGCGGACAGGCGCGCCTCAGGATGCATCGGGTGGACGTAGTACCAAGGCGGCATTTCGCCTGCGGCAACCTCATCGCGGATCTCTCGAAGCTTCTTCAGACGCTGTGTCTGCGTGTAAGCCCCCCATTGCGAGAAATTCAGCTCGGCGCGGCCCTGGCGAACGTCATAAGCAACCATCCACGATGCCGGCGCGACGTTGCTGTACCATGGCCACACGGTTTCGTTGGAATGGCATCCATAACATGCACGCGTCATCACCTCTTTCACCGGAGCCGGGGCGTCCAGATCGGCGGTGACCGGCGGATTGGTCTTGTCGATTCGAAACGCCTGCGCGACAGCAACAAACACCACCAGCGCCAACGCACCGAATCTTAGTACGCGAATCGCGATCACTTGACCTCCTCGTACTCCCCGCCGGGGCATTTGGCCGCGTCAAGTTTGACCATGGTGTAGCCGCCTTCGTTGCAGACGCAGTAGATGCCAGGTCCGCTCTTCATCCGCTCGAGGTCGTTCGCCGCAGCCTTGACGAGGTTGAAGTGCTCGGCTTGCGCCGCTCGCGCCCGCTCAGGCCTGCAACAATTGGTTGGGTCTTGCTCAATGCTCCGTTCATTATGCCTGCACTTGGCGAGCAACGCGCATGCCATTCGCCCGTCATCGCTTTCAAGCGCGGGTAACTCAACTCAATGGGAGGCTTCCGGAAATTTACGGAAGTTGATTGCGTCCAATGGAAACAGGTGGCTCAAAACCAGCTACACCGCTGCACGGCTGCCGTAAGACGCCTTCCGGCCCTCGTTGGACTGCTCGGCCAGAAATCGGACCGGCAGGAGCTCTGAAGGAGCGCTGCATGGCCCGGCTTTCAAAAGCGCCGCTCGATGGCTTAAGATTTTCGCTCGCGCGAGAGTGGCGGAACGGCAGACGCGCCGGACTTAGGATCCGGTGCCGCAAGGCGTGGGGGTTCAAGTCCCCCCTCTCGCAATCCCGTCCGGGCTCGCCGAGGGCGCGGGCCCGCCGCCGCCGATGTATGCTGTCGTCGCTGAACCGCGCTGGCGAGGTGCGCGTATTTGCGATAGATAACGCCTAGCGCAGCCTGAGCCATCGGAGGGTCCAACCATGGCAGTCATCCAAGCTGTCGACTACGACGCCCTCGTCGGGGAAGACCGCGTTCATTCCCGCGTTTACACTGATCCGCAGGTATTCGAAGACGAGATGGAGCGCATCTTCCATCGCGGATGGGTCTTTGTCGGCCACGCAAGCGAAATCCCGAATGCCGGGGACTATCGCCTAGCATGGGTCGGCCGCTATCCGATCATCATGGCGCGCGGCGAGGACGGGCAGGTGCGTCTGCTCTCGAACCGCTGCCGCCATCGCGCCAACACGGTATGCCAGATCGAGCGCGGCAACACGCGTTTTTTCCGCTGCGATTATCATGGATGGATGTACCGCAACGACGGCAGCCTGGCGTCAGTCAGCTACCCGGACGCGTACGACGGCAGCTTTCGCAAGGAGGACTTCGGGCTCGTGCCGCTGCCGCGGATGGCGAGCTATCGCGGGTTCATCTTCGGCAGCATCGCGCCGAACGGCATCAGCCTGACCAATCATCTGGGCAAGGCCGCCGAGCAGATCGATTTCTTCGTCGATCTGTCGCCGGAAGGCGAGATCGACGTGCGCGGCGGAATCCACAAGTATGGCTATCGCGGCAACTGGAAGCTGCAGGTCGAAAACTCGATGGACGGATACCATCCGAATTTTGTCCACAAGACTTACTTCGGCCTGATGAGCCGCAAGGGCATCGCCGCGCCGACGCGTCATTTCGGAGGGAGCTCGATCGCGGTGACGCGCGACTTCGGCCGCGGGCACGTGATGCTCGATTATCGCGAGTGCAATCGCGAAGGGCAGTTGCTGAGCGTCGCGCCGGGCGCGGAGAAATACCGTGCAGCGATGGTCGCGCGCTACGGCGAAGCGCGCGCCAAAGAGCTGCTCAACGCCGGCGGCACTCACCTGCTGGTCTTTCCCAATCTGATCATGATTGGCGTGCAGCTGCGCGTCGTGCGCCCGATCGGTCCGGCTGAGACCGAAGTCTATCTCTATCCGACGCTGCTCAAGGGCGTCGATCCGGAGATGAACGGATGGCGGCTGCGCGGCCATGAAAATTTCTTCGGGCCCGCGGGCTTCGGCGCGCCCGACGACATCGAGATGTTCGAGCGCATCCAGGTCGGCCTGCGCAATGAACTCGATCCGTGGCTGGTGCTGTCGCGCGGCATCGCCCGCGAACGGCGCGAGCCCGACGGCACGCGCGTCGGCCACGTTACCGATGAAGTCACCCAGCGCGGCATCTGGCGCGAATGGAAGCGCGTGATGACCGGGCGCGAGGCCGAGGCGCAGAGCGCCGCGATGATGCATCTGGCGGCCGCGGACTAAGCGCGCACAATGGACGATCTCCGCCGGCGTATCGAGGATTTCCTGTTCCACGAGGCGAAGCTCATCGACGAGCATCGCTACGAAGAATGGCTCGAGCTGTGGACCGAGGACGGGCTCTACTGGGTGCCGTGCAATTCCGACGATGCCGACCCGATGCGCCAGACGATGATCATTTACGACGACCGCGCGCGCTTGGGCGAGCGCGTGTATCGTCTGACCAGCGGCGCGGCCTGGGCGCAGCAGCCGCAATCGCGTACGCGCCGGCTGATCTCGAATATCGAAGTGCGCGAATCCGCCGGCGCATACGCGGTCGAGTCCAATTGCATAATCGCGGAACTGCGCCGCTCGCGCCAGGATATCTTCGCCTCGCGCGTCCTGCACACGCTGAGACCCGCGGGCGAAGGCTTCAAGATCGCGCTCAAGAAAGT
>JAJPKP010000028.1 GCA_021323675.1 Pseudomonadota bacterium | reverse complement strand
GCAATTGAATCTGCGCGCGGAAGCGTGGGTCCTGGCCGCATCCGTTGAGGAGGATTGATGTTTTCATCGATCGACGAGGTTATCGAACGATTCGCCAAGAACAACTACATCGCGAGCCGGCGGATCGCCACCGTCATCTATCTGGCGAGCGCGCTGCGCAAGCCGGTGCTGGTCGAAGGACCCGCGGGAGTCGGCAAGACCGATCTGGCCAAGGTACTGGCGGCCGCGCTCGGGCATGAGCTGATTCGCCTGCAGTGCTACGAGGGGCTCGACGAAGGCAAGGCGCTCTACGAATGGGAGTACGCCAAGCAGCTCCTTTATACGCAGATCCTGAAGGACAAGATCAGCGAAGTGCTGACCGGCGCGAAAGGCCTGACGGAAGCGGTCGATCGCATCGCGCGCGAGGATGAAGTCTTTTTTTCGGAGCGCTTCGTCCTGCCGCGTCCGTTGCTGAAGGCGATTACTTCGGACAAGCCCTGCGTGCTGCTGATCGACGAGATCGACAAGGCGGACGCCGAATTCGAAGCGTTTCTGCTCGAGCTGCTTTCGGACTTTCAGATTTCGGTGCCGGAGCTGGGCACGCTGAAGGCGAAGCATATTCCGCTGGTCGTCCTGACCTCGAACAACGCGCGCGAGATGTCGGATGCGCTCAAGCGGCGCTGCCTGCATCTCTATATTGATTTTCCCGATCGCAAGCAGGAGCTGGCGATTATCAAGCTCAAGGTCCCCGATGCCGCCGAGAAGCTGGCGGAAGAGGTCGTCAGCGTGGTGCAGTCGCTGCGCAAGCTCGACCTCAAGAAAACCCCGGGCATCAGCGAGACGCTCGATTGGGTCAAGGCGCTTACGCTGCTCAACGTGCAGAGCCTGGACGAGGAGTTGGTGAACGAAACCCTCGACACGATCGTCAAATATGAAGGCGACGTTCGCAAAGCCCAGGAAGAATTGAAGGACTACGTGCGCCGGATACGGGCGCGCCGGGGCGCCGACGCGACCGGCAGCAGCGACAAGGATCTGCTGAACTAGCAGGGCAGGGGCCCCGCCGATGGAAGAAAAGCTGGTCGAATTCGCCAATCTGCTGCGCGAGAACGGCGTGCGCGTCTCGATGGCGGAGACGCTCGATGCCTTTTCGGCATCGGAGCTCACCGGGCTCGGCGAACGCGAGGCGTTTCGCTCCGCGCTGCGCTCCACGATGGTCAAGCGGGCCAGCGAGCTGCCGGTCTTCGAGGAGTTGTTCGACGTCTATTTCTCCGGCCTGGGCGAGATTATCAAGCAGGCGAGCCAGGCGGTTCAGGACGCGCTTTCGATGTCCGACCAGGAGTTCCAGAAGTTCCTGGAACAGGTCGAGGAGATGCTGAAGAAGCAGGGCAAGGAGCTCTCCGAGCTGACCAGGCAGCTTCTGCAGAACAACTCGGGCGCGCTGGAAAAGAAGCTCCGCGAGGCGGCGCGGGCCGCCCGCCTTAAGGGCATCGAACGGACCATCGAGGAGAACTACTTCGCGCGCGCGCTCGCCCGCCAGCTCGGACTCGACAAGATCGAGGGCGAGATAAAGGAGCTGCGCGAGCAGCTCGAGAAGATGGATCTGGGGCAGGGGATGAAGGAGCGGATGGAGGAATACCTGGAGCGCCGGCTCAAGGCGCTCGAGGACATCATCCGCCGCTACGTCCGCATGGAGCGCGAGAAACGCGACATCCGCCAGCGCGAAGACCAGCGGATGAACCAGATTGCGGAGAAGAGCTTTTATTACCTGAGCGAGGAAGAGCTCAGGAAGATGCAGGAAGCGGTGCAGAAGCTGGCGCAGCGGCTGAAGAACGTGATCGCGATCCGGCGCAAGCGATCGAAAAAGGGCCGCTTCGACATCAAGCGCACGCTGCGCCACAACCTGGATTGCGGCGGGGTGCCGTTCAAGCTGCGCTTCGAGCGGCGCAAGAAGGAAAAGCCGCAGGTGGTGGTGTTGTGCGACGTGTCGGACTCGGTGCGCAACGCCTCGCGCTTCATGCTGCAGTTCGTTTATTCGCTTCAGGACCTCTATTCGCGCGTGCGCAGCTTCATCTTCGTGTCGGATATCGGCGAAGTCACCGAACATTTCCGTTCCAACGACATCAAGGATGCGTTGGACGTGGCGCTGAAGGGCGATATTATCAATGTGTACGCCCATTCGAACTTCGGTTATGCGTTCCGCAGTTTCGTGGCCGACCATATCGGAGCGATCAACAAGCGGACGACCGTGATCGTGCTGGGCGACGCGCGCAACAATTACAATTTGCCGCATGATTGGTGCCTGCGCGAAATTCGCCAGCGGGCGAAGCGGGTCATCTGGCTGAATCCCGAGAGCCGCAACACCTGGGGCTTCGGCGACAGCGAGATGGAACGCTATGCCGTTCATTGCGACATGGTCGAAGAGTGCCGCAATCTCAACCAGCTTTACCGCGTGGTCGATCACCTGGTCGCGCGCTGAGCGCGTGGATCGAAGCGCTGTGGCGTCTGCTTCGGTTGACCACCGGCTCGGTTTGGTCCAAGATATTTCACAGGGACGGACCGAAGGCGAAAAAATCGCCCATAGCCAATTCGGCGAACCAATTCATGGCCGCTCATAGAGAAGATTTCATTCTGATGATGGTTGGCGGGATTACGCTCGACCCGTCCACTAAGATGCCGATCGTCGTCCTCAAGGATCCGGACAACAAGCTCAACCTCTCGATCTGGGTCGGACCGCTCGAAGCCACCGCGATGGCGACCGAGCTGGAGGGAATCCGGCCGCCGCGGCCGATGACGCACGATCTGCTGCGCAACCTGCTCAGCGAATTCGGCGCCACCGTCGAAGCCGCCGAGATCACCGAGTTGCGCGAGAGCACCTACTTCGCGCGCATCCAGCTCAAGACCCGCGAGGGCAAGATCGTCGAGATCGATTCGCGGCCGTCGGATGCGATCGCGCTGGCGCTTCGGACCAAGTCTCCCATCTATGTCGCCAAGCAGGTGCTGCTCGATTCCAGCGAGCCGCAGGAAACGGCCGCCGAGCCGAGCGCATCGACGGACCAGAATCTGGCGGGGGTGTCGCGCGACAAATGGTCCGAAATTCTCGAGCGGATGTCGCCCGAGGACTTCAAGTACAAGATGTGAGCGCGCTATCCGCGCGCCCGGGCACGCCGGTCGCCCCGGCTCAGCCTATCCGCTTAAGCGCGCCTGCCTGACGCAAGCCCCCCGATGCCTTCGACGCACCACCATCATCGGCTGACGCGCAAAGAACTCAAACAGCCCGACGAGTTCGTAACCTTCGTCGACAGCGCCCAGGAATTTCTGCTTGCCAACCTCCGGCAGGTGATCATCTCCGCCGTCGTGGTTCTGGCCGCCGCGGGCACGGTGATCGGCGTTTATCTGTACGAGACCGGACGCGACCGCGCCGCCGGCGACCAGTTCTACAACGCGCTCGCGGCGCTCGACGCCAAACAATACAAAGCCGCCGAAGACCAGTTCGCAAAGCTGGCGGAAGCCGAGCCGAACCGCAGGATCGGCAAGCTCGCCCGCTTTTACCTGGGATCCGCCTACCTCGCGGAGAACGATCTGCCGCACGCGCGCGATGCGTTCGTCGCTTTCATCGGCGACGAGCATGGATCGACTTTCGCGAACCTCGCGCTTACCAACCTGGGCGTGATCTACGAGCGGATGGGCGACTATGCGAAGGCCGCTGGCGCCTACCAGCAGGCATCGTCGATTCCCGGACCCGAGCAGGTCAGAGCGCAACTCGGAGTGGCGCGGATGCTCGCGAAGCAGGGGCAGAAGGACGCGGCCGTCGCGGTCTATCGCGCCTTTCTATCGGCGCATCCGTTCGCTCCGCAGCGCCAGGAAGTGATCGAATCGCTCGCGATGCTGGGCGCATCGCCCATGGAGCAAAAGCCGACTGCCGCCGCGGCGACTCCGGCAGCTCACTAAGCCTCCGCGATCTGAATTCCGTTCAACCCGGCTGCGAGAGGCCGGTGCGGGCCTGTATGTCGTCCGGCAATCCGCGCGAGGGCGATACTCACCGCGCGGCGTGCGCGGCGTGCTCCGCAAGCTCAGAATTGATCACGAAATCGAACACCTTGCCCTCGGGCAATCCGACCAGCGGGATGCCGTTTACGAAGAAGGTGGGGGTCGATGAGACGTGGACCGCGTTGCCGTCGGCCTCGTCCTCGTTGACCCGCTGGCCGGCGGCGGGCGTCTGCATGCAGGCCTTGAGCGCCTTGTCATCGAGGCTCAGCTTGGATGCTTCCTCATCGATCTTCTGCTGCACGTTGCCGGGATTGATCTGCCCCTGGTTGGTGTAGAAGTAGCGGGCGAAGTCCCAGAACGCGGACGGGTTCTGCAGGCGCGCGCATTCGGCGGCGATCGCGGCGGTGCGCGCCCACGGATGCCCGTTCAGGGGATAGTTCTTGAAGATGACGCGCATCTTGCCCTTGTAGGTCGTGTTCGCCAACGTCTCGACCTCGCCGAACGCGTGCGCGCAATAGGGACATTCGAAGTCCGCGAACTCAACCATCGTGATCGGCGCATCGGGCGGGCCCAGGGTAGGGCGGTCATCCAGATGGACCGGCTTCATATCGACGCGGCCCCACGCATCCGAGCCGAGATCGTAGTACTGGCCGAGGATGGCCTTGGTTTCGTTCTTGTCGCTGAAGAGCGTGACGGTGACGCTCTGGCCCTTGTCGTTGCTGACGGTGACGCTGCGCTGATAGACGCCGGGCAGCGGCGTTTTCTCCATCGGTCCGAACGCGATTTCGCTGGGGCTGCCGATGCGGAACTTCTTCTGCAGGAAGTCCTTGAGGGCGGCATCGCGCGCCGGGTCGCTGCTGACGGTCGCGGACGATGGAGACGAAGCGGACCCGGCCAGAGCGGATCCGGCAGCGAGCAGAACAGCGAAAGCGCAAAGAAGGGCGGCAGCCAGGCCCTCGCGCGGGAAAACAACACGGGTCAAAAGCTCCATAAGGCTCCCATGATACGGAGCCCCATCGAGATGCGCCAGACCGCCATACGCGACTCTCCAGCCTACGCCCGGAAGCGCAACAGGGCCCAACCGTGAGGAGGAGGCCAACGCCCCGCGGCAACAACCGAATCCCCTTATGGTCTAAGCCGTGGCCGTAGCGTCATTTCGCATAAGAAATATTATGTCAACTACAATGACGACTCACTCTGGCGTCAATTGGATGCGAACCTCCATCAACAGCAGTGCATGGAGGTCCATTTCTTCTTCGTGCAGCTTCTCATCTGATTCTTGCTGCTTTTCGCAGAGCGGCTTTTTCGGCTTCGATTGCTTTTTGGTCACGCTGATATTTTGGCGCGTGAACCAGGCCGCGAGTACCTACCGCACGTCGTAGCGATCAACTCAGAGGCACCGGGGTTCTTGTGTAGGTTTCGCTAACTTGGAGGTCGATCGGTCCAGGACTGGCAAGCTCCAGCGAAAGGAGCAGACAAATCCAAGCTGACCGCGAGCACTCGCCAGCCTTCCTCGCTGCTTGCAACTGTGCCGTAGAAATCCTTCGTATGATCGTCTCTTACGGGTTGTCGGGCTTCTCGCGAGTTGCTGGTGCGAGCCCGTAACTTGTGCTGCGGCCGCCGTGGGGGTTGCGGGTGAGGATGCCGTGGGCGAGTAGCGGGAGGATGTCGCGAAGCGCGGTGTCCTGGGAGCACTTTGCCAGTTTCGCGTATTTTGAGGTCGTCAGGTTTCCTTCGAAGCCCTCCAGGAGCTTGTTGAGGACGAGGCGCTGGCGTTCGTTGAGAGGAACGTCCCTGATCCGTTCCCAGAAGCGCGCCCTCTCGAGGACGGCGGCGAGCGCCGTCTGAGCGCCGTCGATCGCTCGTCCCAGGCAGCCGAGAAACCACTCCATCCAGGGCGTGATGTCCATCGTGCCTTTCTGCGTCCGTTCCAGGATGGCGTAATACGCGTTCCGTTCCTGCCGGATCTGCGCGGACATGCTGTAGAACCTTTGCGCGCTGTTCTCTGAGCGCGCCAGCGCCAGGTCGGCAATCGCGCGCGCGATGCGTCCGTTTCCGTCGTCGAACGGATGGATGGTCACGAACCAGAGATGCGCCATTGCGGCTTTCAGTACGGGATCGACATCGGAATCCGACTCGAACCAATCGAGGAAGGCCTTCATCTCTCTTTTGAGCCTCGCGGCCTCGGGTGCTTCAAAATGGACATGTTCTCTGCCGATGGGACCGGACACCACCTGCATCGGGTCGCCGGCGCGATCGCGCCAGGCCCCTACCCTGATCTTCCTCATCCCGCTGCGTCCCGTGGGAAACAGCGAAGCGTGCCACGCGAACAGGCGCTCCTGCGTAAGCGGCCAGGCAAAGTGACCGGTGGCATCGAGCACCATCTCAACCACGCCCTCGACATCGCGATCCGCCGGCCCAAGCCCGCCGGTATCCATTCCGAGGCGGCGGGCAATCGATGACCGGACCTGAGCGGCGTCGAGCTTCTCGCCCTCGATTTCGCTGCTCTTAAGCACGTCCGCCGTCAGTGTTTGCAGCACCGCCTCCTGCCGAAGATTGAATCCAAGCGCTTCCATCTGTCCGATGAGCCGGCCCTGGCGATGGCGCACCGAGGCCAACGGCCCGGCGAGCTTGTCCGTCCCCCAGCGGAACCGGGGCCAGTTCTTGAGCTGATGTATATATAATCTCCGCATCTGTGCGGAGATTATAATCTTGGATTATCGCACCTGTCAAGTATTTGCCGCAAAAGATGCGGAGAATAGGCCGGTGAATCTCCGCAGCCTGATCTTGAAGCGATTTGGAGGAGCCCCCTGCCCCTTCAGGCTTTGCTTGAGGATTGTTTGATTTCCTTCAGGGTGCGGCGGGCGGTCAGGTTCCTGGGTTCGAGGCGCAGGGCTTCTTCGGCGTATTGGGTGGCGGCTGCGAGGCGGTCCAGGCGCATCGCGCATTGGGTCATCGCAAGCATCACTTCAATTCCGCCCGCGCCGAATTCCCTCGCCCGCTTGAGCGCATCGAGCGCTTCCTTGTGCCGCTGCAGGCCGGTCAGGATGATGCCCAAAGTCGCCGTTGCGGCGGGGTTGAGCGGATCGAGCTCGACCGCCTCGCGGCACATCGAGAGCGCGTTGCGTTTGGCGCCCTTTTGAAAGAGGTCGCGGGAAGCGGCGGCCAGTCGCGCCGCCTCATCGCCCCATCCGCGGGCTTCAACTTCCACTTCAACTATATCGCGCGAGATTTCCGCCTTGACGATCTTTACGCGCGGTCCCAGGTAATCGCCGAGGCGCTGAATCAGGACCTCGGCGATCGTGTCCTCTCCCGCCAGCCACACGATTCCGATCGGGTCGCCGATATGGTCGTCGCGCCGGATTACGATCTTGCGGCGCCGGCGCACGCGACCGGGCTGCACTGTCGATTCAGACTCGCTCATCGTGGTCGAACAGCTTGCGGTATTCGTCGAGCGCGAAGCGATCGGTCATCCCGGCGACGTAGTCCGCGACCACGCGCGCGATCGGCTCGTCGTCCTGTTCCGCGCGTCTCAGGATGTGCTCCGGCATCTGGCGCGGCTCGGCCATGTAAGTTTCAAACAGCCGGGCAAGCACCCTGCCCGCCTTTTCCGTCATCCGGCTCACGCGATAGTGCCGGTAAAGCCGCTGGCGCATGATTTCCTTGAGCTCGGCCACCTGTGGAGCGATTTCGGGCGAGAAGGAAACGAGTCCCCTGCCCGCCCGCCGCACGTCATCGACGCTCGTGATCGACGATCGTTCGAGCTCGGCGGCGATATTGGTGACCAGGTCGGTCGACATCGCATCGATCATCCTGATCACGGTCTGATAGCGCGCCACTTTCGTATCGCCGTTTCCGACGATCGCGCGGGCCTGCGCGGATGCGTTGCGGTAGAGCTCGGATTTGTTCAGGTCCTCGATGGTGAGCATCTGGGCCTTGAGCCCGTCATCGACGTCGTGTGCGAGGTATGCGATTTCGTCGGCGAGATCGACGATCTGAGCCTCGAGGCATGGCCACGAAGCCGGATCGAACTCGCCCGCCTCGGGCCGGTCGTGAAAATGGGAATGCTTGATTATGCCCTCGCGGACTTCGAAGGTCAGATTGAGCCCGCGAAAATTCGGATAGCGGATCTCGATCCAATCCACGGTGCGCAGGCTCTGGGCGTTGTGATCGAAGCCGCCGTACTGCTTCATCAGCTCGTTCAGAAAGCGTTCTCCCGCGTGGCCGAACGGGGTATGGCCGAGGTCGTGGGCGAGCGCCACCGCCTCGGCGAGCTCGGAGTTCAGGCCGATAGCGCGGGCTACGGTGCGGGTTATCTGCGCGGCTTCGAGCGTATGGGTCAGGCGCGTGCGATAGTAGTCGCCTTCGTGATTAACGAAGACCTGGGTTTTGTATTCGAGGCGGCGGAAAGCGGCGGAATGGATAATCCGGTCGCGATCGCGCTGAAACGCCGTCCGCATCGGATGCTCGGGCTCGGGGAAGCGCCGGCCGCGGCTTGCGCTCGAGAGCATCGCATAGGGCGCAAGGGTGCGCCGTTCTATTTCTTCCAGCGCTTGTCTGTTCCGGAGCATGGCAGTCGAAGGTTGCTACGGCCACGATGCTACCACGGGGTGGAAACGGGGCTAAGTGGCGGCGTGCGCGATTCGTCAACAGGCGAATCGAGTATTCAGGTCTATGGGCGTTGTCCCTATAATCGACCGAGGTGGATGTGGTGGTGGCAGGGACGTGGAGATTGCGGCGGCGGCTCGCCGGCCTGTTCGCAGCGGCCGCGCTGACGGCGGCGGGATGCTCGACCAGCCGCCCTGCCCCGCCCGTGATCGCGTCGGTTCCTCCGCCCGCCCCGGCGACCGCGCAGTTCGGAGTCGCATCGTGGTACGGGCCAGGTTTCGATGGGCATCCGACTTCGAGCGGCGAGATATACAACCAGAACGACCTGACGGCCGCATCGACGCTCTATCCGCTCGGAAGCCGCGTGATGGTGACGAATCTCAATAATGGGCGCTCGGTCGAGGTGCGGATCAACGATCACGGACCCTACGTGAAGGGGCGCAAGATCGATCTCTCGCGCAAGGCTGCCACCGTGCTTGGGATGATGGGACCGGGGACCGCGCCGGTGCGCCTCGACCTGATCAGCGTTCCGCCCGGTTCTTCGCCGATCGGCACGCCGCCCCGCTACTTCGTGCAGGTGGGATCGTTCGCGAGCGAATCGAACGCGGATCGCCTGCGCTCCGAGCTGGCGGCGTACTATCCTGACGTGCGGGTGGACCCGATCGAAGCGGGGAGCCGCCGCTTCTACCGGGTGAGGATGGGAGGATTTGCGACGCGAGACGAAGCACAGGCACGGGCGAGCCAAAGCTCGCGCTTCGGGCTGCCGATCATAATCGTAAGCGAATGACTGGTTTCATCGCCGCTTTCCGCACCACTTGCCGGCGAATCGTCGCGGCTGCCGCCTGCGTGGTGCTGATCGCGGGATGCGCCTATTCCCTGGTCAACGGCACGACCATCAACCAGTCGAAGGCCGATCAGGTCGAACAGGGAATCCAGAAAATTCGCCAACTCAATTTTCTGAAGCCGGTTCCGATGGTGGTGAAGGATCGCGATCAGGCGGAGCATCAGATGGAAGCGGACCTGATGCGCGATTACACGGACGAACAACTCCACGCCGACGGCGTCGCGGGCGCGATGGTGGGCCTGTATCCGGCCGGGATGGACCTGAAGAGCGAGTCGCTCAAGCTCATGAGAAACCAGGTAGCGGGCTTTTACGATCCGCACTCGAAGCAGATGGTGCTGGTCGAGGGCGGGATGGACATGGGCCTGTTCGGCAACGCCGCCGAGTTCGTCGCGCAGCGCGATATCGGGGGCGAGATGGTGCTGGCGCACGAGTTCACGCACGCGCTTCAGGATCAGCACTTCGATCTCGACAAGAAGCTCGACGCGGTGAAAAACAACGACGATCGCGCGCTCGCGCTCAAGTGCGTGGCGGAGGGCGATGCCACGATCGCGGGCTATGCGTACGTGGCCGGCCGGATGGACGATACGGTGCTGAACGCCCTGCTGGCGCATCTCGATGACATCGCGAAGGCGTTTGCGTCCGAGGCGCCCGGCACTCCGGAGGGACTGTCAACGCCGCTGATTTTTCAATATTCGGACGGCGTGCGCTTTGTCGCCGAGGCGTACCGCAAAGGAGGATGGAAAGCCGTCGATGCGCTCTACAACGATCCTCCCCTGTCCACCCACGACATCATCCATTCCGCCGACTACTACACGCATCGCGTCGCGCCCATCGACGTGCAGGCGCGCGGATACGACAAGGCGATGCCGTCGTGGAAGAAGGTGGATGACGACACGTACGGGGAGCTTCTGCTGCGCGTAATCCTGAGGCGCAACCTGGGCGCAAACGCGCCGGAAGTGAAGCTGGCCGATCGATGGGCGGGCGATCAGATGATTATCCTCAAGTCGGGCAGCGAGACTTCGGTGATCTGGCTGCTCGCCTTTACCGATTCCGCGGCCGCCGCGCGGTTCGCGGCCGCATACGCGACCGTGCTGAACAAGCTCAATGTCGGCACGCCGCGCGAGATCGACACGCGGGACAATGCGGTGCTGGTTGTAATCGGATCTCCCGCGCAATCGGTCGAGGGGCTGGGACCGGAGGTGTGGAAAGCGAGCACGATCGGTACTCAGCCGCAGCCGAGCTCCGGCAAGTGACGCTTCCCGATGCCCCTATGTTCGCGGGGAAGAGCCCTTGGACAAAACCGCGATCGCTTTTTCAATCAGGTTCCGCTCGTCTTTGTAGGTAGCGCGGCTCAGTGCTTCGGCGGCGGGGAACCACCCGACTTCATCGATTTCCGCGTCGTGATTCGAGGGATCGCCGCCCGCGAATTCCATCGCAAAGAAGTGGACGCGCTTGAAGATCCTGACGAGCTGCGCGCCCGGCTGATCGCGCCAGGAAAAGATGTAGGAGACATCGCCGAGCGGCTCGACCGCGCCGACCTCTAGGCCGGTTTCCTCGCGCACTTCGCGCACGGCCGCATCGCGGCTGCTCTCGTTCTTTTCGACGTGGCCTTTCGGCAGCGCCCAGGTGTGCGCTCCTTTTGGTCGAATCAGCACGAATTCAAGGCCGCTTGGGGCGCGGCGATACACGATGCCGCCGGCGGAGACTTCATGGCGCACCGGGATTTTCCGGCGCGACGCAGCTTTTGTCCCGCGCGCCATTCAGCCAACGTCTCCCAGACTGAACCCGAGCGAGAGCATCCGCTTGATCGCTCTCCGCGCAGGCCGTGACGATGCGCTATGCAGCTCCGGGTCGCGGCGAAGCCAGGCTTCCGCGAGCTCGCGGGCGCGTTCGATCAGCCGATAGTCGCGCACCAGATGGACGAAGCGCAGCGGCAATGCGCCTGTCTGGCGTGCGCCGAGCAGGTCGCCCGGACCGCGGATGCGCAGGTCGGCTTCCGCCACCTCCATGCCAGTTCCGCATCGGGTCATCAGTTGGAGGCGTTCGAGCGCGGAGTCGTCGGCATCGGCGGATGCCACCAGGCAGCATCGCGATGCGGCCCGGCCCCGCCCCACCCTGCCGCGAAGCTGATGGAGTTGGGCGAGGCCGTATCGTTCGGCGGCGATAATCGCCATCACGGTCGCCTCGGGTACGTCGATACCGACTTCGACCACAGTGGTCGATACCAGCACCTGCACGGCGCCATCGCGAAATTCCGCCATCACGCGCTCTTTGTCGGCGCCGCTCATCCGGCCGTGCATGACTTCGACGCGGTAATCCTTAAGAGCATCGCGTCTCAGGCGCTCGGCGGTGGCTGCGACCGAGCGTTGCTCTTCGTCGGGCGCGTCGATCCGAGGCAACACATAGTAGGCGCGTTTTCCGGCGGCAAGTTCCTCGCGCACGATCGCATCGACCCGCGCCTGATCTTTCTCCGCGAAAAGAAGGGTTTGGATTGGCGTGCGTCCCGGCGGAAGCTCGTCAAGAAATGAAATATTGAGATTCGCGAACAGGCTGAGCGCGAGGCTTCGCGGAATCGGCGTCGCGGTCATCATCAGAAGATTCGCCTCGGGGCCGAGCGCTTTGAGCCGCGCGCGATCGAACACGCCGAAGCGATGCTGCTCGTCGATGATTCCGAGGCCGAGGCGCTTGATCCGCACGCGCTCCTGGATGATTGCGTGAGTACCGAAGACCAGCGGCATCGCACCCGACGCCAGGCTCCGCAGCAGCGACGCGCGAGCGGAACCCTGCACCTTTCCGGTAAGCAGAGCGGCCGGGACCCCGGTGTGGGCGCAGAGCCGCTGGAAGCTTGCGTGATGCTGTTCGGCTAGCAGCTCGGTCGGCGCCATCATCGCGACCTGGCATCCCGCCTCGACCGCGCTCAGGGCCGCCCAGAATGCGACCAGGGTTTTGCCGCTACCCACGTCGCCGAGCAGCATGCGGTTCATCTGGGTGGGGCGGCGCAGGTCCTGCGCGATTTCATCGATCGCACGCGCCTGTGCGCGAGTCATCGTAAACGGCAGGCTGCTCAACCATTCGCGCGTCCTGGGCCCGCTGCATTCGATTGCGATTCCGCTTCGCTGCGCGGCTCGTTCCCGCTCGAGGCCCAGCGCAAGCTCGAATGCGAACAACTCGTCGAAGGCGAGCGCGATGTGCTCGGGCGAGGCTCCGTCGTTGAGCGCCTTCACGTCGGCATCGGGTCCCGGCGCATGCAGTCCCATCAGCGCGGTTTTGACCGGCATGAACTCGTGGCGAACTTCCGCGGGAATTGAGGCTTCAATTTGCGCCGCCACCTCGGGCAGGATTTTCGTCACGACTGAAGAGAACAGGCGCTGAGGAAAACCCGCCGGCAAGTTGTAGTAAGGACGAACCGGCGGCGGCGTGCCGGCGGACAGGAGATGAAGTTCCGGCTGCACGATCTCCAGGCTACCGTCGGGAGCGGAGCTGACGCGTCCGTGCGCCAGCACGCGCGCATCCGATGGCATCCTGCCGCGCATGTAGCCGGGAAGATTGAACCATACGACGCGGATGCGCGCGCGGCCGTCGGTTAGCCATCCGCTGGCCAGACGCCGCCACGGAGCACCCCGCATCGGGCGCTCGACCACCTTGCCGAGTTCGCCTTCGACCGTGACGGTAGTTCCGGGGACGAGGGCCGCAAGCGGAGTCAGGTTGCGCCAGTCCTGGTAACGCGACGGCAGATGAAAGATCAGGTCGCCGACGGTCGCGATGCCGCGGTCGGCGAGCGCGGCGGCGCGCTTGGGCCCGATACCCGCAAGCGCGCTTACCGGCGTGGCGATCGAGAATGTAGGCGGGGTGGCGTGCGATCGTGCGCGCGTCTCAGGCTCTTCCGATTGTGCGCGCATCGCTCAGAAAACCCTCGCGTCGGCGGCTAACCGCGATGGTAGTCCTGGAGGGCGCGAACCTCGAGCCCTTCCGATCTGAGCGCGCGAATTCCCTCGACCGCGGCACGCGCACCCGCCATCGTGGTGAAGTACGGCAAACGATGTTCGAGCGCGGTGCGCCGGATCGAAAAAGAATCCGCCGTGCCGCTCGCGTCGGGAGTATTTATCACGGCGGCGATGCGTCCCTGGACGATCGCATCGACGATGTGCGGACTTCCCTCGAGGACCTTGTTTATCGTCTCGCATCGGCAGCCGAGCCTGGTGATGTATGCGGCGGTGCCGCGCGTCGCGACCAGCTCGAAACCCATTTCCGCCAGCCCGCGGACGATGGGATCGAGCAGCGGTTTGTCTTCGTCGCGAACGCTGATGAACACGCGTCCGCCGAGAGGAAGATCCGACGAGGCCGCGATCTCCGCCTTTGCGAAGGCCATCGCGAACGAGGAATCGATTCCCATCACTTCGCCGGTAGACTTCATTTCAGGCCCCAGGATGGTGTCGACGCCGGAAAAGCGCGCGAATGGGAACACCGATTCCTTGACCGCCACATGGCGGGGAACTCGCTCGCTGGTAAAGCCCAAATCGGCGAGCTTCCGCCCCGCCATCACGAGCGCGGCAAGCTTGGCGAGCGGCACGCCGATCGCCTTGCTGACGAACGGGATTGTCCGCGACGCCCGCGGATTGACCTCGAGAATGAAGACCTCGCCTTCATAGATGGCGTACTGGACGTTGATCAGTCCGACTACACCGAGCTCGCGCGCCAGCATTTTGGTTTGGTCGATCAGCGAGCGCTGCAGCTCGGGCGAAAGGCTTCGCGGCGGGAGCGCGCATGCGCTGTCGCCCGAATGGATTCCAGCGTGCTCGACGTGCTCCATGATGCCGCCGATTACGACGGTCTCGCCGTCGCTGATCGCATCGACATCGACCTCGGTTGCGCCGCGCAGGTAGCGATCGATGAGAAGCGGATGGCGTTCGGAGGCCTCGAAGGCCTGCGCCACGTAACGGCGCAGCCCGGCTTCATCGGCGATTACTTCCATCGCTCGGCCGCCGAGGACGTAGGAGGGACGGATCAGCACCGGGTAGCCGATGCGTTCGGCGCCGGCGACGGCTTCGTCAAGGCTGCGCGCAAGGATGCCGCGCGGCTGTTTGAGCCCGAGCTTTTCAACCAGCGCGTTGAACCGTTCGCGATCTTCCGCGCGATCGATCGCGTCGGGCGTGGTCCCGAGAATCGGAACTCCCGCGCGCGCGAGCGGCACGGCAAGCTTGAGCGGCGTTTGCCCGCCAAACTGCACGATCACTCCCATCGGCTTTTCGCGCTCGGCAATCGCGAGGACGTCTTCGAAGGTCAACGGTTCGAAATAGAGCCGATCGCTGATGTCGTAATCGGTCGAGACGGTCTCCGGGTTACAGTTGACCATGATCGTCTCGAAGCCTGCTTCCTTGAGGGCGAGGCTTGCGTGGACGCAGCAGTAGTCGAATTCGATGCCCTGCCCTATGCGGTTCGGGCCGCCGCCGAGGATCATCACCTTGCGGCGATTGTCGGGCTCGGCTTCGTCTTCGCCCTCGTAGGTGGAGTAGAGATAGGGCGTAAACGCCTGGAACTCGGCGCCGCAGGTATCGACGGCCTTGAACACGGGCATGACGCCGAAGGAGCGGCGGCTGCGCGCGACCTCGCCTTCCTCGATTCCGCGCAGATCGGCGATTCTCCGATCGGAAAATCCCATCGCCTTGAATTTGCGGAAGTAGCTTTCGCTGAAGGGCTCGCGCGCGGCGCCGTCTTCGGCCGCTACGATCTCCGCAATCGCGTCGATGAACCACGGATCGATGCGGCTCAGCGCGTGCGCCTCTTCGCGCGATATTCCGAGGCGGAGCGCATTCGCGAGATGATAGAGGCGGAGGCTGCTGGGACGGCCGACTTCCTTGCGCAGGGCTGCGAGCGTTTCGTCGCGATTGGCATCTTTGGAGTGCGGTTCGAATCCGAAGGATCCGATTTCGAGCGAACGCAGCGCTTTCTGCAACGATTCCTTGAAGGTCCGTCCAATCGCCATCGCCTCGCCGACGGACTTCATCTGCGGACCCAGTTCATCCGTCGCGCCGCGGAACTTTTCGAAGGTGAAGCGGGGAATCTTGGTTACGACGTAGTCGATGGTCGGTTCGAAGCACGCGGGAGTTTTTTTGGTGATGTCGTTGGGAATCTCGTCGAGGCGATAACCCACCGCCAACCGCGCGGCGATCTTGGCGATTGGAAATCCGGTGGCCTTCGAGGCGAGCGCCGAGCTGCGCGACACGCGCGGATTCATCTCGATTACGACCATCCTGCCGGACTTCGGATCGATGGCGAACTGGATATTGGAACCGCCCGTGTCCACGCCGATTTCGCGGATGATGCGCAGGGCGGCATCGCGCATGATCTGATATTCCTTGTCAGTAAGGGTCTGCGCGGGCGCCACGGTGATCGAGTCGCCCGTATGCACGCCCATCGGGTCGAGATTTTCGATCGAGCAGATGATGACGACGTTGTCGGCGCCGTCGCGCATCACCTCGAGCTCGAATTCCTTCCATCCTTCGACCGATTCTTCGAGCAGGACCTCGTGAATCGGCGACATCTCCAGGCCCCATGCGACGCGCGCGCGGAATTCGTCGAGTTCGCGGGCGATCGATCCGCCGGTGCCGCCCAGGGTGCGGGAGGGGCGGATGATGAGCGGGAGGCCGAGCTCGCGCCGGATACGCTCGGCGTCGTCCATCGAATGCGCGATTGCGGAGCGCGGCACTTCCAGGCCGATATTAACCATCGCCTGCTTGAAGAGATCGCGGTCCTCGGCCTTTTTGATCGCCGGCAGCTTGGCGCCGATGAGTTCGCACTTGAACCGGTCGAGCACCCCCGATTCGGCCAGCTCGATCGCCAGGTTCAGCGCGGTCTGGCCGCCGACCGTCGGCAGCAGCGCGTCGGGCCACTCACGCTCGATGATTTTCGCGATCGCCGCGGCCGTCATCGGTTCGATATAGGTGCGGTCCGCCAACTCCGGGTCGGTCATGATAGTGGCGGGGTTGGAGTTGACCAGGATGAGCCGGAGCCCTTCCTCGCGCAGCGCTTTGATTGCCTGCGTGCCGGAGTAATCGAACTCGCACGCCTGGCCGATGACGATCGGCCCGGAGCCGATCAGGAGGACGGATTTAAGATCTTTACGAAGTGGCACGTTTCAGTTTCTTCAGCTTTGCGTCATCCGTTGGCGTTGACCGTTTCTTCCGCCATCAGGCGATCGAGGGTGTCGGCGCCGTAACGCGGAAACATCTCGACCATCTTCCTGAAGCGGCGGAACAGGTAGCTCGAATCGTGCGGCCCGGGCGAAGCTTCGGGATGGTACTGCACGGAGAAAAACGGCACACCCTGCCCGCGCATCCCCTCCACGGTCCGATCGTTGAGATTCAGATGAGAGAGCTCGGCGCGCCCCTTCAGCGATTCAGTATCGACCGCGAAGCCGTGATTCTGCGAGGTGATCTCGACGCGAGTGGTGCGAAGGTCGAGCACTGGATGATTTGCGCCGTGATGACCGAAGTCGAGCTTGTAAGTCTGTCCGCCGAGCGCGAGACCGAGGATTTGATGGCCCAGACAGATGCCGAAGACCGGCTTTTTGCCAAGCACCCCGGCGACCGCTTTGTGGGCATAAGGAAGCGCGGCGGGATCACCCGGTCCGTTCGAGAGAAAAACCCCGTCGGGATTTTCGGCGAGAATCTGGTCCGCCGTCGAATGCGCCGGCATGACGCGCACGCGGAATCCGCTCGCGACCAGGCGGCGCAGGATATTGAGCTTGATGCCGTAGTCGAGCGCGACCACTCGCGGCGCATCGCGCATCTCCTCTTTGCTCATCGCGCGATAGCCGCGGCCCAGCTCCCAATCGGACAATTCCCAATCGTAGGCTTCGGCACAGGTGACTTCCGCGACCAGGTCCTTTCCGATGAGCCCGGGCGAGGCCTTGGCCTTGCGAATCAGCGATTCGGGCTCGAGGTCGATGCTGGAGAGCACGGCTTCCTGAGCGCCATGGGTGCGGATGTGCCGGACCAGCGCGCGAGTGTCGATTCCCTCGATTCCGACCACGCCGGCCTGTTCGAGGTATTCATGCAGCGAAAGTTCGGAGCGCCAGTTGGACGGACGCTCGCAGCATTCCTTGATGATGAATCCTTCGACGTAAACGCGCCGCGACTCGACATCTTCGCGATTGACGCCGGTGTTGCCGATTTCAGGATACGTCATGCAAACCATCTGGCCGCGATAGGACGGGTCGGTGAGGACTTCCTGGTACCCGGTCATCGCCGTGTTGAACACCACCTCGCCGACGGCTTCGCCGATCGTTCCGAATGCGCGGCCGCGGAAGGTTCTGCCGTCGGCCAGGGCCAGGATTGCTTCTCGATTAGGGCGAACCGCCATCATTCGTCTCCACTGCGACCGTCATAAACGATTTCCCCATCGACGATCGTCAATATCGCTTTGCCCAGAAGCCGCACCCCCGCGAAGGGCGTGTTACGGCTTTTTGAACGAAACCGCTCGGGCTCCACCGTCCAGTCGAAATTCGGATCGATCACGGTGATATCGGCCGGAGCGCCGGCCGTGAGCGTTCCGGCATCGATCCTCAGCAGGCGGGCCGGATTGAGGCTCATCATCTCAACCAATCGCGGCGCGCCAATCAACGATCGATGCACCAAATCCATCGCGAGCCCCAGAGATGTCTCCAGGCCGACGACGCCGTTGGCGCAATCGGCAAAAAGTCCCGCGGCGTGCGCGGGGAGCCGGGGCGCCGCTTCGCGCGTATCGAAAAAGCCGGCGAGCTGGCCGAGATGCTTCGATTCCGGGTCGTGCGGGGCGTGATCGGTGGCGATGATGTCGATGAGTCCGTCCGCGATCGCATCGTGCAACGCGGCGACATCGTGGGCCGCGCGCAGCGGCGGATTCATCTTCGCGTTGGGACCCCATCGAAGGACCGCGCTCTCGTCGAGCGCCATGTGATGCGGTGTGACCTCGCAGGTCACGTGCGCGCCGCGCCGGCGCGCCTCGCGAACGAGATCCAGGGATTCGCGCGTGGAAACGTGAGCGATATGAACCGCCGCCCCGGTTTCCTGCGCCAGTGCGAGGTCTCGGCGCACCCGCGCCGCTTCGGCGATGTTCGGATAGGCGGTTACGCCCAGCCGCGCGGCGACCGTTCCCGCGTTTACCGCTCCGTTGCAGGAGAGCCCGCGGTCCTCTTCATGCAGCGAAATCGCATAGCCAAGCGCGGCGATCTCGCGCATCGCACGCGCCAGCACGTTTTCGTCGTCGACCGGCATGCCGTCGTCGGAGAAGAGTCTCGCCCCCGCCTTCGCCATCGCGCGATAGTCCACGTTCTCGCGCCCTTCGAGATTCCGAGTGACGGCGGAAACCGGAACCAGCCGCGCGGTGCGAGCCTCGCGCGCGCGGTCGAGCATATAGCCGGTGATCTCGGGCGAATCGTTGACCGGTTTGGTATTGGCCATCGCGGCTACCGCGGTGAATCCTCCGGCCGCTGCGGCACGAAGCCCGGTCTGGATAGTTTCCTTGCGGGGAAATCCCGGGTCGCGAAGATGCACGTGGACATCGATGAGGCCGGGAACCACCCAGCAGCGGCCCGCATCGACGATCGCGGCTCCGTCAGGCGCCGCCGACGCGCCACGCGGAGCTACGGAAACGATCTTTCCATCGATCGCAAGCACGTCGAAGGTCCCGTCGATGCGATTTGCGGGATCGATGACGCGGCCGCCGCGCAGCAGAATCGACTTCATTTCGCCTGCTCCGGAGCTTTCGCCGCTTCCAGCATCGAGTAGATGGTCGCGCGATCGTGGGTCTTGTGCTTTCCGTTGGTGCCGGGAGGAGCGAGCCTGACCTGCACACGCTCGGACGGTGCGGTTGGAATGTTCTTGCCGACGTAGTTCGGACGAATCGGGACGGCAAGATGGCCGCGATCGATGAGCACGGCGAGCTTCACGCTGGCGGGCCGGCCGTGCTGCCAGATCATCGTCATCGCGCGCTGGATGGTCCATCCGCTGTTGATGACGTCATCGACGATGATGATCGTCCGGCCTTCGACGCTGAGCGACGATGCGCCATCGAGCAGATGGATCGCCTCGCCCGACCCGTACACATCGATTGCGGCGCAGGGAGCGTGAATTCCGATCCTGGCATCGAGGACGTCGCGCACCCGAGTCGCCAGCACGGCGCCGTGGCTTACAACGCCGAAGATGGAGACATTGGTCAGATCGGGAATGTCGGCGGCGATCTGGCTTGCGAGCGAATTCACCGCATCCGCTATTTCCGCGGAATTCATCACCTCGCGCTGCGGACCGCGGCGATAAGGCTCGTAGCCGCTTTCCTCGGCCTGTTTGACCGTCTCGAAGACCGCCAGGGACTGCTCCTCAATCCACTGGCGTACGTATCCGTAGAGGCTCTCGTCGTACTTGTAATAGCGATGGGACCGCGCGTGGCCGACGAATTCAATTCGCAGCTCCCGTTCGCAATAGTCGCATCTGAGCGGCAAAGAGGCGCGGTCCACCGTGCGCGCCAAGCGAAAGCGCGGCCGCAGATGGGCACCCTCGAAGCGCGTGACGCAGTTCGAGTTGACGCATCGGGGGAACGGCTCGGTTTTGAACCGGATTAATCCGGAGGAGTCGCGGGCGCTCGCGCGCTTCTTCCTGTTCTGTTCGATCAGCCACGCAATCAGCGCCATCCGCACCGGAACGCCCACCGCGGCCTGCTCGAAATAGACCGCTCGCGGGTCCGAATCGAGCTCGTAGGCCAGTTCGTCCGTGCGGGGCAGCGGATGCATCACCACCGCCTCCTGCGTGCGATGGGTCTTCAGCGCGCGCGCATCGAACCGGACATAATCGCCCGGCTTTATCTCGCCGCCCAGGCGCTCCTTCTGAAGGCGCGTCACGTAAAAGGCATCGAGCGACGCCGGCGCTTCGCCCGCGGGCGCCTTGTCGAGTCCCAGATCGCCGGTGAACAGCGCCATCTGATGAGGTGCGTTGGGCGTCAGATAGAGCGCATCGAGACCGCCGGCGAGCGACTTGAGCTCATCCATCGTGACGGTCGAGAAACTGTAGTTGCGCTCGGCCGCGAGCCGTTCCAGGACATAGTTGGGAACATCCATTCCGCTGGTGGGCACCGCGACGATATTCGCGCCGAAGCGCGCCAGCGCGTAGATGAGCGAATGGACGGTGCGGCCGAACTTCAGGTCGCCGCACAGCGCGACCGTCAGGCCCTTAAGCTTTCCCTTCTTGCGCCGCAGGATGAACAGGTCGCAGAGCGTCTGGGTCGGATGCTCGCGGCTGCCGTCGCCCGCGTTCAGCACCGGGCATGGAGCGTATTCCGCCGCCACGCGCGCGGCGCCGTCGTGCGGATGGCGCAGCACGATGAGATCGGCGTATCCGCTGACGATCCGGACCGTGTCAGCCAGGCTCTCTCCTTTTGCCGCCGAGCTCGCCTTCATGTCGGCGGAGCTGATGACCGAACCGCCCAGCCGATGCATCGCCGATTCGAAACTGAGGCGCGTGCGCGTGGACGGTTCATAAAACAGCGTGGCCATAATCAATCCATTGGCGATCGAAAGCGTGTCGCCGCGCGCGAGCGCGTCCGCGAATTCATCGGCAAGCGTGAAGACCCGCTCGATCTCCGGCAGGGAGAGATCGTCGATCGAGACCACATCGGTCTTGGACAGCCGGGACATCACGCTTGCCTCGCGCGCCTCACTTTCCGTTCCCGATGATCACGGAGTCGATACCGTCAACTTCGGCCAGGCGCACGTACACGCGCTGGCCCCTTGGCGCCTCGATGTTTTTTCCGACGTAGTCGGCGCGGATCGGCAGCTCCCGTTCGCCGCGGTCCACCAGCACCGCGAGCTGAATCGATTCGGCGCGGCCCAGGTCGGCCAGCGCTTCGAGCGCCGCCCTAACCGTCCGCCCCGTGTACAGGACGTCATCAACCAGCACCACGCGCTTGCCATCGAGCGAGAATGGGATGTCGCGCCCGAGCAGCCGCGGGTCTCCGGGCGTGCCCTTGCCGTCATCGCGATAAGAAGAGATGTCGAGCGTGCCAACGGGGATGCCGGGCTTTTCACCGTTGGAATGAAGTTCGGCGGCGAGGCGGGCGGCGAGACTTGCACCGCGGCGGATTATTCCGATTAGCGCGAGGTTCTGCGCGCCGCCGTTGCGTTCGGCAATTTCGTGGGCGATGCGCTTGATCGAGCGCGTGACCGCGGCGGCATCGAGGGCGACGAGCGGCTTGATGCTCATGGCCGCACGCGAAAAAAAACCCGACTGCGGATGCAGCCAGGCCAAATGCTAGAGTTATTCATCGTGTTACCTTTCCGCTATCTCAGTAGCGGATTAAAGGCTCACTTGATTTTACCGCCCGCCCGGGGCGGGTCAAGCGGATTGGGGGAGTTTGCGCTCAGGCGCTCTTTTTCCGCTCCAGCTTTTTCAGGCGCTGGTCCTGGTCCTTGGTCTGGATGGTGATGCGATCGTCGAAACGATCGAACTTCTGCGCGAGGCTCTGCAGCGCCTTGTTGGTCTTGTTGAGCTCGGTACTGAGCTTCTTGCCGGTACTCTCGGCGGATGCCGCCAGGTCGCGCTTCAGCGCTTTCGCGGTTTCGGTCATCTCGCGCACCAGTTCGGTATGAATGGCGCGGACTCCTCTGGCGATTTCCTCCTGAGCGGCGCTGGCGCCGGAATGGAGATTCTGCGCGCTGGCGGCGATGGCGCGGTTTGCCTCCGCGCCGAGCTGCTCGCGAAATTCGACGCGCGTGCGTCCGAGGCTTTCGCCAAGGCGGACCATTTCCGCGCCGAGGTCGGCGCGCAGCGCCGCGATGCCGCGGCGATTTTCGGCGATCTGATCCGAGAGAAAGCGAATCTGGCCCCCCACTTCCGCAAACTGGCCGAACAACTCCTGGCGTAGCGCGTCGAGACGGCCGCCGAATCCGGATACCGCTTCGACCACCAGCTCGAATCGGGCGCCCAGCTCCTCGAGCATGGTTCCAATCCGGTTCACCGCGTCGTCAGCCACTCGACTCTCCTTTCGTCAATGGACGATCATCCCGATGCGCGACCATCGCACCGGCAGCAGCCCATAATGGTCGCTGTCCCACGACCAGTAAATGATCAGCGCCCTGCCCTCGACGTCGTTTTCGTCAACGAATCCCCAGAAGCGACTGTCATAACTCCGGTCGCGATTATCCCCCATCACGAAGATTTTTCCAGCCGGGACCTGAATGGGACCGAAGCTGTCGCGGGGCGAGATGGGGGATCGCTCCTGATCCGGCACTTCGAAATGACCATGCGGATCGTCCATCGGCTTGCCGTTGAGCCAGGGGTGCCCTTCGCGGACCTGAATCGTGTCGCCGGGCAGGCCAATCACGCGCTTGATGAAATCCTTGGTGCGGTCGGGTGGAAACACAAACACGACCACATCGCCGCGATGGATGGGCTCGAGATGAAACAGGTACTGCCCGTAGGGAAGTCCGGGAATCTGGAGGCCCAGGATCGAATCGGGCATGCGAAGGCCGTAGATGAGCTTGTTGACCAGGATGTGATCGCCGATGAGCAGCGTCGGCTCCATCGAACCGGACGGAATCTTGTACGCCTGGATGAAGAAGGTCCGGATGAAGAGCGCGAGCACGAGCGCGATAATCAGGGCCTCGGCATATTCGCGCGCTACGGATTTTGGCGTTTCAGGCCCGGCTGCCGGGCCGCGCGAGGTTTGGGGAGTCTGCGCCGATTTCAGCGGTCTTACTGCTTGCGCCACCAGAAGTATCCTTCCGCGCTATCGAGAGATGAGGGTGCCGAATCGACTCCATCGAATCGGCAGCAGTCCGCCTTCGGCGTCGTCCCACGACCAGTATACGGCGAGCGCCCTGCCCTCCACATCGTTTTCGTCGGCAAAGCCCCAGTAGCGGCTGTCATCGCTGTGGTCGCGATTGTCGCCCATCACGAACAGCTTGCCGGGCGGAACCTCGACCGGTCCCACGATCGATCCGGTGCTGTCGATTTGCCCGAAGTTGTCGCGCGGAATGTCCGGTGAACGCTGCGCGTCCGGAACTTCAAGGTGCGCATGAGGATCGGCGAGCGGCTGTCCGTTGAGCCATACCCTGCCGTTGCGTATCTGAACCCGGTCCCCCGGAAGGCCGATCACGCGTTTGATGAAATCCTTGTCGCGGTCCAGCGGCGGAATAAAGACCACTACATCGCCGCGATGGATGCTGCCGAAATGGATGAGGTAGCGGCCGAGCGTAAGACCGGGAATCTGGTAGCCGAGAATCGATTCCGGCAGCCTGATTCCATAGGCCATCTTATTGACCAGGATGTGGTCGCCGATCAGCAGCGTCGGCTCCATCGACCCCGACGGGATCATGTAAGCCTGGACAAAAAAGGTGCGAATGATGAAGGCGAGGATAAGCGCGATGACGAGGGCTTCGCCATACTCGCGGGCGACGGATTTCGAACGTCCGGCCGCGGCCAGGCGCTCGCTTGCGGAAGACTCCTCGCGGGATTCGAGTGTCCTCGCCGGATTTTCCAGGGGCGGGGTCACTCTCCGACCTTGAGCAGAGCCAGAAAGGCTTCCTGCGGAATTTCAACCCTTCCAACCTGCTTCATCCGTTTTTTGCCTTCTTTCTGCTTTTCGAGCAGTTTGCGCTTGCGCGTGATGTCGCCGCCGTAGCATTTCGCGGTGACGTTCTTGCGCAGCGGTTTGACCGACTCACGGGCGATTATTTTCGCGCCAATCGCGGCCTGGATGGCCACCTCGAACATCTGGCGCGGGATCAGCTCCCGCATCTTCTCGCACAGCGCGCGGCCGCGTTCGTAGGCCTTCTCACGATGAACGATAACCGAGAGAGCGTCGACTACCTCGCCGTTGATTCGGATGTCCAATTTAACCAGAGGCCCGGCCCGGAAGTCCAGAAACTCATAGTCCAGCGACGCATAGCCGCGGCTGACCGATTTCAGGCGGTCATAGAAGTCGAACACGATTTCCGCAAGCGGCAGCTCGTAGTGGAGGATGACGCGCTTGTCGCCCAGAAAGCGCATGTCGCGCTGAACTCCGCGGCGGTCTTCGCAAAGCTTCATCACCGCACCGAGAAACTCCTCGGGCATGTGAATTGACGCGAGGATGAACGGCTCCTCGATCGCCTCGATACTGTTTTCGGGCGGAAGCAGCGTCGGATTGTCCACCATCACCGTCTCGCCCGAAGTCGTACGAACGCGGTACGCGACGGTCGGCGCGGTCACAATCAGGTTGATTCCGAACTCGCGCTCGAGCCGCTCCTGCGCGATTTCCATATGCAGCAGGCCGAGAAAACCGGCGCGGAATCCGAACCCCAGCGCCTGCGAGGTTTCCGGTTCGCAGATCAGGCTCGCATCGTTAAGCCGCAGCTTCTCGATCGCATCGCGAAGCGCGCCGTATTGATTCGCCTCGGTCGGATACAACCCGGCAAACACCATCGGCTTCAGTTCCTTGAAGCCGGGCAGCGGCTCGGCGGCGGGGTTGGACGTCTCGGTGACCGTGTCGCCAACGCGCATGTCGGCGACATCTTTGATGCCGGCGACGATGAAGCCGACTTCGCCCGGCCCGAGCGATTCCGTTTCGCGTTCATGAGGAGTGAAGTGGCCAAGCCGCATGACCTCGCCGGTCTTGCCGGTGGCCATCAGCCGCACGCCCATCGCGCGGCGCAATTCGCCGCTGAACACGCGCACCAGCGCGATAACGCCCTCGTAGCTGTCGTACCAACTGTCGAAGATCAGCGCCCTGAGAGGCTGGTTGGGCGCAACCTTCGGCGGTGGAATACGATCGACAATCGCTTCGAGCACGTCCTCGATGCCGATTCCTTCCTTGGCGCTGGTCAGGATCGCATCGGCGGCGCTGAGGCCGATGATGTTTTCGATTTGCTCCCGGGTGCGTTCGATGTCCGCTCCCGGCAGGTCGATCTTGTTGATGACCGGGATGATCTCGAGTCCGTGGTCGATGGCGAGGTAAACGTTGGCGAGCGTCTGCGCCTCGACGCCCTGGCTCGCATCGACGACCAGCAAGGCGCCTTCGCACGCGGCCAGGCTGCGCGAAACCTCGTAGGCGAAATCGACGTGGCCGGGAGTATCGATCAGGTTGAGGACGAAAGTTCCGCCGCTTTTTGCCTGGTAGTTGAGCCGAACCGAACGCGCCTTGATGGTGATGCCACGTTCGCGCTCCAGGTCCATCGAGTCCAGGAACTGCTCCTTGAGTTCGCGCTTGGAAAGCGCGCCGGTGCGCTCGAGGATTCGATCGGCAAGCGTGGACTTGCCGTGATCGATATGCGCGATTATCGAGAAATTGCGAATCGAAGCAGGATCGGTCATTTCATCGCGCGCGCCCGCGCTCATTACGAAAATGCATGAAGGTCCGCTCGAGCCCCTCCGCCAGGCTGACCTCGGGCTTCCAGTTCAGGTACTGGCCCGCGCGCGCGGGCGAAATTACCGACCTTAGCTGCTCGCCGGGCCGGGCGGGGGCATACTCCGGCGGCCTGGCTTCTCCCGCGACCTCGGCAAGCGCGGAGTAAAGCGCATTGACGCTGGTTTCAGCGCCGGTGCCGATATTGAGGGCGATTGCGGATGCCTTCGACGTCAATGCATACAGGTTAGCGCGCACCACATCGCCGACATAGGTGTAGTCGCGAGTCTGTTTGCCGTCGCCAAAGATCGTGCATCGCTGGCCCTCCAGCATCCGCCCGCAGAAGATTGCGACCACTCCAGCCTCGCCGTGCGGGTCCTGCCGCGGCCCGTAAATGTTCGCATAGCGGAGCACGAGATAATCGATGCCGTATTGCTGGCGGTAGAAGTAGAGGTACTTCTCGGTCGCGAGCTTGGCGATTCCGTAGGGGCTGAGCGGGCGGCAGGGATGGTCTTCATCACAGGGAAAGGCTTCCTGCTCGCCGTAGATTGCTCCGCCGGTGGACGAAAATATTACCCGCTTCAAGCCGTTTTGACGCCCCGCCTCCATCAGGTTCAGAAACCCGACCAGGTTCACTTGCGCGTCGAAGGCCGGATCGGCGACCGATCGCCGCACATCCATCTGCGCGGCGAGATGGTAGATCACCTCGGGGCGCTCGCGAGCGATCGCATCGGCAACCGCGGCCGCATCGCGCAGATCGGCCTGGTAAAGGAGCGCGCGGGGATTTACCTGATGCCGTTTGCCGGAGGAAAGATTGTCGAGCACCGCGACCTCGCCGCAATCGGCATCGATCAGCGCATCGACGGTGTTGGAGCCGATAAACCCGGCTCCGCCGGTTACAAGAATTCGCATCGCGATTTCAGACCGCAGGCCGCCCGATCGAGTAATACTTGAAGCTGAGCGCCTTCATCAGATCCGGATCATACAGGTTGCGGCCGTCGAAGATGACCGGCCGCTTGAGCTCGGCCTTGATGCGCTGGAAGTTGGGATGGCGGAACTCGTTCCACTCCGTACAGATTATAAGCGCATCCGCGCCCTTGAGGGCGTCATAGTTGGTCTTGTGGTAGGTCACGCGAGAGCCAAGCAGAGCGCGGGCCGTCTCCAAAGCTTCCGGGTCGTGAACCTGCACCTTTGCTCCGGCAGCCAGAAGCTCATCGATCACGACCAGTGAGGGCGCCTCGCGCATGTCGTCGGTGCGCGGCTTGAACGCGAGCCCCCAGAGGGCAAAGACGCGGCCGGTCAAATCTTCGCCGAAATGCTCCTTTACCCGCCGGGGGAGCAGCCGCTTCTGGCCGAGGTTGACACCCTCGGCCGCCTTGAGAAGCGAGAAGTCGAGATTGTACTCGCCGGCGGTGTAGATGAGCGCCTGCACGTCCTTGGGAAAGCACGAACCACCGTAGCCGACGCCGGGAAACAGGAACTGCGATCCGATCCTGCGATCGGAGCCGATCCCGCGGCGCACCGCGTTGATATCGGCGCCGACCGCCTCGCATAGGTTGGCGATCTGATTGATGAACGAAATGCGGACCGCGAGCATCGAGTTCGCCGCATACTTCGACATCTCGGCCGACTTCGGGTCCATCACGAGAATCGGGTTGTCGGTGCGGACAAACGGTGCGTGAATTTCGCGCAGGATTGCGGTCGCGCGGTCCGAGAGGCTGCCGATAATCACACGGTCCGGGCGCATGAAGTCCTCGATCGCCGATCCCTCCTTGAGAAATTCCGGCACCGAGCATACGTCGATATCGCTTCGCCCCGCGCGCGCGACAATCTCGCGCAGCTTGTCGTTGGTTCCGACCGGAACCGTGCTCTTGACCGCGATTATATGGTAGCCGTTCGCGGTCTTTGCGATCTGCTCGGCGGCCTGGAAGACGCCGGAGAGATTGGCGGCGCCGTTATGCGAGGGTGGCGTGCCGACCGCTATGAACGACACCATCGATTGCGCGACCGCCTCGGCAGGATCGGTCGAGAAGCGGATACGGCCCTCTTTCATGTTGCGCCGCACCAGCTCTTCGAGTCCGGGTTCGTAGATGGGGATTTTGCCCTCGTTGAGCGCCGCGATACGTTTGATGTCGATATCGACGCAGACTACTTCATTGCCGCTTTCGGCGTAGCAAGTTCCGCTGACCAACCCCACATAGCCGGCGCCAATGACCGCGATATTCATCCGCTAGAATTCCTCTTTGATCACGTAGATCTGTTTTCCCTGCGATTCGTGGTACGTCCGCGCGAGCATCTCTCCCAGCAAACCGATACTCACGAACTGAACTCCCACCACGACCAGCAGCACCGCGAGCAGCAGCGCAGGTCGATCGCCCAGGTTGCGGCCGAGGACGATTTTCTCGAACACCAGACACGCTGTCCACAAGGATCCGAGCGCGCCGAGCACAAAGCCGATGGTTCCGAAGACCTGGATCGGCCGTGTCGAGTATCCGGAAAGGAACTTCACCGTGACCAGGTCCAGCAGCGTGCGCAGGATGCGGCCGGGGCCGTACTTCGAGGTTCCCGACCTGCGCGGACGGAAGTTCACTTCGACTTCCGCGATGCGGGCGCCCTGCTCCGCCGCGATCGCCGGGACAAAGCGATGCATCTCGCCATACAGGCGAAGTCCGCGCGCGAGATCGCCCCGGTAGGCCTTCAGAGTGCATCCGTAGTCATGAAGCCGAACGCCGGTAATCCGCGAGATCAGCGAGTTGGCCGCGATCGACGGCAATCGGCGCGAAAGCGCCGACCCCTTCCATCGATCCGTCCTCCATCCGCTCACTAGGTCATATCCGTTGCCGAGGCGATCCAGCAGGCGCGGAATGTCCGCGGGATCGTTCTCGCCGTCGCCGTCGAGGGCGACCACTACCTCCCCGCGGCTGTGGGCGAAGCCGCAGGCGAGCGCCGCGGTCTGCCCGGAGTTGCGCGCGAGCCTGATTACGCGCACATGGGAATCCGCCGCCGCGATTCGGCGCAATTCCTCCAGGCTGCCATCGGTCGATCCGTCATCGACGAACAGCAGCTCGTAGGATCGTCCCAGCCCCGCCATCACGCGGCTGATTTCCGCGCGCAAAGGGGCAAGGTTGTCGCGCTCGTTGTAGAGCGGGACGACTACTGAGACGTCCATCGCGAATGATGCGAGTCGGTGAGTTCGATGAAGGCGCGATAGCGCTGCTCGATTTCCTCCCACGTCAGTTCGAGCAGGCGGTCGAGCGAGAAGCGTTCCACCACGAACGAAGCGACCACGGTGCCGTAGACGGCGGCGGTCCTCAGCGATGACTCGTTGATGCGCCCGTTGCGCGCCAGGTAGCCCATGAACGCGCCCGCGAAGGTATCGCCGGCGCCGGTGGGATCGACCACTTCTTCGAGCGGATAGGCCGGCACGGCGAACATTCCCTCGCTGCTGAACTGGATCACGCCGTACTCGCCGCGTTTGACCAGCGCGGTCTTGGGGCCCATCCGGAGGATAGCCTTTCCCGCTTTGACAAGGTTGTGCTCGCCCGACAGCATCCGCGCCTCTTCATCGTTGAGCGTCAGGATATCGATGCGCGAGAGCAGTTTGCGCAGTTCCGGGCCGCGCTCCTGGATCCAGTGGTTCATGGTGTCGCCGGCGACCAGCTTCGGACTCATCACCTGCGAGAGCACGCGTTCCTGCAGCTCCGGCGCGATATTGCCCAGGAACAGGTAGTCGCAGCGGCGTTGGTCGGGCAGCAGGTCCGGAGAGAAATTCTCGAACACGTTGAGCGCCACGCTCAGGGTGTCGCGCTTGTTCATGTCCTCGTGATAGCGGCCGTGCCATCGAAAGGTCTTGCCGGGCCGCTGCTCGAGGCCGCGAATGTCGATGCCGCGATCGGCGAGAATCTGGCGCGAGTCGGGCTTGAAGTCGGAGCCGACTATTCCCACCACGCTCACCGGGGTGAAGAAGCGCGCGGCCACCGAGAAGTAGATCGCGGAGCCGCCCAGCGCCTCGTCGGCGCCGCCATTGGCGGTCTCCACGGTGTCGTAAGCGACTGAACCAACAACCACGATACTCATCGAATGCTCCTGCCTTTGGCTCGCGGCAAAGGGCTATTTCACGTACTTGCCGATCAGCGGCCGAAGTTCTTCGACGAGTTTCGGCGGCATCACGCTGCGATCGGTAATGATTGTGCCCTCCAGGGCCCTGGCGCAACTACAGGCGCGGTCGGTTCCGGCGAGAGAGTGCGCGAGGTTTGCGACCGCCTTCTGAGCGGTCTCAACGTTCAGGCGCATCACGCGGAGAATCTCGCCGATATCCACCGCCGCGACGCTTTCATGCCAGCAATCGTAATCAGTCACCATTACCAGCACCGCAAAACACAACTCCGCTTCGCGCGCCAGCCTCGCCTCCTGCATCGCGGTCATGCTTATCACGTCCGCATTCCAGGTTCGGTATAGGCGCGACTCAGCCCGCGACGAAAACTGCGGCCCTTCGATGCACAGGTACGTGCCGCCCTCGTGAACGCGTGCACCCGCCGCGCGGCTGGCGGCCACCAGCGCCGCGCTGAGCCGCGGACAGATCGGATCGGCCAGCGAGACGTGGACCACGATACCGTTGCCGAAGAAGGTTCCCGGACGCTTGATGGTGCGGTCGATAAACTGATCCGGCACGACCATCTCGCCGGGCTCGATCTCCTCTCGCAAGCTGCCGGCCGAGCTGACCGAAACGAGCTGCTGGACGCCCAGCTTCTTCATTCCGAACACATTGGCGCGGAAGTTTATTTCGCTTGGCATCAAGCGATGGCCCTTGCCGTGGCGCGCAAGGAAAACGACCTCGACATCGCCGATACGTCCCCGAAAGAACGGGTCAGAAGGCTTGCCGAACGGCGTTTCAACCTCGAGTTGCTCGACTCCTTCCATCCCGGGCATCTGGTAGAATCCGCTGCCTCCGAGTATTCCGATTGTCGTTTTCGCCATCGATGCCTCGATCTTTGCGGCCGGCGCGGACTGCGCCGGGACTTCATGCGGCCTTTAGTTTGATGGATTCTGTTAATCCGCCGAGCGATGTTCCGCGTAAAGTTGGCCGCACGCCGCCGCGATATCGCGTCCCCTGCTCTCGCGGATTGTCGCGGTCAAGTTACCTTTATGAAGAATCGCTTGAAAGGCCTCAACTGCGGGTCTGCCCGTCGCACTGAAGCCCGCGCCTTCGAACGGATTGAAGAAAATGAGGTTCACCTTGGCGCGCAGCGGCGCGAGCAGCTTGACCAGCCGGCGCGCGTCCGCGGGCGAATCGTTGACGCCGGACAGCATCACGTACTCGAACGTGATACGGCTGCGGCGCTTCAGCGGCAGCTTCGCGCAGGTGTCCAGCAATTGCCGGATCGGATAGCGCTGATTGATCGGCGCAATTCGACTGCGCACCTCGTCGGTCGTCGCATGAAGCGAGACCGCCAGATTGACCGAGGTGTCCGCCAGCAGCCGCTCCATCATCGGCAGCAACCCAACCGTGGACACCGTGATGCGGCGGGGCGAGATGCCCATGCCCCAAGGCGAAGTCATCGCGCGCAGCGTCTGCAGAAGGCGCGGATAGTTCGCGAGCGGCTCCCCCATCCCCATGAATACGTAGTTCGTGATCTCCTCGCCCTCGGCCAATTCGAGGCGGGCGGCGAAGATCTGGCCGATGATCTCGCCGGCGGTGAGATTGCGATGAAGCCCCATGCGCGCTGTCGCGCAAAAGCCGCATCTCATCGCACATCCCGCCTGCGACGACATGCAGAGCGTCACACGGCTGTCGGCCGGGATAATGACCGTCTCTATCTCCTCGCCATCGGCCAGCCGCATCAGGAGCTTGCGGGTCCCGTCGCCGGAGCGATGAACCGCGGCGACGGCGAATGGAGAAATCTTAAAGTTGTGCTTGAGGAAAGCACGCAGCGCCGCCGGCAGATCCCGCATCGCGTCGATCGAGTCCACTCCCCTGCGGTAGAGCCAATGCGCAATCTGACGCGCACGATACGGCTGCTCCCCGGATTCGGCGACGATCTTCTCCAACTCCTCGAATGAGAGGTCGCGCAGATCACGCCGAAGCGAAGGTTCCGAAGCCGACTCCCGCACCTGTTCCGCCGTTTCGCTCATCATCGAGATTTTATCGGAAAAACCGGCGTCAAAGCAGGCGGCCTTGCGTTGGTTCAGCGTGCGGCCCGCCTCGGGCGTGCCAGCCCCTTCTCCGGCGTCAGGGCATCATCCGCACTCGCACCGTGTCTCCGGAGCAAGCTTCGCGGTTCTCGGCGATGGTCTTTGGAAGAGAGTCTTTGTCCTTGGGAACATTGGTGTAGTAGCGCAGCTCGACGACGTTCGATGACGAATCGGAAGCGGGCTCCCAGATTGCCGCCCAGAGATGTCCTTTGTCGTCGAACATCAGGATCGATTTCGTGTTGCACGCCACCCCTCGCACCGCCATGCTGACGGCCGTGACGGCGTTGCCATCGGCATGGTCCTTTTCGGTGTCGATGGTGTTGGCGGTCGCGACCATCGCGTCATAGTCCTTGCCGAGCAGTTTGCGAAGCGCATCGTCCTGCGCCTTCGAGGGCAGCACGCCCAGCGAGACAAGATCGGGCGGCGGATTCGGGTTCTTGTCGCTGGCCACATAAGTGCCGTCGAAGTACACACCCGCGCCGGCACCGCAAGTTGCGTCATCGCCCTTCTGTTCGATCTTCAAACGGTTCAGCACCCGCTTGAATACGAGCGAGCAACCTTCGGTGCCGGAGTCCGCGTCGCCGTCGAAGCGCGCGCCGGTAGAGGCCTGGACGATTGCCTTGCCTGACAACTCTCCGGTGTTTGCGCCCGCTGATGCGTTCAGATCGAAGTCGAAGCCTTTTGGCGTCGGTTTCGTTATGGCCAGTTCCGATCCGTTTGTCCCGCTCGGATCGATGCGCCACCAGTGGCCCGCCCACTGGGCCGCGGGTTCCGCGCTCCGCAATATGACCAGGCGGGTCTGATACTCCGATCGCAGGCATCCGGCGTCCGCGCATCGATCGCGCTGAGCCAGCCAGGCGCGTTGATCGGCTTTCCACGCGTTCGCATCTTTCGAGTTCGCGACGACGTTGCGGTAAAGCTCCCCCATCTCCTGGTCCATCGCTGCAAGCGAAGGGTCTGCGCAGATACGTTTTTCCGTGGGAGAGCCTGCTTTGGAACAATCGAAGGCTCCCGCGATGCCGGGAAGCGAAAGCCCGAGGGCGATTGCCGCAACAAACCACCTCCTCAGCGGACAGACTCGGGCGCCGGAGTATTTCACCGGAGTGCCCCACTCGCTCGCGATGCGTCTTTCGTCGTGCGCCTCATCCTTCGCATCCTATTCGACGGTCTCCCGGACGGATTCAGCCCAGCGATCGAAAACTACGGCCGCAATCCGTTCGAGGTCGGCCTGGTAGTGAGCCGACGCCGCGATCATCTTGTCGGCGGCGATTTTCTCGCGTTCCAGTTCGCGCGGCCACGCCGCAGCCATGGCAGCTATCGATTCGGTTGTGACTTCGAGATGAAACTGGAGCGCATACACGTTGTTTTCGAACCGCAGCGCCTGGCACGGAGTTTTCTCCGACAATGCGAGAGAAGTGGCGCCCGATGGCAACTCAAAAATATCACCGTGCCAGTGAAACGGCGTAATGGCCTTCGCGATACCAGCGAACAGCCGGTCGGTGCCTGCGGCATCGGTAAGCATCACGCGATGCCATCCGATTTCCTTGCCGGCGGGATTCCTGATCACCCTCGCGCCGAGCGCCGCCGCTACCACCTGTGCGCCGAAGCACACTCCCAGGACCGGCAGTTCCTTTTTCGCCGCCGCCTCGACCAGCCGCATCTCGTCGCGCAGGAACGCGTACTTGTCCTGCTGATACACGGCCATCGGTCCGCCGAGCACGATGAGTCCGTCCGCGCCTTCGATTGTAGCCGGCACCGGCCGGCCTTCGTGGATGCGGACGTATTGCTGGGCGAGCGCGGCGCGTTCGAGCGAGCGGGCGATGCGCCCGAGGTCTTCGGCCGGGTGATGCTGCAATACGAGGATTTGCGCCATCGCGCTTACAGCAGGGTGCCGGCGCGGGTGCGGCCCAGATGCTTGTAAGCGCGGTCGGTGGCGGCGCGCCCGCGCGGCGTCCTCATCAGGAACCCTTCCTGCAGCAGATATGGTTCGTAAACTTCCTCGATCGTATCGGGCTCCTCCCCGATTGCCGCGGCGAGGGTTTCGACGCCGACGGGCCCGCCGCCGAACTTGTCGATAACCGCGCTCAGGATCGCGCGGTCCATCTTGTCGAAGCCCGCCGCGTCGATTTCGAGCAGTTCGAGCGCGCCCAGCGCCACGCTTCGCGTCACGACCGGAGCTTCGTTGACCTGCGCGAAATCGCGCACGCGGCGCAGCAGCCGGTTGGCGATTCGCGGGGTTCCGCGCGAACGCGCGGCCAGCTCGCCGGCTCCGCTTTCATCAATCGCGACGTTGAGCAGTCTGGCTGAGCGCCGGACGATCTCGCGCAGTTCGTCGTGGTTGTAGAAGTCCAGATGGAAATGCTGGCCGAAGCGATCGCGCAGCGGAGAGCTCAACAGTCCCGATCGCGTGGTCGCGCCCACCAGCGTGAACGGATTGACTGCCAGCTTCATCGTGCGTGCGCCCATCCCCTCGCCCACCACGATATGGAACTCGTAATCTTCCATCGCGGAATAGAGCCGCTCTTCGACGGGACGCTGAAGGCGATGAATTTCGTCGATGAACAGGACATCGCCCTCTTCGAGATTGTTGACGATTGCCGCCAGGTCCGCCGCGCGCTCGACCGCCGGGCCGGAAGTAACGTGCACGCTGACCCCGAGCTCGCGCGCGATGATATGGGCGAGGGAAGTCTTGCCGAGGCCCGGAGGCCCGGCGAAGAGCACATGATCGAGCGTTTCGCCGCGCTGGCGCGCCGCCTCGATTGACATCCCGAGCACGCGCTTGATGCGCGCCTGGCCGACGAACTCATCGAGCGAATGCGGCCGCAGGGACAGGTCGAGGCGGCGGTCTTCTTCGCCCTCGACCGGCGCGGTTATCTGCGTGGCCTCGGCGTCAGCCAAAGTCCCGCTATGGCGTTTACGTTTCGCCAAACAGCACCGCCAATGATTTTCTTACCACCACTTCGAGCTCGGGCGATCCTTCCGGGATCGCATCGAGCACCGAATCCACAGTGCGCTTTGCTTCGGCGGGCTTTACCCCCAGGTTCACCAGCGCCGAGATGGCATCATCCGCGATTGTGGTTCCCTGCCCGACGGACCGGACGGCGCGCACGCTGCCGTTGGCATGCGAAGTGACCGAGTCGGCGAGCCGAAGCCCGTCCATCTTGTCGCGCAATTCGCGCACGACCCGCTCAGCAACCTTGGGTCCGACTCCCGGCACGGCGTCGATTTTTTCGACGTCCTCTCGCCGAATCGCGCTGACCAGCTCGTCCGGTTCGAGAACCGAGAGGATAGCGAGTGCGAGCTTGGGGCCGACATGCTGCACCGATAACAGCAAGTCGAAGGCGCGCTTCTCCGTCGGGGTGGAAAATCCGTAGAGCGTGATCGCGTCCTCGCGGACGACCTGGCGAATTTCGAGCGCGACCTGATCGCCGACCGCTGGCAGCCGATAGAAGGTGCTCAGCGGAACGAAGATTTCATAGCCGACGCCGGCGGTGTCGATGACGACCCGTCCCGCCTCGCGCACTTCGAGCGTTCCCTTGATGCTGGCGATCATGGGCGTATCCTCGCGGCGCGCGGTCTGCGCTCGACCGCATCCACCAGGCGCGGCGCGCGCGCCCGGCTCAGATGGCATACCGCCAACGCCAGCGCGTCGGTGGCATCGTGGGCAAACTCGACCTCCGGGCTCAACCCCAGGGTCCGTCGAATCATGTAGTTAATCTGTTCCTTGTCAGCGTGGCCGAAGGCCGCGACCGCAAGCTTGACCAGGTTGGGAGGATATTCGAAGAGCGGCAAACCGCGCTCGGCCGCCGCAAGCATCGCGACCGCCCTCGCCTCTCCGATGCGGAACGCGCTCTGGACGTTGCGCGCGACGAAGTTGCGTTCAAGGCTGATCGCGCCGGGCGCGAATTCATCGACGATGTCGAGCAGGCGGGAATGGATGGCGAGCAGCCGCCGCGGCATCGCGTCGCCCGGACGCGTGCGGATGGTTCCCGATGTTATGTAGCGGAAATTGCCGGGCGCGCCTTCGACGATCCCGAATCCGGTCACCGCGCTTCCCGGGTCCACCCCGAGCACCCGCATCCTCCACCTCCGCCAAATCCGTGCGCGCGACGGATGAAATCACGCGGCGGAAATCTGGGCCAACTCTTCGTCGCTGATGTCGAAGTTGGAAGACACGCTCTGCACGTCGTCGTGATCCTCCAGTTCCTCGACCAGTTTGAGCACCTGTTCGGCAGTATGTCCCGAGACCGCTACCGTGTTTTCCGGCACGAGAGCGGTTTCCGCGTGGCCGATCGCGATACCGGCCTTTTCGATCGCTTCGCGTACGGCCGTGAATTTGTCGGGCGCGGTCATGACCTGAAAGGCATCGCTGTCGCTCTGAACATCATCCGCGCCCGCATCGAGCGCGACTTCCAGAAGCTTGTCTTCCTCGACGGCGCTCTTTTCGACCGTGATCACGCCCCGCTTCTTGAACATCCAGCCCACACAATTCGCTTCGCCGAGGTTCCCGCCGTGGCGCGAGAAGATAAAGCGCAGCTCGGCGACCGTGCGGTTGCGATTGTCGGTCAATCCTTCGAGCATGATCGCGACGCCGCCGGGGCCGTAGCCCTCGTAGGTCACTTCCTCGAGCGAAGCACCCCCGAGCTCTCCGGTGCCCTTTTTGATGGCGCGGTCGATGTTGTCGTTGGGCATCGATTGCGCCTTGGCGGCTGCGACCGCGGTTCTCAGCCGCGGATTCGCGTTCGGATCGCCGCCGCCCAGGCGGGCAGCGATTGTGATTTCCTTGATGAGCTTGGTAAAAACCTTGCCGCGCTTGGCATCGCGTGCGGCCTTCTTGTGCTTAATCGATGACCACTTGGAATGACCTGACATGATCCCTACACCCGGCGCATGCCGATGCGCGCCTCGGTCGCATTATCGCAAACCTCCCCGCCTGGGGGAACACGTGGGAGCGGGCGGCGGCGCCGAGCGAAGGTAAAGCCCGGTCCGCATCGGTCTGCTATTATCCCGTGCCGATCTCGATGGATACCAAAAGCAAGTTCGTGGTTCTCGCCCTGATCTCGATTGCGGCAGGCGGATGCTTTTATCCGCCGGCGACGCAGGAGACCCCGGAAAGCAAGACGCGGGCGGTGGTGCCCCTGCCCTTCGACCTCACGTGGACGGCGGTCAACGAGGTCGTCAAGCAGAATGACTTTCGTATCCAGGCGCAGGAGCCCAATCACGGAATCCTCGAAGTGATGGGCCGGCAGTTCAGCCTGCAGGACGCGGATTGCGGCAAGATCACGAGCATCGCCGGCAGCTACGCGGCGGAGCCGGAAGCCGATGCAACCTCGGTATTCAACATTCGCGTGCAGCCGGTATCGAACGAATCGACGCGGGTTGACGTCCGTGCGACGTTCGAATCGCCATTGCGCGTGCCGCTGCATCCGTACCAGGACGTCCAGTGCGTCTCGCGAGGGTCGGAGGAATCGCGCCTGTTGCAACAGATCCTGGCGCAGGCGCGCATCACGCGGCCCCCCGAGTATCGAAAGCCGGGAGCACCCGCGCCAACCCCGTCCGCTCCGCAGCTTGCCCCCGGCCGGCCAACGCTGCTCAAACCCGAAATGCTGCCAAAGCTGCCCAGCGAATGATCGGCGCAAGCACGAATCATCCAAACGCATCATCCACCCCGCTCGGCGCACCTTTCCGGGGCAGGTCATCGGGTCAGACACCAATTTTCCAGCCGGTATACTTCGCTTGGATAAGACCAGTACCTGGTAGGCCAAGGCGCCGCCCCCGCCGGACCTGAACCCGCCAAACGGATCGCTCCCTTGTTGACAGGGCGTTACGGGTGGTCGGGGATTAGGGCTGAGGATGGGATTGGTTGGGCCAGTTTTCCTGGGGGCATCCAGTAGAGGTGCAGCGAGGAGTCGCCGCCGAGGTTGCGTTCGCCTACCAGGATTCTGTGGATGCCGGCATCGAGGTGCGCGGCGCCGACCGCGTGCGGGCGGTTTATGGCGCCGGCGTCGGTGATCAACGCATGGTCATCGATTGACAGCCATCCCGTATCGTCGGCGTCGAGGATAAAGCGGTAGATGCCGGTTTGGGGAACGATGAGCCTGCCGGTCCATACCGCCACCGACGGAAACGGCATCGCGCCCATTTCCGCGATGTTATTGAACTCGAGCTGGCGGTCGATCCTCACGATGTGCGGCGGCGAGAGTCCGGGCTGCTCGCCGACGAAATAGCGGCCCAGCAATCCGGATCGCGCGCGCAGGCCCAGCGGATAGTTGATTGCCGCGCTGAAGGGCAGAAGGAAGACCGCCAATATGGCGACCGAAATCGCGATGCCGCCAAGCAGCTCCGATGCTCGGCTTTCGTGAATTCTCAGGGCATCAGTCAACTCCAGCGCGCCCGCGATCCACAAGAGACCAAGCGGAAGCAGTTGCAACGGACCCGGCAGCCGGGCGAGCTTGCCGAGGTTGAAGGCGACGGAATCGCCGATGATCATTCCGCCGCCGAAGTAAGTGTCGCGATTGCTTGCGAAGTCTCCGCGCATGAACTGCTGCAGCGCGAAGTCCCGCACCGGGTTGTCATACTCGTACGGGAAATGCGGATTGGTCGCCGTCGCCATCAGCATGATGAACGCGGACAACGCCGCCATCGATCCCATCAGCCAGTCGCAGCTCGCGGGCAGAAAGGCAAGGGTCAGGACCATAAACGGAATTGCGGCGACCATCTGGCGCGGCCCGGTCGCGGTTCCCCCACCCCACGATACGATCGATTCGCCGTACGATGCGTTGAACAGGATAAGCGCGATGAACGACGCGATCGTGACGATCCATTCCGCGCGCAGCTCGCGGCGGCGCAGAAAATATCCGCAGGCCGGGATGACCAGCAGAAGGACCGGGTTGCAGAAGAACAGGCCCCGCTGCGGATCGATCAGGATATTCCAGAGGATGTTGATTTTCGGATAGGTAAGCCCGACGAAGCCTACCGCCTGCTCTGGAAACTGGTTGTTTCCCGCGAGCTTGTAGGCTTGGTAGCTGAAAAACAGCGGATTTGAGAACGCCATCCAGTTGTAGCCGAACATCAGCATCGCCGTGATCGCCGCGCCGGCGGAAAAGGCGGCGATCGGGCCAACGCGTCTCAGTTTGTAGATGGCGAAGAGCCCGATGGCCGCGGCCACGAGGAACACCGGATAGTCGTTCAAGACTGCCAGGCCCGCGAGCAATCCCGCCCAGAACACGCGAGAGGAAGGCGCGTCCTGCGCGTGAGTCGCGACCAGGTAGAACGCGATGAATGCGAAAGCGCCGGCGAACGGTTCGCCCGTGAGTTCGGTGGCGTACGGGAACATCACGGTGGCGAACGCCAGAATCAGCGCCACTCCCGCGGCGCGACCCTGGGATACGCCAAAGAAGCGCGCGAACCGGTACATCACGACGCACAAGATCGAGGTCAGAGCTCCGATCGTGAGGACAATCGTCAAGTATGTGGCGAGCGCCCAGTATAGAGACTCGTTGCGCGCCAGCAGCGGCAGCAACAGGACCCGGACCACGGCCCACGGCATCAGCGCGACCATCGAAGTGCCGGGAGCCTTTACTGAGTAGTAGTGCCCGGCAAAGGTGATGATGTCGGCGGTGTTGTAGCCGCAGTAACCGTCGATCCAGAGCGTGCCGCGCTCCAGCAGTGATCGCATCAGGTCGAAGCGGGCCGCGATGCTCTGGTCCGACCCCTGGTAAAAATACGCGAAGGTCAGAAACGGAATCGTGAAGAGCGCCGCTTCGATTCGGCGCTCCTGCGCGGCATCGGTCGTCATCGCCGGGCTCTGGCCCTCGACTTGGCTTTTACGTTGGGGGGCGCCGCGGTCGCGGCAGCGCGAGCGGGCTTCTCCGCTCCGAACATCCTCCATCCCTGGAAAGCGATCAGCCCGAGCACGATGAAGGTGGCGACCAGGGTGATTGGGCGGCCGACGGGTTGAGGCTGGGCGGCCCGGCGGATTTCGGTCAGGTCATAAACGGGCGTTGCTCCGGGCGGCGGAGCCGCGACTTTCTCGACCTGCACGTCGCGAAAGAAGGCCTTTCCGACATTGAGGCTGCCGAAGCCGCCGATTCGCAGCGCCACTTCGATGTCGGCGCCCTTGGGACCGACATGGAGATAGAATGCGACACGCTGCCATCCGCTGGTGCCGCGGATATCGGGAGACATTGCGCCGTCTTCCATGACGGAGATGGTTGCGCCTGTGGCTTGAGTGCCGACGTTTTCGGTGCGGACGTCCGTGCTGAATCGGTACCATCCTTCAGGCAGCGTCACCGATTGCATCCATCGCGCATCATTGGGCTTGAGCGCATCGACTTCGAGCTGTCCCGGTCCTCCGCTCTCCGGATGGGACCAGGTATAGCGGAAGGCATCCGGTTCATTGACCCACGCCTCGGTCCGCCAATGGTCAGGCTGCTCGCCGGATCCTTTGGCGAGATCGCCGTTGAGCAGCAGGTTTGCTTCGGCCGAGATTGCGGCATGAGGGACGAAAGCGGCCGCGATCGCGCAGATCGCCAGTGCGAAGCCTGATTTCCACACTCTGGCGAGCATCGGGTTAAATCCAGTTCCTGATGCCCGGACCCTGCAGCCACATCCGCGAGTAGTAACCCTCGCGATCAATCGGCATGCCGGTCCAGACCGGATAGTAGTAGACGAACAGGACGACGGCGGTTGCGCAGAAAACCGCGCATACGAACCGTCCGGCGTACGGAGTTTTGAGCAGAGAGAAATAGACGGCGATCAGCGCGAGAGAGATCATCGCTCCCCAGAGCGGGCCAATTCCGAAGATGAATACCGGCGCGGCCGTGAGCAGGAGCGCCAGATGCTCCCAGGGTTCGGCCTCCCCCGCCCAGCATTGCTGCAGAATCCAGGCGAGCGCGATATACGCGAGGTAAATCGACGCCATGTAGTGGTAGAGGAACAAGGTGCGTCCAATCGGAATCCAGATAACGATGTAAGCGAGATAGCCGATGACCAGGAACGATCGTTCGAGGTTCGGCCGCTCGAAGGTTCGCACCGCCGCGATCGTGATCGCGGTGAGACCGCTCCACCACAGCAACGGATTACCACCGCCCCAGATAGTGGAGACCCTGCCAGTCTTGGGAAAGTTCTGCCAGTAGGCGATCGGACGGAGCATCAGCGGCCAGCTCCACCACGGCGACGCGTACGGATGGGTGGCGGAAGCGACGCTCTTCTCGTACCAGACGACGTCCTTGTAATACTTGAAGAGGTCTTCGATACCGCCCCACCATCCCAGGAAGTAATGCGGCAGAAACACCGCGATGTAGGCGATGGAGGCGACGCCACCGACCAGCAGGACGGATCCGATCGCGCGTTTGTCGCGGCGCGCGGCCGTCGGTTCCGTCATCAGCACCCAGACCATGAACCCGGCCACAAGAAGAAAGGTAATCGCCGGGACGTAGAGCTTGCTGCCCAGGCAAAGTCCCAACGACAGACCCATCCACGGCAGCACGCGTCGGCGCGCGGCCGTCCCGGGAGTCTCAAGAAACCTGAAAAACAGCAGGTATGAGATTGCCGCGAACGTCAGGTAGGCGATATCGATCACGCCGATCCGCGAGTCCACCAGGAACATCCCGTCGAGCAGGATCGCGGCGCCCGCGAACGTCGCGGCCAGGCGTGAATGGGTGACCCGCCGTCCCAGCAGATAGCTCACCGCGATGAGAATCGTGCCCAGCACGGCATTGCCGGCTCTCCAGCTCCAGGAGTTATCGCCGAACAGCCAGATGCCCGCGGTGATAACAAGCTTGTCCAGTGGCGGATGAGGATCGAGGAAGTATTCGTTATGGAGATAGTGGCGCGCCTGATTCGCGACGAAATGAATTTCGTCGAAAACAATCTCGTTGGGATGGCCCAGATGCCAGAAGCGGGTCGCCGCACCGATTACGACCAGCGCCGCGACCACCACGGTGTCGGTCGCGGTCCACGCAAGAGGTGAAGGACGCTCCTCCGTCTCGGCCGCCGGAGGCCGCTCCGGAAACAAGGTCGCCATCAGCTCGCCCACCCTGATGCCGCCGTGCGCCTCGGCTTCCATCCTCCGGAACCCGTAATAAAGCGCCGCGCCGAACAGGACGATGTTGATCGCCGACGCCGCCATCGCAAGCCAGTCGCGCGAATCGAGAAACACGGTGGTCTGCAGCGTGTGCAGGATGTAAGCGAGGTTGAACAGGCAAGTCAGGCTCAGGACACCGAACAGCACCAGCATCTCGGTGGATTCCAGAGCGAGCGGAACCGAGAATATAAGGGCGGGATAGAGGTAACGCTCATGCATCCGCGGCGCGACCATGAAGAAGCCGAAAATCGCGATGAAGGCGCAATAGATGAGCGTGTTGCGATTTCGCTTCCGCCACAGGATCCACGCGATAAACCCGTACAGCGGCACGAGCAGACTCATGCCGAGCGCGAAGTATGAAACACCGCCTATCAGCCCGTCATCGGGTTGGCGCAGGCCTCCAAGCAGCGCCATCAGGTTGAACGCATTGACGGACGTTTCGTGGTAGTAGGCCGCGGTTGAAGTGTAGAGGTTCAGAATCCAGTTCCAGGGATGCCCGATCTGAAACGGCGCGATACCAATCAGAAAGACAGCCATCGCAACCACCGCGCATCGCACCCATCGCCCGACCTTCGTCTCGAGCATCGTCCACCACGCCAGCACCGGCACGAGCATCAGGCCCTGCGGCTTGATGAGCACCGCAATAGCGGCGAGCCCCCAGCATAAGTCGTACTGAGCCTCGAGCAGGGCGACGATGCTGAGAAGCATTGTGAAGGTCAGAACCGAGTCGCTCTGGCCCCACACCACCGTGTCGAAGAGAAAGGCGGGGTTGAGTGCGACCATCAGCATCGCGGCGAACGCGATGGTTGGGCGGCTGGTCTTGCGCACAAACGCGAACATCGCAGTGGCCAGGAAGAAATCCGCCACTATCGCGGGGCTTTCCGCGATTACGCGCAGCAGTTCGCCGGAAGCGCCGATCAGCTTTGCGATCAGCCCGGCCACCCACAGGCCGTAGAGATAGCCGGGTGGATAGTCGAGGAAGTACCCCTGCTGATAGGTATGCGCGGGGCCGAGGGTCGCTATCTGAAGCGCCCACGCCTGATAGCTGCCGACATCCGCGCCGAACCCCGGAAAGAACGGCAGCAGAGCGATTTTGACCACCGCCAGCGCCGCCAGAGTGATAAGGGCGGTATCGAACCCGGACTCGGGCTCCCTCCATATCGGGAGGACGAGGCGGGTGAAAACGACTGCGACAATCGCGAGAAGAATCGCGCCGGATACCGCGCCCACCACCATCCCGCTCGATGCCGGCGCGGGCGCCGCCGCGCCGGCCGCGACCAGGCCCAGGATGGCGACCAGAGCGATTCTTTGCCGCGTGAATTCGCGGCTATGCGGCCTGAGCCAAGTTTCCGGCCGCATCAGCGCCAAACCACCGTTACTCTAGCCAACTAACGTGTTCCCCGATCAGAAGCGTAAAGGAATAAGCGGTCTTTAAGATACCGAAGTCGCGGGCCCTGATGAACACTTCGGTGCGCGACTGGCGGCACTCGCCGGGCGGGTATTATGATGCCTGAATTGCCGGGCGCGGGAGATTATCTGATGGAGCTGATTCATACCGTATGGGAGCCTGCGGGAGCGGGGCCGCATCCCACGATCATCGCGATGCACGGATGGGGGGCGAATGCCCTCGACCTGATCGGGCTCGCGCCTTACGTGGCGGAGGGACGGTTCATGATCATCTGTCCGCAAGGCCCGCTCGAAGTCCCGATCGGTCCGACCCGCGGCTACGGATGGTTTCCGATTCGGATGGGCACGCCGCCGGACCGTGAAGAGATCGAAGCGGCGGTCAGCTCGGCGAGCAAATTCGTCGATTCCGCCGTCGAGCGATATCCGGTTGACCGGCGCAAGCTTGCGATTCTGGGTTTCAGCCAGGGCGGCGTGATGGCGTATCGGCTCGCGATCGCGAATCCCGCGCGATTTGCCGGGCTGGTGGCGCTGTCCACCTGGTTCCCTCCGGAACTGAAGGAGATTCCGACCGACCGGGAAGCTTTGCAGCGCCTTCCGACCCTGGTGCAGCACGGCCGTGCCGACGACATGATCGAGATTTCCCGCGCTCGGACCTCGGTCGAAAACCTGCGCGAGCTTCGGATTCCTTTGACCTACCGTGAATACGACTGCGGCCACGAGATCACGGCGGAAGGACTGCAGGACCTGTCGGATTTTCTGATGAACAAGGTCCTGTCGCCGATTCTGGTGGCGCGAGGGTGAAGCCTCGATGAGCGAAGCGGCGGACAAATCGCCGGGCGCGGAAGCGTTCTCGCGGCTGGTCGGAATAATCCGCGAGCTCCGGCAAAGATGCGCATGGGACCGCGATCAGACGCTTTCCACCGCATCGCGCCATCTGATCGAAGAGGCCTACGAGGCGGCCGACGCGATGGCCGGTCCGAACTACGGAGAAGTTGGCGAAGAACTTGGCGATGTGATGGTGCAAGCTCTGTTCGCGGCCCAGATCGCATCGGAGTCGGCGCCGCTTTCGATAGAGGGTCTGCTTCGCGGCGCGGCTGACAAGCTCGTCCGCCGCCATCCCCATATCTACGCGGATTCGAAGGCTTCGACCGTCGAGCAGATTCTCGACCAATGGGATCGAATCAAGCAGGGCGAACGCGAAGGCAAGCCGGCGAAATCTTCTCTGGCAGATACGGGACGCGCCCTGCCCGCCCTGATGAGAGCGGAGAAGCTCGGCGAGAAAGCCCGCAGGCGCGGGATGGACTGGAACGATGCGCGGGAAGTGGTGGCCAAGATTCGCGAGGAGCTGCATGAAATAGAAGCCGCATTGGACCGCCACGATGAAGCGGCCGCCGCCGAAGAAGCCGGCGACATGATGCTGGCGCTCGCGAATCTGCCGCGCTTTCTGGGCGCCGACGCGGAAGGGACGCTGCGGCGAAGCTGCGACAAGTTCGTGGCGCGCTTCGCCGAACTCGAGCGTCTGGCGGCATCGCGTGAGCTCGACCTCAAAAAGCTGTCATCGCAGGAGCTTGAAGCCTTGTGGCAGGAGGCGAAGCGGTCGGCGAGCGAGTAGCAGCGCCTTCCATATTGACCCGTATTTCGTGCGCTGTTAGCGTGCCATCGATATGCCGCATATTCCCGTTCATCCGTCGGCGCAGAAGCGCCATCGACAGAACCTGAAACGCCAGGAACGCAACCGGGCGATCAAATCACGCGTGCGCAACGCGGTTAAAGTCGCGTCCGAAGCGATCGCGAAGGGCGAGAGCGCCGCGACCGAGAAGCTGCGCGAGGCTGCGCGCGCGCTGCAAAAGGCGGCCAGCAAAGGCACCGTTCATCGCAACACCGCCCGCCGCCAGATTGCACGCCTGAGTTCCCGGCTGCACAAGTCGAAAACCAAGTCCGCCTAGCAAGTTCGGGGTTTGGGGCTGCGCGCCCGCCCGACACAGGCTGCTCCGTTCGGCTCAGGCGCCGGGATGAGGGCGCGCGGTTTTTTCTTCGATCAAATCCAGCAGCAGCGCCCCGAGCGCCTGCTCGCGCTCCTTAACCGTCCCGTTCTTGAAGCACTCATCCAATTGCGTTACGCGCGCATAGGCGCGATGCAGTCGTTCGATGCCGAAGCGGCGGGCGCCGTCGATGGCCCGCATTACTAGGCCGCTGGATGGCGACGCGCCGATAGCGGCGGCGATGTCTCCCGGGCCCCGGCGACGCGCCAGCGTCGATGCGGCAATCATCATCCTGCGCATCACCGGCACAATCTCAACCGCCAGAATCTCGATCGGATCGCGCCCGAAGGTAAGCGCCCGATCGATCTGCGCGAGCGCGGCGGCGATACGTCCGCGAGCGATGCTGTCGGCGATTTCAAACACCTCCGGCATCTTTCGCGATCCCGGCTCCCCGAGGTCTTCGGGCGCAATCGGCTTGCCCCCTTCCGTGACCGCGGCCGCCTTGTCGATTGAGTTGGCGATGCCGGCCAGATCTCCGGCGTGCCTTCCGATCAGGAAATCCGCGGCACCCGGGGCCAATTTCACGCCGCGTGCGCGAGCGAAAGCCTGAACGTAATCCGGAAGCTGGTTGTCGAACGGGCGCATGCAGTTGACCATCGCGGCTGACTTCTCTGCCGCTTTGCGGATTCGCGCCGGCACGGTGTCCTTTTCGTAAACGAGCATCAATGCGTTCGGAGCGATGCCGGCTTCAAGGGCTTCGGCAAGGGCGCCCTCCCCGCCCGATGGGCCACGCGAAGTGGCGGCACTCTCATCTTCGGCGGCATCTTCGCCGCCGCGGTCGCGATGCGATTTCAGCACGCGGCCGACCACCAGGCGCTTGCCGGCAAAGAGATCGGGTGCGCGCAATTCGTCCAGCATCGCGGCAAAATCGGAGCCGGCGCCAATCTGAAACGACCGATACTTGAATCCCTGCGCCAGAAACCGCGCGGCCGCCGCGCCGACAACGAACTCGCGCAGAAAGGCCTGCGGGCCGAACAGGATGATCGTATCGGGAGCCGGCCGGTTCGATTCCAAGGACCGGAGGAAGCCAAGCGCGTTTTCAACCGGCATCCACCACCCCGCCCCCGCCGCGAATCAGAATCCCTCGGCCATCTCGGCGTAGAGATTTCTCGCGACGCTCTGCATCATCGCCTGCCGGGTAAGGGCTCCCTGAGTCGAGGCGACCTGCATGTCGGTCAACTTTGACACGTCGGAACTGCGCAAATTTCCCTGCACGAAGGTCGGCAGGGTTGGAACCACGGCCTGCGCGACTATCGGGTCGTGCTGAATGTTACCGAGGGTTCCGGTCCAGATGACTCGGTTGGTGCGGAGGTCCTTCAGTTGCGCCGAAACCGACATCGACTCGTTGTAAATCGTGGGTTCCAGGACCGAGTTAAATGACGACGGAAGTTCCGTGATGGTCAGGATTTCGCCGGTTAGTTGGAGATCCGCGTCCGCCGGGCTGTCGACGAGTTCGAGGCGGTGATGCGAGGCTATCTCGTCGTTGAGGTAGCGCATGAAGACGTGGTTGATCCCGGTCTGCCGGGTGTGGTTCGCGAATCTTGCGACGTAGATGGTCTTTGCGCCGCTGGGCAGGTTCGAGCCGGAGGCGCCGAAATGGTAACCGCATCCCGCTGCCAGCATCGAAATCGCAACCGCGACGACGGCGGCAGCGACGAGGCTATTGCGCCTTTTGCGCACTGGCCGGTTCACCCTTGGATTTGAGATTCAGCCGTCCGGCAATTTCATCGAGCACGCCGTTGACGAACCGGCCGGAATCCTGGTCGCCGTAGCTCTTGGCGAGTTCGATTGCCTCATCGATAGTGACGCGCGCCGGGACGTCCTCCATGTGCATCAGCTCGTAGATGGCCATCCGCAGGATGTTGTGATCGACTCGCGAGAGCCGGCCTATCGACCAATGTTCGAGTGCGGCGGCGATCAGCTTGTCGAGCGCCGGCATCTCGGCGGCGACGCCGTCGAGCAGCTTGACGGCAAATCGGCGCGCCTCAGGGTCAGCGGGAAAATTTTCAAAAAACAGGGCAAGGTCTTCGTTCGACGCGCCGCCGCAGATGTCGATTCGGTAGAGAGCCTGCAGTGCGAGTTCCCGCCCCTGATGACGAATTCCCATATGAAGTTTCGATTTGGCGACGCGCGGCGCGAAAACGCCATCAGCCGCGCCGTTTCAAGTGACCAGCTTCAGCTCGGAAAACAGATGGCCGAGCTTTTCCTTCTTGGTGCGCAGGTAGCCGATATTGACGACGTGCGGAGCGACTTCCAGCGGAACCCGCGTCACCACCGCGCCGTAAGCGCGCAGGCTTTCGATCTTGTGCGGATTGTTGGTGAGCAGCCGCACCTCGCCGACGCCGAGATCCCTTAGAATCTGTGCCCCGATTCCGTAGTCGCGCAGGTCTTCCTCGAATCCCAGCTCGAGATTTGCCTCGACCGTATCCAGCCCCGTGTCCTGCAACGCGTACGCGCGAATTTTATTGCCAAGCCCGATGCCTCGGCCCTCCTGATGCAGGTAGATAATCACGCCCGCATCGGCCTGCAGGATTCTGTCAACCGACTCTTCGAGCTGTTCACCGCAGTCGCATCGCTTCGATGCGAACACATCGCCGGTCAGGCATTCTGAATGAAGCCGGACCAGCGCGGATTTTCCGCCGCCTACGTCGCCCTTGACGAGGGCCATGTGCTCGCGGCCATCGACCACGTTGCGGAAGATGACGGCCTGAAACTCTCCCTTGAGCAATCGAAAAGGCACTTCCGCGACCCGCTGCACCAGCGTTTCGTGCTTCAGCCGGTGAGCGACGAGGTCCTTGATGAAGAAAACGGGAAGGTTGTGGCGTGCCGCGAATTCCCGCAGTTCCTGCAGCCGAGCCGCCTCGCCATCGTCACGCAGAACGGTGCAGAGCGCAGCCGCTGGGCCCAGGCCGGCGCATCGAACGACGTCAACCGCCCCTTCCGCGCGCCCTACGCGCATCATCACTCCACCGCTCAAAGACATCAGCGGCAGAATATGGCCCGGCATCACGATGTCTTCAGGGCCGGACTTGGGAGACGCGATGACCGAGATGGTCTGAGCGCGGTCGGCGGCCGAGATGCCGGTGGTTACCCCTTCGCGGGCTTCGACCAGAGCGCCCGCCTGTTCGGGCAGGCCAAGATTTTCGGTGGAATGGGAGAGCGGGATGCCCAGTTCACGCATCCGCTTGTCGGTTATCGCGACGGACACGACCCCGCGCGCTTCGCGCGCCATGAAATTGACGTGGTCGGGCGTGACCTTTTCGGCCGCCATGATCACATCGCCTTCAGCGTCGTCGCGTTCTTCCGCGATCATCACGGCCATCTGGCCGTTGCGCAGTCCTGCGAATATCTCTTCGAGCGGTTGTGTCGCCATCCCCGTGAACGCAATATTACCATCGCCTGTTTGGCGTAACCAGCGCACCGGCGGTCAACGCGAGGGCGGAATCGGACGCCCTTCGACGAGCAGGTCGCCGCCAATCCGGCGCACGGCCACATCGCGAAGCTGAATCGAGCGGCGGATTCGATCGGTGGCGAGGCCTTCAATGGCGGGCAGGCCCGCGCCAACGATCCTGGGCGCCACGAAAAAGGCCACCCGGTCGATTATACCGGCCCTAAGCGCGCAAGCGGCTAAATGAGCGCCGCCCTCGAACAGAACTTTGCGCCATCCCCGTTCGCCAAACAGCTTCATCATGGCTTTCAAATCAACCTGGCCGCGGTCGGCGGGGCACCCGATAACCTCGACGCGCTGAGCGGCGTATCGCTTGCGAGCGTGCGACAGATTGCCCATCGAAGTGACGAGTATCGCGCCGGCGCTGGAGGGTTCAGTGAACACCTGCGATCGCGGAGATGTCTTGAGGCGCCCATCAACGATGACGCGAACGGGATCGCGGCCGCCTCTTGCGCGGCAGGTGAGCCGCGGGTCGTCGGCGATGACGGTGCCGGCGCCCACGATGATCGCGTCGCACTCGCCGCGCCATCGATGGACCATCGCGCGCGAAGCTTCCGAGCTGATCCACTGCGAATCTCCTCCGGCGGCCGCGATTCTGCCGTCCAGCGAGGTTGCGAGCTTCAGGATCGCGAACGGCCTGCGGCGCAGGACGCGGGTGATGAATCCTTCGTTCAGCCGGCGGCATTCCTCTTCCAGGATGCCGGTTTCGACCGATATTCCGGCCCGGCGCAGGATGGCCACGCCGCGTCCTCGCACGGGCGGGTACGGATCGAGGCATCCGATCACCACGCGCGCCACGCCCGCTTCCACGAGGGAGCGAGCGCACGGAGGAGTTTTTCCGGTATGGGCGCAGGGCTCGAAAGTCACATATGCGGTCGCGCCGCGAGCCCGGCCCGAAGCTTTGGCGATGGCCACGGTTTCGGCGTGCGGGCGCCCGCCCTTTCCCGTCGCTCCCTGCCCGACGATTCGGCCGCCGCGCACGATGACGCATCCGACGCTGGGATTGGGGGTGGTTAGGCCGGCACGGGCGCGAGCCAAGGCCAGGGCACGGCGCATGAAGCGGCGGTCGGTTTCGAGTCGCGCCCCGTGGGGCGCATCAGGATGACGGTTCACCTTTTTTGTCGCGGGGCCGGGTTTCGCCTTGTGGGGTTTCCTTGCGAAGGCGGATCAGGTCTTCGAGTTCGTGCATGAATTCGTCGATATCCTTGAACGAGCGATAGACCGACGCGAAGCGGACATACGCAACCTGGTCGATGGAATGCAGCTCGTTCATGACCGCGGCGCCAATCTCAGAACTGGGGATTTCCTTCGCGCCGCTCTCCGCCGCATGCCGCTCGATACGATCGGCGATCGCCTCGATGGTTTCAATCGAGACGGGGCGTTTTTCGCAGGCGCGTTTGAGCCCGGCAATTATTTTGCCGCGATCGAACGGTTCTCGCCGTCCATCCTTCTTGACCACGACCGGAACGGTCTCCTCGACGCGTTCATAGGTGGTAAAGCGCCGGTCGCACTCGGGGCATGCCCGACGGCGGCGAATGGTATCGCCCTCGCCGGAGAGCCGGGAGTCAATCACGCGGGTATCACGATGTTTACAAAACGGACAACGCATCGCTAAGCCCGCGCAATCCGCGCTCGCGGCGAGGCCGCGAGCGCGGGCGAATCTGGTTCAGGAAGCCGGAATGGCGAGCGAAGGTTCAGCTCTTGTGAGCCTCGATATAGTTCACTACGTCCTTGACGGTGCGAATTTTCTCGGCGTCTTCGTCCGAGATCTCAACGTTGAACTCCTCTTCAAGCGCCATCACGAGCTCGACAATATCGAGCGAGTCAGCGCCGAGGTCCTCGATGAATGACGAATCGGGTTTCACTTCGTCGGCGGCCACACCGAGCTGCTCGCTGATTTTCTCGCGAACCTTGGTTTCGATGTCTGAAGCCATCGTGCTTTCGTTCCTCCTGGGCAGCGCGGCATCCAAAAAGCCGCCTCTTCAAATGCAAAATTCGTTACCGAGGCTCCGGTGCTTTACGCTTTCTCGCACTATGCATCGCCTCGGACAAGTAACAGCGCAGCATAAGGTCTTAAGGGCTTTCAGGCAAGTTGCCCGGCTGCCGGGAATCCGCAGCCGTTCAGGGCTGCGAGGTGAGCGCTTCCTTGACGGCTTTCAGCGAGGCCAGGTCTTCGATCGGGCGGACTTTTACGTTGCGGTCGATTCGCCGCATCAGTCCCATCAGGACTCGACCTCCAAATTCGACCGCGTCGGTGACCCCGTCCGCAGCCATCGCCTTCATCGATTCTTCCCACCTGACCGGCGCGGTGATCTGTTCGGAAAGGAGCGCAGGCACGCGGGCCGGATCCCGATTGACCTTGGCATCGACGTTGGCGATCACCCCGAATTTGAAGGGACTCACGCTGAGTTTCGCGAGCAGACCCTCCATGCCATTTCGCGCGGGTTCCATAAGCGGGCAATGAAAAGGAGCACTGACTTTCAGCTCCTGCGACGCTCCGCCGCCGCGCTGCTTTGCGATTTCGACTGCGCGGCGAACCGGACCGGCATGTCCCGCGATTGCGATCTGTCCGGGCGCATTCAGATTGGCCGGGACGGCGAACTCCGCGCCGGTGCTGACTTCACGACAGATTTCGGTTGCGGCGGCAAGGTCGAGGCCGATCAGCGCCGCCATCGCGCCCTGCCCCTCCGGACACGCCTCCTGCATCAGACGTCCGCGCTCGCGCACGGCGCGGAGTGCATCGGCGAAAGCGATCGCACCTGCGGCCACCAGAGCGCTGTACTCTCCGAGACTGTGTCCAGCCGCAATCGTGGCGGGTACGCCGATTTCCTTTTCGTACACCCTGAGCGCGGCGATCGACGTGGCGACTATCGCGGGCTGGGTGTTCATCGTGAGCCTGAGTTGCTCCTCAGGCCCTTCAAAACACAGCTTGGCCAGATCGAAGCCGAGCGCTTCATTTGCTTCGGCAAACGTTGCCTGCGCGACCGAGAAGTTGTTGGCCAGTTCGGCGCCCATGCCGACGCGCTGCGAGCCCTGTCCGGGAAAGAGGAATGCAAGCTTCATAGATTTTTCGGATCTCAGGTGGTTTCGTGCTTGGGCGGTGTCGCCGCCGGGTTGTTGTCGGCGGCGGTATCGGATGCCGGGGCTTCGTGATCGATGGGTTTGGAGCCGTTCAACCCGGCTGCCGGAGGCTCGGATGCGTTGCCATTGTCCTGAGCATGCAGCGAATATTCTTCCGAACTGCGAGAAGGTTCCTGCGGACGCGCCGGGGCGTGATTCGATGCGGCCGTATCGACCGCCGGAGAATCATGCGGCTTCGGAGCTTCGATTTCCTTTGGATGCCGATGCAGCCGCTCGCGCATCCGACTGAACAAGGCCCGAATACCTTTGCCGCCGGCCTTTGCCGGGACGCCGATCTGCGTACGGCCCAGTATCTCCGAGATCTCGAAGTTGACGTGGTTGACCAGGGCCTCGTTGGCCGCAGCGCGGACCGCATTGCGAATCGCGCGGGCGGTCGATGAGCCGTGCGCGATGATCGCAACGCCGTTTACTCCCAGCAGCGGAGCGCCGCCGGTCTCATACGGGTCGAGACGCTCGCGGATGACGGCGAGATGGCGGCGGATCAGAAAATACGCAAGGCGTCCCGGCCAACTGCCGCCGAAAAGTTCGCGCAGGTTTCCCAGCATGAACGCCGCAAAACCCTCCATCGTCTTGAGCGCGACGTTGCCGGTGAAACCGTCGGTGACGATTACATCGACCTTGCCTCGATTGATGTCTCGGCCCTCGACATAACCGATGTAGTTCACATACGAACCCATCTGTCCCAGCATTCCGGCCGCGGCGCGGGTCAGATCGTTGCCCTTGGATGACTCCTCTCCGTTGGAGAGAATCCCGACCCTGGGACGCGAAACGTTGCGCAGCCGGCGCCAGTACACGGTGCCCATCACGGCAAATTGCACCAGGTTGATGGGTTTTACTTCCGTATTGGCGCCCGCATCGATAAGCAGCGCGTGCCCTTGCGGCGTCGGAACCGGCGACGCGATAGCGGGCCGGTCGATGCTCGCGAGGTTGCCGAGTATCACCATCGCCGCCGCCATCATCGCGCCCGAATTGCCGGCGCTCACGAACGCGTCGGCATCCTGGCTCTTTACGAGGCCAAATCCGACGTGGAGCGAGGACTGAGGCTTGTTGATGATCGATTCGAGCGGCGAGTCGTCCATCAGGACGACCTCGGGCGCATGCTCGATGCGGATCTTGAGGCCGGCGGTGTTGTGCTCCGCCAGTTCGCGCGCGACGATCTCGCGGTCGCCGACCAGGATCACTTCGATGCCGAAATCGCGAGCGGCGAGAACGCCGCCTTCGACCGCAGCCTTCGGGGCGAGATCGCCGCCCATCGCATCGAGCGCGACTCTCACTGTTTACTCCCTGCCTGGGAGACTAGTCCTTGACGGCTGCGAGTTCCCGGCCGCGATAAGAGCCGCAATGGCGGCACACGCGATGCGGCATCGCCGGCTCGCCGCAGTTGGGACAGGTGCCGGGGTTGACGGGACGCAGGGCATCATGCGCGCGGCGCTTGTTCTTCTTGGAGTGCGAAGTACGACGTTTGGGTGCTTGCATTGGGCTTACTTCCTGAAGTTAGTCTGGAACTCAGTTGCGGACGATCTTAAGCGAACGCAACACAGCAAAACGCGGATCGGGGTGATATGCCTCACATTTGCACTCTCCCCGGTTGAGATTTATCCCGCAATGAGGGCAAAGGCCACGGCAATCGTCGCGGCATAAGGGGCGGGTCGGGAGCGCAAGCAGGAGCTGTTCGCGGACGAGCGGTCCGAGGTCGATTTCATCGCCCTCGTAGAGCGAGAACTCCAAATCATCCGCCCGCAACCCCGCATCGGCGTCCAAACCTATCGACTTGGGCGCCATCACGAGCCGAAATGCCCGATCGCTGGAGGCCTCAAAGTCTTCGGCACATCGCGCGCAGGTTGCCACCGTATGCGCGGAGAGATGGCCCGAGAAGAACAGGTCCGTCCCGGCCCGGTAGTATGAAAGCTGCACGGCGATTGGTCCTTCCACCCGATACTCGTGCACCGGTCCCTGCGCCAGGATTCGATTAATCTCCATTTCCGGCTCGACGAAGGCGACTTCCTTCGCCTCGGCGGTTATGTCTTCCAGCCGAAGTCTCACGGGATTTGCCCTGAAAATCAGGCGCTCGGTTCGCCAGATTATGGCATTTCGCGCGAGCTGTTCAAATACGGCCCCGCAGTGGCCTGGCTTTGCCGCGCCCGGATGCGACTACTCCGACCTTCGGGCAATCATCGCTTACCGGGCAGGAATCGCATCCGGGATTGCGTGCAAGGCAAATATTGCGCCCATGCAGAATCAGGCGCATCGAAAACGGTGTCCATTCCTTGGGCGGCAGAATTTCCCCCATGTCCGCCTCTATCTGGTCCGGATCGGTGGAGGTCGTGAATCCGAGCCTGTAGGTGACTCGGCGGACGTGAGTATCGACGACGAACCCCGGATGGCCAAAGACATGCCCGAGGATAACGTTGGCGGTCTTGCGGCCCACTCCGGGAAGCGCGACCAGATCTTCCATCGTTTCGGGCACCTCGCCGCGGTGGCGCTCGACGATGGCCTTCGCGGCGCCCATCAGCGACTTGGTTTTCTGGCGAAAAAATCCGGTCGAGGCGATCAGTTTTTCAATTCGCTCCGGCTTGGCGGCCGCGGTCGTGCGCGCATCCGGAAATTCCCTGAAAAGGGCGGGCGTAACCCGGTTCACGCGCTCGTCGGTGCACTGGGCCGACAGAATTGTGGCGGCAAGGCACTGCCACGGCGTTTCAAAATCGAGACTGATGCGAGCTTTAGGATAAACGCGCGCGAACACTTTTCCGATTCGCGCGGCCCGCGAACGCATCTGTTCCCTGGTCTCGCCCATCAGTTGAAACTCCTGCGCCGGCAGAGGTCGTTTCGGAATTCCGCGACTTCGCGTTCGCGGCGGTCAGGACTCCAGTTCATCTCGGCCGCCATCAAATGGGCGACAGCTTGCGCCATCGATTCCGCTTCGACGGGCCATCGCCAGACCGCGCCGGTGCGGCGGATCATGAAGTCGGCGAGAGTCAGGGCCATTTCGCTTCGGACCGCGTGAATCACTTCAGCGCCGACTATCGGGCATCCGGCGGCAAGCGATGCCGCGAGTGTACCGTCCTGAGCCGCTATGCGCGCGGGCTCGACCGCTCGCGTTCCGTAGCGCGCGACCAGAGCCTCTCGCATCGAGCGAGGCAGCGCCGCAAGCGCTTCCGAGTCAGCGGCGGAGGTCTCGCTCAGACGGGCTCCCGGCAGCGGAGTCGCACGAGTCGCGCATGACCGCGCGGGGCAATGCAGTTGGCGAACAATCCGCATCACCAGCTTTTCCGCTATTTCTCGATGCGTCGTCAGTTTGCCGCCGGCCACCGTGAACAGCCCCGACCCGCTTTCGATAATAACTTCCTCGCGAGGCACGGCAGAGGGGCGCCGCGAGCCGTCAGGGCTTACAACCAGAGCGCGCAGCCCCGCGAAACTGGAAGCGACGTCCGCCCTGCTCAGCTTGATGCCGGGGAGGTTCTGCGCGAGCACGCCCAGGAGATAAGCCAAATCGGAAGAGTCGGTGGAGACCGCGGCGGCATCGCCCTCGTAATCGGTGTCAGTGGTGCCGACGACGACGTAGCGCTCATGAGGCATCACGAAGACGATTCGCCCGCCACCGTCCGCCAGCACCAGCCAGTCACGGACCGGGATCGCTGTGCGCCGAAAAACGATATGAACCCCTTTGGTCAAGCGGACGCACGGCTGGATGCCGGGGTCATCCATGCGCCTGATTTCATCGACCCAGGGGCCGGCCGCATTTACGAACGTGCGCGCCCTGAGTTCGATGGACCTGCCGGCGATCCGGTCGCATACACCGGCCGCGGCCAGACGCCCGTTGGATTTGACGAAGCCTTCCACCGCCGCGTAGTTGGCGACCGCGGCGCCGTGCAAGGAAGCGTCGATCGCGTTTTCGAGGGTAAGGCGCGCATCATCGCCCCACGCATCGTAGTAGAGCGAGCCGCCGCGCAGTCCGCTTCGCGCCAGCGCGGGCTCCCTCTCGCGCACCTGCGCGGCGCTCAGGCTTTGATGGCGCTCGGCGCGGGGAGCTCTTGCGAACAAATCGTAGAGCCATAGCCCGGCGGCCATCGTGAAGCGCCCGTAGCCACGCCCCTGGTACGCTGGGAAAAGGAACCTCACCGGATGAACGAGATGGGGCGCGGTGCGGCGCCGGAGCAGCTCGCGCTCGCGCAGGGCGGCATGGACGAGCCTGAGTTGTCCCTGGGGCAGATAGCGAAAGCCGCCGTGGATGAGCTTGGAGGAGCGGGATGAAGTTCCGCCGGCAAAATCGCCGCGCTCGACCAGCGCGACCCTGAGCCCGCGCATCGCCGCGTCGCGTGCGATCGCGACACCGTTGATTCCGCCGCCGATTACGGCGACATCGAACTCCTCGCTACGAAAGCGCGCGAGGCTTCGGTCGCGATCGAACGGCTGCTCGGCGTTCAAGGGCCCGCTCCGGCGCGAGGGGCTATTCGTCCGACTCTTCCTGGAAGGAGTAGCGTTCCTCGCGCCAGGGATCCGCGTGATTGTGGTAGCCGCGCACTTCCCAGAACCCGCGGCGATCCCGATCGCAGAACTCGATCGCGCGCACCCATTTGGCGCTCTTCCAGGCATAGAGCTTCGGCACGACGAGCCGCAGCGGCCAGCCATGATCGGGTTCCAGGTCGCGGCCGTCGTGGCGATGCGCCAGCATCACGTCGTCGTCCAGAAATTCTTCAATCGGCAGGTTGGTGGTGTATCCGCCATCGCAATGGATGACGACATAGCGAGCCTGCGGCAGCGGAGAGGCCATCTTTGCAAGGTCGGTGACTTTGACGCCTTCCCACAGGTTGTCGAAGCGCGACCAGGTTGTCACGCAGTGAAAATCGGAAATCTGGCGCGATTGGGGCAGCCCGCGGAATTGCTCATAATTGAAGCGGAGTTCCTTTTCGACCAGTCCCACGACGCGAAAGTCCCATCTGGCGGGATCGAAACGCGGCGTAGGCCCGTAGCTCAGCACTGGAAATTTGTCGGTCAAAGTCTGGCCCGGGGGAAGACGGTCAGCCGGATTTCGGTTGGAAGTCGCCTTTTCCATAGCGAGTTTCTTAATAGCCGAGCCAGAGGCGCTCGGCTAGCCGCGCTCCATCGCCCGGATGATTGCCGCGGTCATTTCCTCGGTCGATGCTTTGCCGCCGATATCGCGTGTCAGCACTCGGCCGGATCGCAAGACCGCGCCGGTTGCGGTCCGTATCGAGGCGGCGGCGCGCGGATGGCCGACGTAATCGAGCATCATCGCTCCTGACAGGATTGCGGCGACCGGATTGGCGACACCCTTGCCCGCGATGTCGGGCGCAGTGCCATGGACCGCCTCGAAGATTGCGCCCTTGTCGCCGTAGTTGGCGCCCGGCACGAGTCCGAGGCCGCCGACCAGGCCGGCGCAAAGGTCCGATACGATGTCGCCATACAAGTTCTCCAGCAACAACACATCGAAGGATCCCGGTTCGGTCACCAGTCGCATGCAGGCGGCATCAACGATCTGCTCGCGGTACTTGATCTCCGGATAGTCGCGCGCTATCGCCCGCGCGCATCGGATAAAAAGCCCGTCGGAGAGCTTCATGATGTTGGCCTTGTGGATCGCGGTGAGCGATTTGCGCCTGTGGCGGCGGGCATACTCGAAAGCAAAGCGGGCAATCCGGCGCGACGCGCGCGCGGTGATCACCTTGATGCTCTCGACCACGCCCGGCGCGACCGTGTGTTCGATGCCCGAGTAGAGATCCTCGGTATTCTCGCGCACGACGATCAGATCGACGTTGCGAAACGGCACGTGAACGCCGGCAAAGCTCAACGTCGGCCGCAGGTTCGCATAGAGGTCGAAGGTCTTGCGCAGATAGACATTGATCGATCGGTAGCCCTCGCCGGAGCGGGTCTCCAGCGGACCCTTCAATGCGACGTGGGTACGCCGCAGTGAGTCAATGAGCGCATCGGGGACGGGCGTGCCAAACCGCTTCAGGGCCGATGCGCCAGCGGATTGACGATCCCATTCGATATCGGCACCGGCAGCCTCGATAACCTTGATTGCCGCTCCAATAACCTCGGGCCCAACTCCATCCCCAGGAATCAGGGTCACTACGCGCGGACCCTTCGAGGGTGGAGCATAAAACGGCGATGAAGAGAGAGCTTTCGGGGAGGTTCGCTTCATTGGGTCAGAAATTCACCAGTCCAATCAGCAGGTCTGTCACATTGGTCCCCGTTGGTCCGACGCGAAGCAAGTCTCCCGACGCATCGAAAGCATGGTAGGCGTCGTTGCGCATCAACGCCGTGTCGGGCGTAAGACCGCTGTCGCGAATTCGGACGGCGCTGTCGGAAAAGACAAACGCGCCGGCCGCATCGGTGGGACCATCGATACCATCGGTGCCCGCAACCAGCGCCGCCAATCGAGGCGAAGGATCGAGACGCTCAAGCTCGATCGCCATCGCGAGGGCGCACTGCTGCGCCCTCCCCCCTTTTCCATTTCCACGGACGGTTACGGTCGGTTCGCCGCCGGCCAGCACGCATACGTTCGATGCGCTGATTTTCGCCAAGTGGGCGGCAAGAGTACGCCCAAGGTCGTCGGCCTCGCCTTTGAGTTCGCGCCATCGTTCCACGGCATAGCCGCGCCGGAGCGCCTCAGCCGCGGCGGCATCGAGAGCGGTTTGGTTTCCACCGATAACCACATTGAGGACACGCTTGAAAATCGGGTCGCCGGCGGACGGAGTTTCCGGAATCTCCCCGGCCACGCCTCTTTCCAAATGCTCGCGGACCCGTTCGGGCGCCCGGCCCCATACGTTTCGCCGCTTGAGGACGGCAATTGCATCGGCGAATGTCGATGAGTCGGGCGCGGTGGGGCCGGAACCAATCGTTGCCAGATCGTCCCCCGGAACGTCCGAGAGGATTAGAGCGACCACGCGTACTCCCTCGGACAGCGAGGCTACGAGCCGCCCGCCTTTGATGGCGGAGAGATGCTTGCGCACGCAATTGAGTTCGCGAATGGTCGCGCCGCATCGGAGCATCGCCAAGGTGGTCGCGACCTTGTCTTGCAGAGCCAGGCCATGCGCGGGCGCCGCGAGCATCGCGGACGCTCCGCCGCTTAGCGCCACCAGCACCAGGTCGCCATCTTTCGCCTTTGCGACCATTTGAAGCGCGGCATCTCCGGCATTCAGCGAAGACTGATCGGGCAACGGATGGCCCCCAGGGATCAGACGAATGGCGCGCGGATTTGGGGGAAGAGTCGGAGCCTGCGGGACGACCGCAATGCCGTCGACAATCCGGTCATCGAGCCGACGTCCAATTTCCGTGGCCATCGCGAACGATGCCTTGCCGATTGCCAACAGGAGCACGCGTTTGCCGGCGGCAATCGCCGCGGCGGCATCGCGGGAATTATCGAGCGCGCCGTCCATCGCGCGCGCTACCAGTAGTGCGGGATCGACCGCTGCAATCGCGGCGCGGTAGATTTCCGTCAATTCGTTGCGGAGATCGGCGCGGGTTTTCACAAACTTCAGAGCGCCTGCGGCTCCCGAGCCGCGTCGGCCGATGACCAACCGAATCAGCGGGGGCGCAGTGTCTCTATTTTACCGCTGCTGCGAGCAACCAGCACCATCGACGCCATCCCGACGAAAAGTCCGGTGCCGACCACGCCCGGAATACTGAGCAGCTCGCGATCCAGCCGCGCGGGGTTGCGAATGTCCTTCACGCCGCAATCGAGAATCAGGTTGCCGTTGTCGGTGACGAAATCGATTCCGTCCTGCTGCCTGACCTTGGGTTTAAGTCCGAGCGCGGCGATCTTGCGAGCGGCCAGAGGAACGCCGAACGGCACAACTTCCACGGGCAGGGTTCCTCTCGCGCCCAGGCGCTTGACCAGCTTTTCTTCGCCGACCAGAACGATGAACCTGCGCGATGAGGCCGCCACGATTTTTTCACGCACCAGCGCGCCGCCGTAGCCTTTGATCAGGTTGAGGCGAGGATCGACCTCATCGGCGCCGTCAAAATCGGTGTCGATTTTTGGCGCATCGGCAAGCGAGACAACCTCGATTCCGAGCGAGCGGCCGAGGTCTTCGCTCGCGCGCGAGGTAGGTACTCCGCGGACCTGTATCAGGCTGGCGCCGAGCGCGTTAATGAAAGCGGAGGCGGCGCGTCCGGTTCCCAGACCGATAACGTCGCCGGGTCTGGCGAAGCGCAGCGCATAGCGACCGAGTGCTTCCAGGTGATCCTGCCCGTTCTGCTCCATCGGAACTCCCCCCGGAAATCCGACTACCTGCCGTTGCGGATGAGGTTCATGAACTCCTGGCGCGTTTCGACGTTGGTGCGGAACGCGCCAAGCATCGCCGACGTAGTCATCTTGGAATTCTGTTTTTGCACCCCGCGCATTCGCATGCACAGATGCTCGGCTTCGAGCACAACCGCCACTCCCAGCGGCTCGATTTCTTCCATCAGAGTCTGCGCTATCTGGGTGGTGAGGCGTTCCTGCACCTGCAGGCGGCGGCAATAGATCTCCACCATCCGCGCCAGCTTCGAGACGCCCACGATGCGCTTGTTAGGCAGATAGGCGACGTGAGCCTTTCCCATGAACGGCAGCAGATGGTGTTCGCAGAGAGAATAGAAATCGAGGTCCTTGCACAGGATCATTTCCTGGTAGTTTTCCTCGACGAACAACGCGCCGTTGATCGCGACCTTTGGATCCTGAGAGTAACCGCTGGTCAGGAATTCGAGCGCGTTTACGACTCGAGCCGGAGTGCGAAGCAGGCCTTCGCGCCGCGGGTCTTCGCCCACGTGGCTTAGCAGAGTGCGGACAGCCTCTTCGCTGCGGGAACGATCACGATCGGGTTGCGCGGTCTCGATTCGGCGGATTACCGGTTTGCGTGCGTGCGCCATTTGCTGAACTCCCGGGCAAGTTCGATCGCCAGTGAGGTCCCGCCCCCGCTCATGATGTTGAAGCCCGCGACCTCG
>JAJPKP010000007.1 GCA_021323675.1 Pseudomonadota bacterium | reverse complement strand
GGCCGGCCTCAAGAAAGTTTCCGATGGAGTCGCTAGCATCGCGAATGGCAGGCGTGACCCGGTTCAAAATGAACCGGGGGCAATTTCGAATTTCGTTGCCAACGGGGAGCACCGGAACGGTACCGCGCCGGCAGACGCGCCCACCAAGGTTCTCAACCCGTTTACTGGTAAACCGCTGCCGTATGACAATGGCACTGGCACCACGTTCGGAAGCGGTCCTGCGCTACTATCGCCAAACGGTGGCTCGGGTGCCAGCAGTGTTCCGGCGCGCCCTGAGAATCCCCAGCGGCCGGGCCAGTACACGAAAGACATCGCGGTCGACGTGACCGACCTTGAACGCTCCAGCGGTCAACGCTCATAGGTGCTCAATGATGGACTAAGCCGCGGCCTCGAATCTTTCTTGAGAGGGCATCGCGGCAGAGCGTTACCGTTGATTGTTGCGACGCTGGGTCTTGCGGATATTCCGGTTCGATATAGAGAGATCGTCGAGCGTGACAACGAGCCGCCAAACGTCAGCGCCGCTCTGGCGCGCCTTTGCGTACCAGTCTGGAAAGCGATGACCATACATCGATATTTGACGCTCACCCCACATGCCCAGGACAAGGCGCCTCCCATCTGCATATCTGCGGACGAGGTCCTCCCTTAAGTAGAGAATGTGTCCCTTGAACCCTTCCGGTGCAGTTAGCGATATCGCCGCAAGCTTGTTATCCGGCAGAACTTGATCGAAGCTTTGCGGTATCCCGACGAGACCGAAATGTTTGGAAAAATTGCTGGTGGGTAACAACGCTCCTTGACCCGTATTTAACTGGCTATGATAGCTCTCCCAAGCGTACCGATGAGACAGAATCTCAACCTGGATCGCTTTGCCATTCGGCAGACGTACCTCGCGTCCGAGGTCGTCCCACTCGTCGTTTTCTCCACGCTCTGAAAAGTATGGGCTCCAGGGAATCTCCCCGGCGAACAAATAATAATCTTCACCAACTTCGGGCAGCCAGACTTGGCGCGGGAATCGGCGAGATTTGAGCTCTTTGATAAGCTTCGCGGAATCACGAGCCTCGACAAGCATGGCGACCAGAATTCCAAAGACCTCTCGGCCTCGAGCTTGCCGGTCCGTCCTGAGGTCTGCGTGCACAGCAACCCATGGTCCAATATGTCGACCTAGCTGTCTGCGATACAGGAATTCTTTGGGAACGCTGACATCACCATCTTTAACCCACCTCTTGTCGTCTTTCTGCTTCGGTTCGACCCAGTTTGGAAGGTCAACAGGTGCTTTCTGGGGTTGTTCAGGAAACGAAGGGTCAATCTGCAGCTCCGAGAGAGGCTCATCGGGCAACAATCCATAGTCGCGCAAGATTCCAGCGTAGTTGTAAAAGCCAGCCCAGCTATATTTTTTTCCGTAGCGCTCCGTCCTACCGAACCTACGCTGAATCCAGTAGTCAGATAAATTCTTGTCTACTTCGTCGAACCTTTCCTTTCGCCAACCCAATTCCCAGACCATGCCGCGCACATATTCGACTGCCAGTTGATGTCCTTTATGACTCGCAGCATAGTTCGGCCGATCGTTAAAAAGTCCACCAAGAGTGTAGTTCACGAAGTTCATGCGAAGGGATCTGTCGACTTCCGATGCTCGAGGGTCCTCGTCCGGAATGGTCGGGACATACGGGCCCGCTGCGAACGGCACCTTTCCTCCGACCGACATCTCATCTGGAACGATTGGTCGGCAATATTTGAGGGCGAACGTTACCATTCTCTCGACGTATTGCCTAATCAACCAGTGATTTGTCGGGTTTCCCGGACTCGAGCCAACGAGAGCGTTGCGGAGTCCAGTCAGAAATTCCCCGAGTGTCAGCTCAAAATCGGGGACCGGCCTCTGGTTGGCCATAACAACGCCGTAAGACGCAGCGATCAGCCGTTCTGCGACATCGGCATCGTTAATCGGCAGTGCCTCTAGCGCAAGACGGAAAAGTTCACCGGCTTTGCCTCGGCCAAACCAATAGAGAGCTTGAGTCGCCTCATCGCGAAGCACTTCGACGGTACTGGTGAGCGCCCACATTGCCCATCGCGCTCTGAGCAAATCGGAAGGAGCACGTTCGCTTCGCGTCCGCCAAGATTCCGCCATACGCTTTAGGTCCTTCAAAACTAGATCAGCGTTGAGTCGGAGCCACTCAGTCCACATCAAGTCTCGGTCCGCTGTGGTCATTGGCCGAAGCAGGGCGTCAAGAAACTCAGAGTTGAGAGGATGCCCCACAATCCCGCGAGTCTGCCAAAGCCGCACAAAGGCGGGTCGCCGTGCCACGAGCGATTTGATCTCCTCCACCGTCTCCGCGTCCAGAGAGGCACTGTCGAGGCCAGCCGCAAGCCAGAGAGCTCTTGCCTTGAGCGGGGCTGGAGCAATACGCCAGAGCTGTTCTTGGTAAAACGTAGGAAGAAGCGCAGCCAGTGAACGAAAGACGTCAGAGCCGAACGTATGGCCGTTGGCAGACGAGTAGTCGAATGAATCAATCGTGTCCGGCTCACTCAACCAGACGGCGAACTCAGAAACGCTTCGTCGAGAGATGATATTTTTTGCAATCAGGTGTCCCGCGAGTGCGTCGTGTACGACCCCAAATCGGTCCTCGTTATTCGGGCCCGGCATTCTCCCCAAGATTCCTTCCTGTTCGAGGGCGCGAACAATGCTTTCGTCCCACGTTCGGGACTCATCATTAAGCTGCCGGCGCAACTCTGACATTTCGAGTGTCCGCTCATTCTTATTCCAAAAAATGTTTCCGATCTCGCTCAGCGCTACTTTGACGTCCTGCCCATAGTAACGGCGAGTTCGGGGAGCCAACTCAGCAATTCGCTCAGCCGCTTGGCCTAAGTACCGTTCGAATAGAATCGTCAACGAGGTTGGGATCGCATCGATCCCAACCGTCATCTGTCTCTTCGGATTTGTTACCTCGCAAAACAAGCGCAGCGTTAAAGGGTGGCTTAGGAGTTCCCAGGGGAGATCCGCCTCCCCTGGCTGGATCTTGTAATGACGAAAATAGCGTCTAACAGCCTCCGCCGTGTCGGTATCGAATCCAGGGATTTCTATTCTTGAAGTTTCTGAGGGGAGGGACTCGTCCGCATAGGCATGACGAACAGTACAAACCACAAGAACGTGCGGATATTTGACAAGCGTCTTGTTGAGGGATGCGAGAGGATCTTTCCAATCGCGAGGATCTTCGGCCTCATTGAGACCGTCGATAAAAATCGGCAGGCGACATTTTGCGCGTTCACCCGCGGCGTCAACTGCCGCGACCAATGCCTCCATGCTCTGGAGCGGCGAACCGCGTAAGACAATCTGATGCGCTAGATCGTCGAGGGTACTTCTCGCTCGCAGTTTCTGGCCGTGCAGTAGTACTCCCGCAGGGCGTTCTTGAGTTGGAGCGGTAAGCTCCGCTGACAGCTGAGTTTTTCCACATCCGAAATCAGCCACGACCCCGATCACGTGTTGGTCAACTGCTCCTCTGAGGTCAGCTGTCGCCTTCCGAGCAAGTCGGATATTAGCCATCGCATTGGTCATCGTGAGAGACGCCGCTATGTTTGCGGAACGTAACCTTCTAACAAGGCGAACAACTCCGGCTTCAGGAGGCGCAGAAGGAGTGGACAATTGCTGTTGGAGCTGCGCCAAATCTCCGTTGACAATAGCGCCATATAGGGTTTCGAGCTCATCTGCCTGAACGGCGCAAAGTGAAACCGCGGACCCAAGACCATCACGTAGCGAGGCGGGCACTTCCTGCTCTCCGGCCGCTATCTCATGACCGTATCCTCGAAGGCGCCGAGCGACTTCTGGAAGGACGCTCCAATCCTTTGGCTCTAGTAGAATCCTTCGCAATGTGCGCTCGGCGCTTAGAGACTGATGGACCTGTGGTTGCCATCGCTTAGACAAAGGAGCGACAGCGATTGCATGTAACTCGGCCAATCGTTCAGGGGTGAGGATGAGTTCGCCAAAATAGGTCTCACGAACGATCTCAGCGTCGTCTGTGGAGAGATCCTCAACTTCATTTTCAGTCCAGAGCGTCAGCTGGAATTGGCTCTGGATGGATTTAAACCATTCTTGGTCGCTCTCAGTCAGAGCTCTTCGTGTCCACAGAACCCAATCAGTAAGGCAGGGAAGAACCTTTTCAGTCTTCTTGATTGCTTGTTTGATCTTTTCGCGCCGCGCGTTTCCGATCGCTCTTCCGCCGGGAAGGTCATACCAGCGGCACTGCCACCCAAACCATCTAGGGGGAGAGCCGAGACCACAGGGGGCGTCCAGCTTCAGATGAAACTCGACTCCTGGCTGGTTTGCTAGAGCTAGGAGTTGGCCGTAACGACCGTAGTTGCGACGGATGAGCGCGCGACAGAGTTTCTCAAAGTTGGTGGTCGCGGCACCAGGTAGATTTAGAAAACGGTCCCAATTGATCAGTGACATCAAGTTCCGACGGGTTTGTCCTCTCCGCCGCCCTTTCCCGCCTCCGGATAGTTATGCGCTGAGTAGACTTCGACGCGCGCGCCTTCGTACAACATTATTTTTAGGAAGGCCGACACCTCGCTTTCGTCAGTGGTCAAGACTATTTTGTTGCCGTCTCGTTTGAGTTTCACGTCGTAGGCAAATTGCTCCATCTCCGCAGGCCCGAGATAGTAGACATTCATCCTTCTCAAAAAATCCATCCATTCATCGCTATAGTGAGGAGGCGGGTCACCTATCTCCATGGTTTTCAGATCTACTTCCGAACGAACCTTCTCCATAAAGAAGTCGATCAATTGCTCCGCTTTGTCCGCGTCGGCCATTTCCTTGAAGCAGCCGATCATCACCAGGTTCATAGAGTGCTCTGTGCCATAGCCGTACCAAATCTTCATGAAACACCGTCCTCGCAATGATTTCTAAGCACTTCCAACGCGCGCATTACTCCGCTTCCACCGATACCAACCCCGACGGAATCGTACGAAGACCTGCGAAGAGATCCAGAAGCGTCGATGTGAGCGTACGAACTAAGACCCGCCTCATCCGCGAAAGGATCACAGAAGCGGAAACCATGCGCATCAGTTTCGCTCACCGCCAAACGCACATTTCCTTGATATCGCGCCACCCAGGTCGCCAGCTTCTGCCTTGTTTCGGAATCGATCCCACGAAGCCCCGCGACAGGTCGTTGTGGCAGCAATAAGAACTCGACGGCCCCGGCCTCCGTCGCCAACGCTGCCACGCTGTCCAAGTCTCCAACAGTGAGCGCATTGACAACATAGTTCATCCCGAACGGCGCTAGTGAGCGCACCATTTCGAGTTGGCGGCAAATGGCGGCGAAGGGACGACCGCGCAAACGCTCGTAGGTCCTCCCGAAGCCATCGACGCTTACCCTCACGAAATGGACAGTGTCGCGGAGATCACGGAGCAGCCCTTCGTCGAGTCCATGGCCGTGGGTAGTGAACGTGACCGCGAGACGCGTTTGATGCGATACTCGACTACATAACTCTGCGAACCGATGGTATAGAGTAGGCTCACCACCCCCAAAGCCCACGCCCAAGCAACCCCCTTCGTCCAGTTCCGTTATCCAATCGAGTAACCGCGAGAAATCGAGCGCGTCAACATTCTTAGGCGCGTAACAGTATGGGCATTTGAGGTCGCACACGTTGGTGAGAGCTATCGAGACCTGCCGCGGTGCGGGAGACCAGTGAGGTCGATCAAGTCGGACCTCATCGAGTAGGATATTCAAGCCAGTCGTGCGGTCGAAAAAGTGAACTCCGCTTGGCCCGACTCGGAGCTTCATCTCCGTATCGCCTCCATAACGTCGCGAGCCAGTTGTAGGCACGATGCTGCCGCTATGTCCGGATCGTCCAAACCGGTAACTGCTTCCCTGAGCATTCCTATACCCAAGCCGCCAGCTCGCCCAAATAGGTCTTCCAGGAAACCAATCGCTCTCACCGCGCTAGCCGCAGAGACCGCATCCTCGCGAAGAGCCCGGAATCCGCTGGCAAACCTCTCCAAATCGATCGCCTGCAGCAACCGAAACACGTCGGCAGCGTCTTTGTTCTCCAGGCGGCGCCGATCGTTCCGTCGCTCCCACAGCTTGTGCAGCTTCGCCACCACTAACGCAGAAGGCCCTGCCACACGAATATCGAATTGCCGATCATCATCTCGTCGGAGCGAGCTGACCCTTACGAGCTCATTCTCGACGAGAGCCCCTTCGAGCCCTTCCACTTTTCGAGCGGTTTCCTTGCCGTGCCCACCGAGCCTTGCACTTCGCCTCCCTCCACCTCCGAGCGCTTCGGGCACCAGCAAATCAACCTGAATGTCGTCGCTCCCAAGCCAAATTCCAGGTTGCACGCCCGGCCTGAATCCGGCGTTTCTCATCACGGATTCGATCGGTGGCGTTTCCTCGAGAACGCGAGGATCGAGGGCGAGATCCGCGTCCGTTGTATAGGCCACCATCCCGAAGGTCGCCTCGCCGGCGTGCACGTAGATCGCTTGCGCGCCGACCAAAATTACGGAATTCCGATGTTCTCCGAGCGCGTCAAGCGCATCCATGAGCACCTGCCGGGCGCGCACATATTGTTCGTCAAGATCCGACGCCAAGGTGCCTACCTTCCTGCGGCTCTCTTTTCTGTCCGTGGCGTTGGCTCTGAACTATCCAACTTTCTCAACAACTCTTCGCCTTCCGCCGGATCTCTCCCTGGGCCTGTCAATAAATCTGCGCACAGCTGACTCAATGCCACACATCGGACGCCGTTCTGATCCGACGTCCTATCGAACACTACCGGATCAAATGCTTCAGCCAGAATCACGTTCGTTCCCGTTTCCGAACGTTTCAACTCCAACAAGTCCGCGGCTTTCTGGAAATCGTCAACGTAAATGGTCACGATGCGAGGTGGGGCTGCGGAGGATATGAACGAAGCCGCTAGCGGACCAGTCACCGCATAGTTGAATTTCGCCGCCTTCAGCTTTGTAAGTAATGCTGCAATGCCGCGAGGTTCCAGGAAATTTTCTGCGATATTGCTCTTCAGTACCGAATAGTCCTGCACCCAACGGCGAATGAGGTCGGCTTTCCGCACGCGATTCACACAGTCGTTGTTGTCGCGTTCGATCAGCGCGTCGCGCTCCAACAATGCTAATACTCTCGATGCTGATGCGGGAGACACCCCAGCGCGCGCCGCGAGTTCCCGGACCCCGAACGGTAGCTCCAGATCACACAGCGCACGAACCAGCCGGCCAGCCGCACGGCCCTTCAGCGATCTCAGCGGCTTTTTATCCGGCCAAGGATCCCGATCGGCGCCCTTGGTCTGGATGAATAGGGCTGGTTTCGACAGAGCGAGTCGTAGATTGCCGGTCGCGTCCGCGTATCCGGCTCCGAATTGGACCAACATCTCTCGTGCTCGTGGCGTGAGAAAATCCGAGACAATAAACGGCGTGCCCTCTCCAAATTTCCGTACCTGTTCGAGAGCCTTGACAACGTTGCGAGGTTCCAAGTCCGCCTTCGCCTCTACAAGGAGAAGTGCCTTCTTGCCATCGGGCGCTGTTACTTCCATGATCGCATCCGGCCCCTGACGCACGACTTCCGCGGCTTTGCGATCAACGACTTTCCAATCGCCAGGCAGCTTGGAGACCAGCATTTCGCGTCCTTGCCCGATTAGCGCTGTTGCGGATTTGGGTCTGTTCCACGTCACGTGAAACACGTTATTCTACGGAACAGCATTGGTCAACGCCCTGCTATAACCCAAACGTTTGCTTCATTCGCTCCCGCCCCGCCCCGGGCACATCAATGGTTCAATTTCCGGACACACGAAATGGTGCTATTTTGTTCACCTGCGGCCAAGCGGCAGGTAAACCGGCTTATTCAGGACAAAGTCGGATTTATGCGAGTTCCGCGCCTCCAAGTGAACGCGAGGTTTCGAGCCATGTCATGCAGCGAGCAAGGTCGGGGAATCTGAGGTGGCGAATCGAATCGAGCAATTGATGCGCCGCGAAACTCCCCGACTGTTGGAGCATCATGTGAAGATGCTCACGCCTCGCCCCGATGGGAGAACTCCGTCGAAGAGACGGCCCCGCCCAAAGTGAAACTCGGAACCGGCGCATCGCCGTCATTCCCTCATCGGCACCCTCCAAAATCGATCGGCCCGGGAATCGTGTCGTGCGTGATTCCATACACCAGCGCGGGATTCCCCGATTGCTGAGTGAGCACGATCGTCGACTCCAGAATGTTGGAACTGTTGTTTACCGGCAAGTCGCTCAGGCTGCTCCCCAAGCCGCCCTGTAGAATGTGCAACTGACTGGTATTGCCGGCGACACTGCCTATCACGATGGAATTGTCGCTACGGAATAGCCCCTGCGCTAACGCGCCGTTACCGAAGTTGAAGTGCTGCACCTCGCTGGAGCCGAGGGTGCCCAGTTCACCGAAGATGCTGGAAGTTGGTGGGCTGCTGTCCACCCCAAGCTCCATGAAGTTCCCTGGTGCCGGAGGGAGAAATAGCCACGCGGGGGGAAGGATCAAAGAGCCGGTCGTGGTGTGAAGCGTTTGCGGCACCGACCAGGTTTTGCCGCCATCGGTCGAGGTGGATATCAACGACTGTTCACCCGCCACGGCAAACGTTGACCATCCCACATAGATCCTGCCCAGGCCGTCCACCGCGATACTGGGTGAGGACCCGCTCGCATTGGGAATTGCGGAACCGGCGCCCCATGTCTCTCCGTTCGCGCTGTTGTTAAAGAAGATCGAGTTGGTCACGCTGGTGTCGCTGCCCGCCATCTCCCATTCAGCGCCGCCCTGTTTGTTCGGATTGAATGCTACGCTGACTCCGTCGCCCGGCATCACGTCGAACGGCGCGCCGAACGCGGACCGGGCAGGTTGGAACAGTCCTCGCACAAACCGCTTCCCCTCACTGAAGTTCAGTCCCGTATAAGCAACAAACACGTTGCCCGATGAATCGGCCGCCACCGAGGGATTGAAGTTGCGCGACGAGTCGTTGGTGATTTGGACCGGAGCTGACCACGTGACACCGCCGTCCGTCGATCGCGCGAACTGTATCTGCGAGAACTGGTCGCCGGTGTCGCTGACCGCATAGGTATTTGCCCCCACAGCGGCGAACTGCGGTGCCGATCCGCTGGGAAAGAGATTTTTCGGCGGGTCACACGATCCGAACCGCGCGGGAGTCGCGGTCGGAGTCGCGGTAGGCGTTTGCGAAGGCGTTCCAGTCGGTGTCGGCCTCCGCGTAGGAGTTGCGGTCGGCGTCCGAGTCGGTACGGTCGTAGGCGTCGGAGTCGGGAACCCGGTCGGGGTCGGAGTTGGAGTTCCGGCAGGACACGGCTTTCCACTGGTCCCGTCGGCCCCGACCTTGCCTAACACGTCGCTGGAACCGCCGATCCCGCCGTTACCCGGCGGATTCCCGCCGGGGCCGTTGCCTCCATTGAGGCTGCCGTCCGCACTAGTCGGCGCACCGTGCGTGACTACGGAACCGCCGTTTCCTCCGTTGGTGCCATTGGTTCGCGGATTCGCCGCGCAGCCGTCGAAGCCATCGGCTCCGTTGCCATAGCCCGAATAGACAACCGTTCCACGCACCTGCGGCGGCAGGCTCGGATCGCCAAGTGCCGAGTCACCGCCGTCACCGCCTGCATGCTGACTATCAGTTGCGATATGGCCGTTGCCTCCATCTTTGAACTCCGCCAGGCCCTTCTCGCCGGAATTCGCGGGTTGACCTGCCCCGAGTCCACCGATTCCGGGCTGTCCCAGCGCGCCGAAGGTATTGCCGCCATCACATCCCGGAGGTCCGCCATTTCCAGCCGAGACCCCCGCGTCGCCGGCATCCCCTCCCGTGCCTCCAGTTCCCACTGAGCCGGACGAGGTAGCCACACTGCCGCCATTGCCGCCAGAGCCTGATGCGAACTGCACATCGAGTCCGTCCTGATTGCTGCCGCCGTCCAGGGCGGGCTTGTGAACCGGAGGGATTTGGCCCGCGTTGCCGCCACGGCCTCCGTCGCCTCCGGTCAATGTCACGCCCGAAGCGACCTGGAGGGCGTCGCCCAGGATAACGATTTCGCCGCCGCCGCCACCATCTGTTCCCTGATAGACATATTTTCCGCCGTGAAGGCCCTTGCAGGAGTTGGTGCCGCCCGACGCCGTCCCGTTCACATCATCGAAGCCGTGTCCTCCGTTGCCCGCCTTCAGATTGACACCCACGAACACGTTGGCGGGCTTGGTTGCTTTGCCTTGCTGGCCTGCCTTCTGAGCCGCATCGTTGACAGCGCCGATCGCCGTGGCGTCGCCGATATGAATGCTTCCTCCGCTCTGGCCCGGTGCCCCCGCCCCAGGAGCGTCGGCGCCATCGCCCCCCTGGATGCCAAATCCGAGACTGATGGTGCCGTTGTTCCCGATGGTCGTGATGTCGATATCCTGACCGGGCTGACTGATGACCGATCCGCCGGCTTCATGGGCCGCGGAGTTCAGGTTGTTAATCGCGTTGCCCCCGAGCACCAGCGGAGAGGGCGGGGAATCCGCGACCGCCTCGCCTCGTAGCCCGGCCCATACGCGATCGAGAAGAGTCGCCGATGCGCTGATTGCATTTGGAGCGATGACGCCCGCGATGCTCAGGGAACCGTTGGAGAGAAGCGCGATTCCGGCGCCCGGGTCCATGAGCAGCTTGCCGTCGATGTGAATCGAATCGGTCGCGATTATCGTGGTGTCGGCGGTGGCGATCACGGTGTCGCTCTTGGCGATATGAAACGAAGAGGTCTGCACCAGGCCGCTGATTCTGCTGACGTGCCCACCACCGCCGGAGCTGCCCCCGCCGCCGCATCCAAGCACGAGTGGCGCCAACGTAACCAATAGATAGCGATGCGACCGATTGGATAAGGACGGCAGCGCGAATCGCATTTGAAAGCGAAGTCTCCTTTCCAATTATGTGGCGATTCCATAGCATCGGGGGAAGCCCATCGGGCGAGGCCTGAACCAGGGGCCGGACATTTCGCGGAGCGGACCTTCGCTCAGAGGAGAACAGTCGATGGCTGCCGCGAGTTCTGGATTTCCCGAAACAAAGACGCTGAAGATCCGCCGGCTCGACTCGGTGACGCTGGAAAAGCTGATCGCCGAACTGGCTCGCTCTCCGCGCGATTGCGGCTACGCCGAGCCCGCGTGGAGCGGGGGCCTGCTCTCGAACCATCTTGCAAATCGATATTCGACGCGACGTAGCGCGCGGCATTGCCGTCGCCTGCTCGCTCGTCTCCAAACCGCTCGCCCCAGGAAAGAGAACCGCCGGAAGCGGAGTTCCGCAGAAGCCCCCTTGGTGTCGCAGAGCCCGGGCCCGCGTCCGCCGCTAATGTGCGGCTCGAGCTGCGATCGGCGCAACAAGCAGATCGCACTCAAGCGGATCCAGCGCCTGTGCGCCGCGGGTCTGCCGATGGCAACGTTCGCCATGACCCTCTTCGATCTGGTTGGCGACGCCATTCCTCACGGCGAGATCAGGCTGTTCACGGCCGACTATCCGAATCATCGCTGGTTCACGAACGTGGACATTTCATCATGGGGATCGACCTTCAGTCGGATGCTCGCGCTGCCGCCACGAGATCAGGGCACCACGATGGATCCCGTTCGCCTCGCTCAGAAACAGTTGTGGCGGCATGAGGAACTCGAGATCGGCAGATTCGAGAACAGTGTCGGCTACAACGAATTCGCTCGCCATCTTGGTTTCCATCACGTGATCACCCTGATGCTGCGGGGCGCCGACGGACGGCTCGGATGCTTTCCGCTATGGCGCAGCCGCGACATGAAGCCGTTCACCGCCGAAGATCGGGCCTTCATGGCGGCGATCGCGGAACACCTGAATCACGCGGTCGCGCACGCGCGTCACGATGACGACAAGGTCGAGCCCGTGGGTGATGAGTTCGAGCATTGGACCAAGCACGGCCTCGGCCTGGTCACGATCGACCTCACCGGGAGAATTCTCGCGATCAACGATGCCGCGAAGGCAATATTCTATTCACTGCGCACGACCGACGACCTGGCGATGGACGCGTTCGAGCCCGATCAGATCGCGGCGTCGCTGAAATACATTGCCGGCGTTCTGCGGCGAATCTTCATATCCAGCGAGGTTGACCCGAAGACGCCCGCGCCGATGTTGCGCCTCCTGAACCATCGCAGCGGATATCAGATTCGAATGACCGGATACGCCGCCGATGCGGAAGCGGGCCGGGCATTCTTTGTGACCGTGGAATCCGGCGAGACTCGTGCTCGGCTGAAGGAGCGGGTCAAATATCGCTACGGTTTGAACGACAGTCAGGCCGAACTCCTGATGCAGCTTCCGCGCCTCTCCAACGTTGAACTGGCCACGCGCTTCGGCATCCGCGCCGATACGCTCCGAAGATCGCTGCGCCGCCTTGCCGACCGCCTGGAACTCGAAGGACAGTCACAACTGCGCGACTTTTCCCGCAACCTGATGAGAGAAGGCCGGGGAGTATCAACCAGCCTCCCTGCGCCCGGCCGTTAACGGGTTCCCAGCGTTCAATAGCATCGGCAACTCTCCGACAACTCCGAAGAAATGAGGCTGGATGGCGCCTCCCTGCCGCCGTCAATGACGCGCACTCATTTGGGATCGCGCTTGAACCTGCGTCGCATAACTCACGCTCCTTTCCGCGCCGCTTCCCGAAGGGCAGGCGCCTTGTCTTTGCCTTTCATCACCGCGCCATTGTTCGCGGCGACCTCTCATGAAGAACTGGAGGGCCGTGCGCGATTCTGCGGATACGCGAGCGGAGCGGGCGGCAGGGCATGACAAGCGAAGCGTCCGCCGCAGGCGGTGGCATGACGTGCTAGCGCAGCGAACGCCACCACTTAGAGCGGCGCGAAGCGGAGACGCAGGAGAAGGCGGGCGGGTTTAGGCGGGGAGCCGATGGGCTGGGTATGGGCGGAAGCGGCGGGCGTCTCATAGCGGAGCGCCGCGATCTGGAGGGGCGGCGCCATCGGACTGGGCGAGAGACATGGAAGCGAGGGCAGATAGAAATTGACCGATCTGATCCAGCGTGAGCCTCGTCGGTTAGCAATTTTCGCTGCTGGGTGCCTTGGTGATGATCTTTCGCAGTAGGTGAGCAGTTTTCGCGAAATTGTGCCGATTGTGGAGAGGACCCTTTGGTGAGATAATTTCGCAATAATGCCCTCAGGTGAGCATCATTCACGACTGGTGACCGATTTTCGCGGAAGATCCGCGCCTGAACCGGTTACGCCGGCTGGATACGCGGCTTTAATCGATGATTATCATCTCAAGCTGCCCCTACCGCCGAGGATAGCGGGGATCTCCGGTCGCCACCATCCGGAATCTACCGATACCTGGTTGCTGTTTACGCCACGGCACGCCCCGAAGGACACGCTGGCTGGCCAGTTGGAATTTGCGCTCAAGTGGGAAGGAATAAACCTCTCGGTTTTGTCAGCTCTGTTCAAGACGGTCGACGCGACGGAAATCACAGCGGCGGTCCGGTCCAGTCCTACCGGAGCTTACGCTCGGCGGCTTTGGTACCTGTATGAGTGGCTCACCGGTCGCGAGCTAGACATTCCAAACCCGGGAAAGATCCGAGCGGTGCCAGTGGTGGATCCTGCCAAGCAATTCGCGCTGGAGCATGGGACTGGTTCAAGCAGGCACAAGGTGGCCGACAACCTTCCGGGCACACGCGAATTCTGTCCTATGGTGCGGCGAACACAAGCCTTGGAGCAGTATGCAGCAAAAGGTCTCGACAAAATCGCCCGCGAGGTGATTGGACGGACGCGCCGCGACGTAATGGCGCGTGCGGCGGCCTTTCTCCTGCTGAGCGACAGCAAGTCCTCATTCTGGATCGAGGGTGAGCGCCCTTCGCCTCAGCGCGCTCTCCGGTGGGGTCAGATCATCGGCCAGGCCGGATCGCGGAAGTTGAGCATCGAGGAATTTGAGCGGCTTCAGAGGATCGTGATCGGCGATGCCCGTTTCGTACGTCTGGGGTTGCGAATCGAGGGCGGGTTCGTAGGCGAACACGACCGGACAAGCGGCGAGCCAATCCCTGACCATGTAAGTGCCCGGCCAGAAGATTTGCGCGGCCTTCTCGAAGGATTGATCGCGTATGCAGAGCGCTCGGTACGCGGCAGGATTGACCCTGTCGTAGCGGCGGCTGCGGCAGCGTTCGGATTCGTTTACATTCATCCGTTCAGCGATGGCAACGGACGGCTCCATCGGTGGCTCATCCACCACGTCTTGGCGTCGGCGGGCTACAATCCGCCGGAATTCGTTTTCCCGGTGAGTGCAGCGATACTGCGTGACATCGATTCGTATCGCCAAGTGCTCGAGTCGTATTCGCGCCCGCTCCTGGAATTTATCGAATGGCGGGCCAAAGAGGACGGCTACATCGAGGTGCTGAACGACACGGCTGATTTCTATCGTTACTTTGATGCCACAGCACATGCCGAGTTTCTCTATCGATGTGTGGAGCAGACGGTAGAAAGGGATCTTCCGCAAGAGGTCGCGTATCTGCAGGCGTATGACCGTTTCGCCCGAGACATTGAGCGAATCGTCGACATGCCGGCTGCCAAGATCGATTTACTGCACCGCTTTCTCCGACAGGGTGGTGGACGATTGTCGAAGCGAGCGCGTGAAAACGAATTCGCGGCGCTTACAGACGCGGAGACTGCGACGATTGAGGAGTTGTACAGGGGCTCGCTGCGAAACATTGAATGAAGACCGAACAATCCCTTGCTCGAGCAAGCAGATGCATCCAGCCGGGACGTGGCGGATGTTGAGTTCGTTTGCTCCGAAGCTGTTCGATTCGCGCAAATGGGCCTGGAGGGACTTAGGAAGCATTGGCGTGAACGGGCCGGGTTCGAGGCCTTGTGTATGATCGATCACCCTTCGGGCCACGGTCAGTTGTTCATCGGCAAGGACGCTTACCGGCGTTTTAACGCGATCGCTAACAGGTGTTTGAAGGCGCGTTCAGATGGCGACTCTCGTGTGAGCGATGAGCATCTCGCACGGGTGCTCCGGAAGGAATTCTCAAGAGGGTTTCTCCGAAATGGGTTAGACGTGAAGCGTGGGACCGTCGGGGCGATGATCGATGCTGTGTGGCAGGATTTGGTTGGATGTTTCGAGGAGCGCACGCACATTCCTTGCTCGATAGTCGAAGAAAAAGACCCGGAAGAGTTTGTCGTCGAGCCTGTGCGCTTCATGAAGTCGGGGATGTTTCTGCAGCGCTATCGCGAGGAAATTCAGCGTGAGCGGGACGTAACAACTGCAGAACTGGCCGAACGGTAGGCCGACCGTGGACTAACGGCGGATGCAGGGAAACTTTCAAGAATGCTGCTTTTGGGAATTCTGCAGATCATGCACCGGTACGGCTACGAGCTGGACGATAAGCGCTTGGCTCAGGTCTTCAAAGATCCTGAGTCGCGCGCGTACCTGGTCGGATGGCCTTGGCTTGTTTCGCCAAACTCGAATTGATGGTAGTCGCTCGAAAACGTCCACTGTCCGGCTCGATTGCTGTCGGTTTTGTTTCGGGTCGATCGGAATCAGACACTGGTCATCAGTTGGTCAGTTTTTCGATAATGTCGGAGGCAGGTCTCGGCCAACGTGGGGAGCGCAAGTTCCGACTTGAGCAGCAGGGACTGGATCATCGCGCGCTGGTGGGCGTGATCGGCGGCCGCAGCCGCGTTTACGAGATAATGCACCGCAAGCGCGGGCTGTCGCTTGAGATGATCCGGCGGCTCAACCAGCGCTTCGGTATCCCGGCCGAGGTTCTGATCCGGCCGATTCGCACGCCGCGTCAGCGCGGGGCAGCCTTCACCGGATCTTTCAGCGAGCGCGCCCGAGAATTCGTGTTTGCGGCAGCCCTGCTGCCCAGATAGGACTCGAATCTCACACCACGTCGTGAAGCCACCTGCTCGGGTGCTTGGTGCGAGGATTAATTAAACCAGGAGCAAAGATGGCGGGCGAGAACGCCATCGCTACTCACGAGGCAAGGCACTCCGGATCTCGCAGCCTGCCGCATGCTGGTGGCTTTTCAGACGGAGGGGCGAGGAGGGGCAGCCCCTCCTCGCGCTCCGCCCCAGTACCAACGACGATTGTCGCGGGGAGTAACATTCTTGGCTGAGGCAACACGCCGGCAGATCTATTGTCGCGACTCACAGGAGGGTCCGCGCAGATCCGAGATGCGGGAGCGAAGTGGGGCGGCAGGCGTGACAGAGCGCCGAAGGCGTCTGCCGCGCGGTGCTAGCGGCGCGAGCCACCGATCAGACCAAGACAAATGGTAGCGAGTTGTGCGGCTGACTACCCGGGAGGAAGCACGGCGGCGAAGAGGCCTCCGGCTAGGCGTATGGTTTCCGGAGTTTCAGGAGGCGTGCCGGAGAGGTCGGAAGCGAAGCGTACGTCGCCTATTGCCGGATGAATCGGTCCTTGGATTCTTGGAATCTTCGTTGAATCGAAGAACTGAAGTGACTGGCTCGCCAATTCCTCATCGAAGGATTCTTCCATGGCATCGTTCCAGTTAGACCCCAAGGTGGCATAGAAGGCCGCGTCAAGTCGCGTCAAGAGAGAAGGGTCGGAAGCGATGAGGTCACGAGTCTCGTCAAATAGTCTGCGCAGAGAAAGGCCACCTCCCACTGATTCGACGAACAGAGACGCCACGAAAAGCCGGGTATTGGCGGGAGGCGTTAACTGATCCAGAGAAAAGTAGTGCTTACGCTGACGATTACCGCTGCTCTTGACCTCGAGGCGTTGACGGCCACTGACAAAATCCACGTGCTCATACGGGAGAGCATGCCAGGCTCTGATGAGGGTGCGAGGGTCGCTTGCCCTTCGCATAAGCAGCAACTCGGCCCAGAGCCCCTGAACGGATTTTTTGGCAGGGGCTGTCAGAGATTGGAATAGGTCAACCAGTCCGTTAATGGCGCGGCGGATTGCGGCAGCCGTGGGTTGAATTCCCAGACTGGCGATGACGGGCGAAAGGATTCGCAGGAAATGAGGGAACAGCGAGGGGTCGGCGCCCGCGCACTTAACGATCGTGAAAGTGCCTTCCTCGCGCTGACCGTCGGCGTGACTAACTACACACGGAACTTCATAAGAGACCACGAGATTCTGCAGACGAATGGGCGCGGATCGAGTTGCTGACGGTGGCTGCCGCAAGAGGAGGCAAGGGGCACCGTTGGTATCCTTCGCGAGGCGGTAGTTTTCGGCGTCTGGAAGCGCGACAGCGGAGAGGCTGCGGCCGGTGGGCAATTCGCGCGGTAGAACGAGAGAGTCGAACAGCGCGCAGAGATCGGTGTTCAAGCTTGCCTCAGCGTTCCTGCACGAGCCAGTCCCGCGCCATGTCCTGGGGGATCCACACGGCTACGGCGGGAACGTCGTTGGCGATGAGAGGGCCTTGCCCTCGCGGTCCTTGGCCGCCTTTCCTTACCTCAAGAGTGTGAATCTGAATCGTCACGCCACGAAGACCGCGCTCGCGCTCGTCGCCAGGATAGATCGGGTCCGTGTGGGCTGCGTCCGCGTAGTTGGCGCCTTGGAACAGCGTGGGAATTTCATCGTTGTCGTTGACGCTGCGCAGCCGGCTCTGGCCCTGACTCATCTGGTAGATGGTGCAGGCCGCGTCTTCGTGGTTGTCCAGATAGGCTTTAACCTGCAGAAGCAGGCCGGTGAAGATTTGAGAGTCCCGCGCTTCGGTGAGCCTCAAAGGTATTAGCAACTCCTCGTAAGCTAGTCGAAGCGGAACATCTTCGGCGACCAGATGGATCTGCTCGGGGGTCCTGCGAGGGTCGCCTGGCGATTCTGCCCACGTGACTCGCTCAATGAAATTGCGGACGGTCGCGCGATTGGCGTCCAGTAACTCGGCCGTGCCGTGCGGCACCTTGGGCCAGAACCAATCGTCGGAAACCGTATCCTGCCGGTAATCGAGATCGAGAACTTGGCGGCGGGTCGGGCGCAAGTTGCTATCCATGAAAAAGGCGCGACGCCATTCGCTGAGCGGCCTTCCGGTATCGCGGTGTTCGGCGAGGCGGCGACGGATGTCTGCTTCGTGCTCGACGTAGAACTGGAACGCATCGCGCACGCCTGATTCGAGAAACACGCGGCAATAGCCGATATATCTGCGCTTGTAGCCAAAAAACCGGGCGCGCTGCTCGATGGTGTCGGCGTTGCCCACGCCCATGTCTCGCGGCATGTAGGTGACCGTCAAGCCCTCCACGGTGTAGCCGCGGTCCATCGCCTGGCCGCCGACGAGGATCCATGAGTAGTCTCGCCAGTCGGGTTGAGGGGTCGTCGGGCGCGCATTGACCTCCAGCACCATCGTTTGCCGAATGGAGTATTCGAGTTCTGCGGCGAGCGCATCGAAGCCGGGAAGGTCGGCGACGGTGCCGGCAAGATCGTCGTATTGGGGCCTGAATGTTTCGACAAAGTTAAGGCGCTCGGAGTCAGTGGGTTGCAGGCGGAGGATATCCATCCATTGCTGCCTGATCTGCGTGATCCAGTGAAAGTACTGGCTGTGGCCGGCAGTCTCTCGCGATGGATGAACAAGCATCGAGCGGTTGCGGCGGGGGAGTTGATCCTCGGCTAGCGTAAACCCGGCCGCCACTCCTAGAAAAAACAGGCGTAAAGCTTCGATCAGCGAGGGCGGCACGCACTGAGGCGCCGCGTTGCGGCCTGGGATCTCGTTCGCCGGTATGACGCGCACAAGGTTCGGTCGTTCGTCAAAGAAAGTCTGTCCTCCGACATAGTCGGGGCCGGGGGTCAGGAGCTCGACGAATTCAGGAGACAGGACATCGATGATGTTGATAAGCAACGGCGCTTGCGGTGTGGCCGTATACTGGAGGTAGGCGTGATGCGGCAGGTTTTGCCGCAGGGCCACGAGACGCTGGTAGGTAGTGCTCGGCGTCGCCTGGCCGACGCGAGTATTCAGTCCGGCCTGGTCCGCTTCATCGTCGATGACAAGGACGGGTAATGTCGAAAGGTCGAGTTGTTCGAGCACGCGGATGAGGTTTCGAAGGTTGGTTGTTTGCTTAAGGACTGTGATCAGAACAGTCTTGCGGCGATGTTCCGGCAGCCTCCCGTCCCGCCAGTCGGCGAGCACGTCGCTGATTGCATGACGATCAATGGGCTTGGGATTGCGGAGCAGGCGCCATTTGCGGTTTTCCTGAAGGCGAAGGTCCTGTTCAAGCCGTCGTGTCGACTGGTCAAGCAGCGGGTTGCTGACTCCCGTGACGACGATGACCATCGGGAACGCGTTATCGCGGGCGAGTGCGGCGACCGTCGTAAACGACATGGTTTTGCCGCTTTGAACGTAGCCCAGAACCAGACCGGTCGTCGAATCTGCGGCGCCATGAGGCGGCAGGCACTTGCTGAGGATGGTGGTCGCTTCGGAGACCAGGCGCTCGGTGCTCTGGTCATCAAGCTGGAGGTGAGCAAGAAGGTCTCGGACTTCAGCGCCCCGAACGGGAAGCCACCGGCTCCCTGGCGGAAGCTCCTCCTGGGGAGTTATCAATTCGCCGTCGGCGTTAGGCACAAAATCGCTCCGTCATGGTTTCGAGAGGGCCTCCCGCAAGAGCTGATTGATATTGCGGCGAATGGTGCCGTATTGCGGAACGCCCGCGTCGCGAGCCGTTATCTCGGCAAGCCCTATCGCGGCGGCAACGCGCGCCAGCGCCTCGATCTCCTCGGAATCCGCCCGACAGAATTGTTGCATGAATGGGTGGGCGAGCGACATACGGACGGTGATGGCCCGAGGCTGTCCGCGTTCCGCCGGCTTGTCGGCGATGGAAATCCAATCCTCGATGGCCGGGTCCATTGCCAATTCGATCGTGATGCGCCATTTCGCTCCGCGGTGGTCGACTTCGATGAGCCGCGAACTGGCCGATCGATCGGGCGGAGCCGCTGCCGGCAGAGGCTCAAGAAACGGGCGCGCGGCGGCTTGCTCTTCGAGAACACGCGGGACTTCCTTTTCAACCGTCTCTGCAATGCGGGCACTGGCTTTCTCGGCCTCGGCCCGAAGGTCGCGCTGCGCCTCGCGCGCCCGGTACAATTCCGCCTGCGAAAGCAAAGGAAGGCCATGCTTTTCGAGCTCGTCGTACAAAAGCTCAAGGAACGGCTGTTCATGATCTTCCCACTTGAATCCGTCCTTGGTGTGACTGACCTCGAAACCTTCGAGATGGATCTCGCCGATGAGGCGCTGCTTGCGGTAGGAGTTGCCCGTGCCGAAAACATATTCCGGCCGGTAGGGCTCATCGAGGCTGCCCTCGATCAGCCGCTTGCGCCTGAACAATGCAAATCCGGCTGTGGAGGTGCTGGCAACTTCCCGGATCGCCGCGAACCCGGATGCTCGCAGCCCAAGCCCGAAGTCGAAACTGAACTCGCGATACCAGCGCCGGGGTTCCTCGTTCGGCGTCTTCTTGAATGGCGCGACCAATATCTTCGGAATTTCGTAAGTCAATCGATCGCCGTTGAACCACAACTCCATCGCTTGCTCGCGCAGAAATATCCTATAGATGCTCGCGAGATGATCCTTGATCTTGCTGGCGGTCTTCGTCTGAAGCTTGTCATACGGATCGATCAGCGTGATCTCCGTGAAGTGGTCGTTGACGCCAGCGGGGTGTTCCACAACGTCGAGCTCTTCGATGGAATCGCGCACGATAGTTTCGATATCAAGGGAGATTGTTCGTTCGATGGGCTCGCCTAGGGCTGATGTCCTGACCTTCCAGCGGGGCGCGAACCAGCACGCGGCACTTTTCATGCCCATGCCGAACTCGGCGAAGCCGCTGCGGTCCGTGGGCAACTCCGCCGGGCGGAAGGCGCGCGCATAGTCGGCAGTGGCAATGCCGGCGGCGTTGTCCCTTATCTTGATACGGACCTCGTCGGAACGCTCGATCTCGACTTCGACTTTCAGCCGGAGATCATTTCCGTGAAGCCCCTGAAGCTTTTCGCGATTTTGCAGATAACTCTGGAGAGAATTATCGACGAATTCCGCCATTGCGAACCACGCCTTGTAATTCAGGTGCCGGAGAACGGACAAGATCCCGACGCCGGGACGAATGCTGACGCGGGGAGGAAGGGTCGCCCTTTGCTCAGATTGCGGCATGGTTTGCAGGCTCAGCCTGGCCAAGCCGATTAAAGTCTCCCGCTGTGAGAGTGGCGCGGTGCTCAGGGCGTGGGGCCAGGAGGCTTGCGCCGATGAGACGGACCAACTCACTGTTGACGGCGTTGCCAAGCGCCTTGAAGGCTCTGGTGGGCGCGTGCGGCAGATGTTTCAGTTCATGAAGGCTTTGAAGGCGCGCGCACTCGCGAGGAGTCATGTACCGGCGCTCCCATCCGATGATTGGCACCTGAGTGGTGGTCATGGCGATCAGCGACGGAGCGGTCGTCGGGCGCTTGATGCGGACACCGGATGCGCGGAACTGGATCACGTAGTCCCAGATGTTGCGCTTTTCTCCCTTGCAGTTCCATTCCAGTTTTTGAAAGCTCGGGGGGAAATCGAGAATGCGCGGGAGCCAGGGTTTTATCCACTTCTTGTGGCGCTTATAGAACTCGCGATTCTGCTGGATGAACAGCACCTTCCAATGTGGAAATGAGTCCTCTTTGGTGCAGGCATACGAGGGCAGACCGTCCATTCGCAGTGCCGCCGGATACCAACTAAGCGGGATTCCGTGACTACCGCGATATTTCCTTAGTCTTCGGCTCCCGAGCGCGTGCGGCGTCTCCTTTTCAAACGGGTAGGTGGCCCCGAATTCCATTGACCAGATGGGAAACGAGGGCAACTCCTCTTTTTTCGGAAATGCCTTGATGAAGGCCTGCCATACCTGAAGGCACTTCTTTGCGTGCGACGAAATGGGTTTCGCGTCTTCGGGATTTTTGTCGAGGACGGAGCTTATAGAGAGATCGGCCTCGTCCGCTTGTTGTGGCCATGCGAAATGCGTCAGGCCTGACCGGCTTCCGACAATAAACACGCGCTCCCTGATCTGCGGAACGCCGTACTGATGAGGCGAGAGATGTTTGGTGCTGATTTCGTAGCCGGCGGCGCACAGTTCACGCTGCAGTTGAGACCACGTGTCGCCGTTATCGTGTCGCTCAAGATTGGGAACATTCTCAAGGATGAGGAATTTCGGCTTGTGGTGTTTGAGGAGGCGCAGCACATGCCCGAAAAGATCTCCCCATCTCGGGCAATCGAAGCCCTGCTGGCCTCCCGCCTTCGAGAACGGCTGACAGGGTGAGCCGGCGCACAGAACGTCATGGGAAGGCACTAGATCGGCCGATATGGTGCGGATGTCGCCGTGGGGGCGCAGGCCGAAATTTTTCTCGTAAAGTTCTTGAAGATGAGTATCCAGTTCGCTCGCGAAAACGCACTCGTGTCCGAGACTGGCGAGCCCGACATGAAACCCGCCAAGTCCCGCAAACAGATCAATGAATCGCATCGTCGCCGCGTCGGCTCCTTTGAACGAGGCGTTCCACGATGCATGCGACTCGCTCTGGATCTCGGCGGATATCCGTCTCCCAAATCCGAATGACGGTCCACCCTTCGGTTTTCAGCAGTCGGGTGACGCGGCGGTCACGGCTGCGGTTCGCGCTTATCTTGCCAGTCCAGTAGGAAGGGTTGGTTCCTGCGCGGAGCTTGCCCGATAGGCGCCGCCAATGCCGTCCGTGCCAGAAATCGCCATCGCAAAATACCGCCACGCGCTCTCTGTGGAAAACGATATCGGGCTTTCCAGGAAGCGTCGGTACGTTCTTTCGATAGCGCAACCCGCGCTTCCAAAGCGTAATCCGCAACAGATGCTCGTGGGTGGTATTGGAATTGCGGGTCATCTTCTTCGCGTACGAACTTGACCGCGATGCCGCCAATAAACCTCTAAAGGAAGGTGTCTTGCTCGATCCTCCGTTCATTCCCTTCGCATCCACGTCCGCTCTCTAATGGCAGGAGGCGCAGCGCATCGGGCTAGTGCCCAGGCGTCACGTTCTGGCAGTCCTAGCAGATTCCACACGGTGCGAATTTATCCTGTCCCCCGCCCATGAAGCAGGGTTTCGAGGTCAGTGTGACGTCGTACGGCCACTCCGAAGCTCCGCATTTGCCGTGTCCGCTCAGTTGGAGTGTGTGGCTGATGAAATCGTTGTAGCTAAATCGCTCCCGTGTTTGGGCCTGGTTGGCGTTCATTGTTCCGGTTTCCTCCCTTTGACCATGCGGGTGCTATGGCACTTGCGGCTTTTCGGCGTTATGCGTGTTTGCGACTTGAGCGCACTTTGTCCGCGGGGGGCAGATGAGGGATGGCGCGGGGACACGTATTCTCGAAGAGCGCGCCGCACCACTTGCGAAAGGGTCTCGTCCTCTGCGGCGGCTTTCTCCTCGGCCTTTTGCTTCAGCGTCGCGTCTATTCGGATGGTCAGTGTGCCTTGCATCGTACGACGATGCACGAACAATGCACTGACACAGCAGGAACAGTCAATGGGGGCGTCGACACAGGCATTGACGTTGGAGCCGTAGCATGTCGCAGGCTCTTAGGTTGGCTGGCGCTGGCGCTCAGTTCGCAATAGAAGGCACAACAGTAACGCCATCGTGCCACGTCGTTCCCAGCGGAACGCCTCTAGATGGGGCCAGAGATTTCATCATTGTTAGCCTCGAGGCCAGCAGCCCTGGAGTCTCGATGCGGCAAGGCGGTTCGATTTGCGGGCGTACCGTCTGCCAAGTCGAGCGCACCTTCGCGAAGGGAAATGGCCGAGATTCCTCGCGCCAGTATGTCCCGCGTTTTAGGCCAGCGGGCTCTCTTTATCTCGTCTATAGTCGGCAGCGGAAACTCGCTTTCATCAAAGATCGGTATTCCCTTTGGGTCAGAGTTCCCCTTGATCGCGCTTCGAAGGCCGCGCAAGTCCTGCAAAGAGCGCGTCCCGGCGGAGCTTTCGTATCTACGCGTGAGGAAAGCACGCCAGATGTAACGCCTGAGAAGTGTCAGCACGTTACCGCGCTCGTCCAATGCCGGGGGAACATCATCTTTAAGGGCAGAGAGGACCGGAATTACGATATCTGTCGGCAGTCTTTCGGCATCGTAAATGCGCTCTTGGTCGAGCAAATCGGTGGCAAAGCTGATGCCATCTACAATCTTCTCCCAATCAGCAACCAGCCTGTCGAAGTCAAGTCGCAAGAAGCTCGCTTGAGTCGGCGGACGATCGCCGCGCATCGCGGCCACTCGCAACATGAAATCGGACGCGTCGCCATAGGCATCTGCTTGCGGCGCTTTGGCTCTAAGAGACCCTACCAATTCGTGCAGTGATCGACCCGTGGCATCTTCGACCTGCGCCACGACGATATCGAACGCGCTGAGAGGAACTGCGCTCGTGTTCATTTTGATGAACACGTCGAGCGCCACGTCTCTAGCCGTACCAATCGGCAGAGAAAGAAACGGCAGATTGAACTCACTGACTCGCTTCCGAAGGTCGTTAATCCTGTCCTTGAGATCGAGGACCGCCTCGGCATTACCTGCCAGCGCCGTTTTGCACCAAGCAGTAATGTCCTTGTCAAAATCGCTAGGCCTTAGCAGACTCACGGGGACGTATCCTTTCGCGTCAATCTTTACTGGATCGTCCGCCCAGACAGGATAGCGCGTTCCGTTCCGCCACCAGCGTGGCTGTCCATAGACCTTAGGAATCACCGCTCCGTCGTGTTCCTCGTCGGGCTCGAAGTAGGCAAAATAGGTTCGATCCTCATAGTTATCGTGCATGCTCCGCCACAACGCGGTTATCCTTTGCTGGCCATCCAGGAGATGCTCCGTGACCCTTTCAGTTGGCTGCGGCGCCCCTACAATGGAGCGGCTTCTAAACGGTTCTTTATCACCGACCTCAAGGATCAATGCAGCCCCAGCGGGCAAACCCCTTAACACCGTCTCAAGCAAAGCGGCGACTCGATCATGGCTCCACGCCTCGAAGCGCTGAAATCGCGGCAATCGAACTTGACCGGTTCGGATTCGAATGAACCAATCGGGAAGACGGCGGTCGCGTGCTTCCAACGGTCTCTCCTCTCAAGATTTTCGACCCCTCTGACGCCATGACACCGAAAGCGTCAATCGTGTAGAATGTAGCTAAATTAGCGGGAAAACGGTATCAGACGATGGCAAGATCTATCACCAAGACGAACCGGCCCCGGCTTACGCTTGATATACCTCCCGCGCTACGGCGCCGCATCAAGGTGGCGGCAGCCGCCCAAGACCTTTCAGTCTCGGCCTATGTGACGCGCCTCCTCGATCGCTCGGTGCCGGCGGGCCGGGTACTCAAGAAAAAGGCCGATGGCACCATCACGACCGAGACGCTAGGCCGCTTCGCCACCTTCCGCGCCCAACAACCCACGCCCTTTCCGGAGGACTCTGTAGACCTGATCCGCGAAGCCAGGATGGAGCGTGATAACCAACTGTGAGCGCCGACGAAGTGGTCGTCGATGCGAGCCTCGCGCTTAAGTGGATCGAGCGGGAGCCGTACAGTGACGAAGCATCGGAGCTTCTAGAAAAGTGGCAGAAACAGCGTCGGCGCCTAACCGCGCCGGCGCTGTTTGCCTATGAGGCGACCAATGCCCTCGCGAAACGGGTAAAACGGGGCCAGTTGAGCCTTGAGATCGCCAAGGAACGCCTAGCATTCCTGTTGGAGAATGGGCCAGCGCTGGAGAACGACGTTGCGGTCAATCTTCGCGCTCTGGAAATTATGGAGCGGTTTTCCCTGCCGAGCGCATACGACGCGCACTACTTGGCCCTTGCGGAATCCCGACAATGCGAGTGCTGGACCGCGGATGAACGCCTCTGGAACACGGTCAGGAACGAACTGCCCTGGGTGCGTTGGGTCGGGCAACATGCGATCCCGCTGCGGTCTTGAATCGTGCGTCCACGAAGGCAGGCAACACCTAATGTTAATGGGGCAACTTGCCGTCACATCTGATTGATAGAAAATGCCTCCGACAACACCGAAAACCCGTCGAGACCTCATTCGCCGATACAGAGCCTGTCCGATAGACTGCCCAATGTTTCAAGACCAACTGATTTCCACACTGAGCGATTTTTTTGGTGTGTTTCACTCCCTGTTAGAGCCAAACAAAATCTTCTGGTTTCGGGGTCATCCGCAGCTCACGCATTCTCTCGCACCTTCAGCCCTTCGTTACGCCGCGCAGGAAAAAAGAGACGCGGCGCTCCATCTCTTGGCTGATATGAAGCGCTTTCTCGACATGAAACTAGGTCGTCCTCCCGCTCCTGATGATGATCTTGGCTGGATGCAGGTCGCACAACACTATGGACTGCCCACGCGATTGTTAGACTGGACTCAGAATGCAGCTGTTGCACTCTTCTTCGCTTGTAGCAAGGACCCCGACTCAGACGGCTTAGTTGTTATCCTCAATCCCATCGAGCTGAACCAAAACGTCGAGGCCCGATCGCCGCGGGTCTTTAACATGGAGCGAGATGCCAACATCATAAAGCCTTATTTCAAACTCGACGGTAAAGTGCGACCAGCTGGAAAGCGCACCATCGCAATCAATCCAACTTGGAACACCGAACGGATCGCCCTACAACAGGGCGTGTTCACGCTTCATGGGTCAAAAAGCTTTGCATTGGATCGCGCCCAGGCCAGTTCGCTGCTGTATGTGCCCATCTTGCGCGAATACAAGAGGGGCCTGCTAAACGAGCTGGAGCGCGTCGGCATCGGTGAGATGTTCATCTTTCCGGAGCCGGAACATGTGTGCTCTCACCTAAAGAGAAGTGCGGGCTTGTGAGGAGCGGATGGCGGAGCAAATTCCGTTTATAACGAGTGACGACGGGGCGAGAATCGCGCAGAGACTGTATGCGGATTCGGAGGTTGCGCGGCTCCCTTTAGATCGAGCCGCAAGCCTAGTTCCACTTTTGCGTCCGACCTTTAAAATCTGGTTGGACGCGTGTGTGGACGGCATGGACGATCCCGACGCGCGTCGCGACCGGCCCTGGTTCACCTTCATGAAAGGCTTTGCAAAATTCGAAGATGTTGCGAAGCCGACATTCCAGGAAAGGCCGATCGCCTCAGAAGTACAGGCTTTCGTTGACGCTATCTTGGACAAGTGCGCGTCATACAAACCCACCTGGATTAGTGTTCCGCAGATACCATTGGTCACAAATTCTGACCGCAACAAAATCAATCGGGCACTAGCAGTCGCCGCGGGAAAGTGGAAAAGGGATAAGGGGTTCTCGGGAAAACTTATTTTGCCTCTAATTTTTACGCATCAGCAACAGGTCAATGGTAAAACTGCAAGGAATCCTAAGGTACAGCAGGCCGAGAAGTGCTATCACGAATCTCAAGCAGACGGTCTTTGGGTTGTCGAAAGAAGCTTAGTTGACGACAGTGGATCCGCGACTCTCAGAAACAGGCGTCTGCCGGGAATTGTTGCCTTACATCAGGAACTCAATGAACGAATTCCATCCAGAATCCGAATAGCAGGCCCGTACTGGGGACTAAACCTGGTGTTGTGGTCAAGGGGTTTGGTCGACTATCCTGCGATAGGAATTGGCTCTGGGTACCAATACTTTCTGGCCGGCGGTCACGCAATGCCGCCGAGCGTACGAATTGTGCTGCCATCGCTAAGGCGGAGGGTTAGCGTTAGCATTCAACTCAGAGCCTGGCTGGATACAGCACTTACTAAGTTAGGCACCAGCCATCCAGCGTACATAGAGTTCAACGACATCAAAAAACAATACGGTAACTTGATCTCCCCTGATACTTCCCGTGAGCAGGTTGCTGCGTTTTACAAGCGGTGGCTTGACCTTATAGCGAATGCACCCAAATCTGGCCGGTCGATGGCATTGTTTCAGGATTTATCGGCAGCATACGCACTAGGCAAGTCACTCCCAGATCTACCCGATGAAGGCACAGCTCGCCGTCCGGAAGCCGTGGCTGAGCCACTCATGCTTAGTTGCCTTTAAGCCGGCTTCTCCAGAACTTTTCAACGCAATACAACTGAACGGGCTTATCCTTCCATTGCTCGGCCTTCTTGGGTGAAACCACCACCCGACACCGGTGAGGAGTCACGCCCAGCAATCCCACCCCGGCCTCAAAGAACCTTGACCAACGCGAAGGGCGAGACGCGACGCGCTTGGCAATAGCGTCCGGCAAAGCAACGTATGATTCATCGGCAAAAGCCACATTGTTCAACGCCTGACGCATGGCCTCCTCGATTCTGGAGAGCTTTAACTCCACAGCGACCAACCGATCTTGTAGTGGCATCCAGCCATTGATCTTCTGCAGGCGGCTTTTTCGGGAAAGAATCACGAACCCATCGGCGATGAGCCTGTCAGTCTCCCTTCGAATGGTCTCCTCACGGAAGGAGCCTGTCCAATGGCGCCTCAGCTTCTCAAGCGTAACAAACCTTCGAGTTTCCACGTCCGGAATTTCAAGAAGAATCATTGCTCGGGTGATTGAACTAACCGCGCGCGTCTGCTTCAGCCGGATGCGCCGTGCAAGATTATTGGCATTGAAGCGAAGACCGACGAGATCGCACACACCCCAAGGAGTCACAAATTCGGACCTCGCTGTCAGGCCAGCAGCCTTCATCCACCGCACCACCGGTCGCATCATGTCAGCTTCTTTATGAAACATCGCCGCAAGGACCCGCCGGCCCCTCAGTTTTCTCTCCTGCCCTTTAGACCAACCGGGATGCTACGCCAAGCGGATGCCTAAATTCCAGAACCGCCGTCCACCGCGGTCGAATTCTAAGGAATTTCGGTAGCCTGGAGACGTCCCATCATTCGACGAAGACCTTCGGCTAAGGTTCTCGGGCCCTCAAATCGCGACAGGCTTGACGTGAGCCGTCCCAACCCACCAAATCCAGCCGATTCAGCCGCCGCGCAATCGACCCACCTATTTTACCCGGCGCATCACCTGCGCTGAACTGCCAACAAGAAATGCATTTACTCTAACGATCCGGCACCGAATCAAGGCTGAGGACCTCCGCGCCGCCGCTTTCAAGCTCCACGCCTCGGGGCAAGCTTTCGTGAAAAGATCTGTTCGGCTGCAGCTTTGTCCGCGTTCCCTTGCGTGCGGAGCCAATCCAGTCGGCGCAGTGCGTGCCGGGGTTTGGGGCGACCTCGCCTCGGTGAGTTTCGCGGTTGGTGCCTATAGGGTGCCGTAACCGGACGAAAAACGCCGAACGACCGTGAGGACCTAGCCGGTGCGCTTCCTTGATTTTGTTGGGCTTTGGTCAGGGTCGTTCGCGGTGGTTGGGGCCTGACGCTTATTCGTAATCAGCAGGTCGTCGGTTTGAATCCGACCGGTGGCTCCAAGAAGTCTGAAACACTGAATCTCCTAGCGAAAGACACAGCAGCACGTCGCTTTTGTGGCTCAGGTCGCTGTCCTATGCGGGGGCTTCTCGTGAATTCGGATGGCGATGTCACATTCCGAGTCCCTATGCCGTCTCACTAGTGGAGAGCCTAGGGGCGATGCGACGCTGTGAATGCGCGATTTTGGCGGAGTCCCTTGCTCCTTGGGTTTTGGCGAAGGAGCTAAGGTGTGATGGCAATCGGTAAGGGCTTTTGGCGATCGAAGATCTCCTTCGGGTTCCGTGCCGCTGTGATCGGGCAAACTTTGGCAGTCGCCGGTCAGGCACTACTGGCCGGTATGGCCCTGTCCGGCAGCGCAAATGCCGCCGAAGCGCACATGAAACTCGGCGGGGAATTGCGGACAGAAATTGAAAGGAAAAACACTATATTTCCAGAAATATTCGGCTCTCTCGCAAGGCTCCGATGGGTCTTTTCCTTTCAAAAGTGCGTCGATTTGAATTTGAAAGGAAAGGCCTTGGAAATTCGCTGTTTTAGGGCTGTTACTTTGGGGTGAATCGTGGGATCTTTGAGCCCATCGGTCTTGCGCCTGCGCGGAGGAGCGCGGTCGATGTTGGCTCTGAATGCCAGAGGCAATTATCGATTCGTGACCGCGCCCGGGATGCCGTTTTCTTCGGGCGCCGTCGCGGATCTCGGATTCGCGATCGTGCACGCGAGTTTTCATCCGATGGTCCGGCTCGCGGACGGCTATGGATCGATCGAACGCCACCTGCGCGATGTGCAGCGGCCGATTCATGCCGTGTGCGGAATCGAGTTGCGCATCCCCGCTCCACTGACGCCTGCCGGCTTCGATGAATTCAATCGCGGCTATCTCGAACGGCTCGCGGCCTGGGGCGTCTTGATCGACGGAGTCAATCCGATCGCGCGCACCAACGTTGCCCCGATGACAAACGCTCCGGCCGAGCCTTCCCTCTTTGGTTTCTATTACACGGTCCCGAACCCTGGCGTCGCACGACCGGCTTACGTGCTCGCAGGCTCTGCCGAGATGCGCGCCGGCGAAGGCGGCAGGCGCGAGCTGGTCGCGCGAGGAGACGTTTCTCCGGATGGACTCGGCCGGAAAATGGCCTGCGTGCTCGACAATCTCAGTGAGTTGATCGGAGAGATGAAGGTTCGATGGGACGATGCGACGTCGGTGAATCTGTACACCGTTCACGACGTGCATCCGCTATTCGAGAAGCTGCTGCTTCCCGCGCTGGGCGCAGCGGCAATTCGTGGTATCCGCTTCCATCATTCGCGGCCGCCGGTGACAGGATTGGAGATGGAGATAGATGCGTGTGCGGCGCGCGAAGAGTTGTTAATCAGCGCGACGTAGAAGTGTTCAAGCTGAGGTCGCTCCGATGTGCAGGAATATCAAGACCCTGTTCAACTTTGAACCGCCGGTTACTGACGATGAGGTTCGGGCCGCTTCTCTGCAGTTCGTGCGGAAGATCAGCGGATTCAACAAGCCTTCAAAGGCCAATGAGCACGCGTTCAATCACGCGGTCGACGAAGTAGCCCACGCGGCGATGCATCTGCTGCGTTCGCTGGAGACGAACGCGCCCCCGAAGAATCGCGAGGAAGAAGCGGCAAAGGCACGAGCGCGTTCGGCCGCCAGATTCGGCGCCTGAACCTTTGCGCGCATCCCCCCGCTTTGCTCGTCGTCCGCAATTGTCGCTATCGAGACTGAGAGCCATGGACCGGGGCCTCGCACCGTTGTGCGGATCATACACGCAGCGGGTCCGTTGACCGCGTCTGCGAAGCCCGGCGAAAAGGTGGATTCGCGTTCCGGCGCGGAATGGCGGCCTCGCCGGCGTTCGATGAGGCCGGATTCTGTCGATTTACCAGGAGGGCATCGGCGCGCCGATTGCGAGCATCACTGGTTCGCGTCCTGCTCCGAGTTCAATGACTTGGGCATCCGGCCTGTTCTCGAGGTCGTGGCGCCGGTCTCGCGCATGACGACGGACAGTCCCACCACGGCGCCGGCGGTGTCGAGCATCGGCGACTCCATAACCGTGACCTCGAACTTGCTACCGTCTTTGCGCAGGCAGAGGGCCACAACCCCGCCGCTGCCGAAGGGACGCAACATTCGAGCCAGCATCCGGGCCCGATGTTCACTTTATGACACCGCTACCGGAGTCAGCAGCGGACACACGTCCGATTTGACGCTGTATTTGATGTCTAGCGACGGAATCGCTTCCAGCTTCTCTCGAAATAGTCTTGTTTGCGCGTGTTTAGTGTTGAATCAATCTCTCGTGTGTGAGAAGGCGGTTTGACCATTCAGGAAAACGGAGCTTTCCCGAGAACGGTCGCATTGTTCCTGTTCGCATCTTTGTTTGTTCATCCGGCTGCGAACCTGGTTTTGGATCGTCGGGAAAGGTTCTACTTCTCGCATCAAAAATGCGGGCGGTGGCGGGGAGGGGGCACTGTGTCGGCCGGCAGCGCTGAAAATAAACCAGCCCGGCCATCGAGAAGATTGCTCCGAGGCGCGCGCCGTGCGTATAAGCCTTCGGGTCGATGGCAATGAGAGGAGCCCGTATGGCGGAAAAGCGGAAGAAATCTTTCCCCTCGCCACTCCCGATCGTCGCGGATCAGTGGGCGACATGGAGGACGGCAACACTCGCGGCTGCCGTGGATCTCGACGTCTTCACCGCGATCGACAGGGGCGAAACGACTTCCGCCGCGGTCGCATCGCATGCCAACGCGAATCGGGAAGCCATGCGGCGTCTGCTCGATGCCTTGGTGGGCATGAAATATCTGACGCGGCGCGGCGAGCATTACGCACTGAGCCCGCAGGCGCGTACTTATCTTTCCCGCGACAGCGCGTTGTTCATGGAAGGATCCGATCAAGTTGCGCGGATGCTGTTGATGGGCTGGCAGCAACTTGCGCAGGTGGTGCGCAGCGGCCGGGCGATTTTCAGCGGGGGTGATACGGCGCCCCGGGCGGATTTCTTCGCGACTCTGGTGAAGAGCATCTTTCCGCAAAACTACGTCGGCGCGAAAAGCGCCGTCCGCGGGATGCCGCCCGCCGCCCGGCGCCGCATCAAAAGCATCCTCGACATTGGCGGGGGTGCCGGCGCATGGTCGATTTCGATAGCGGAGGAAATTCCCGGCTCGCGCGTGACGATTGTCGACCTGCCGGAAGTCCTTGCGGTGGCGCGCGAGTATGCGGACCGCTATGGACTGTCGGAACGCTTCGAGTACCGCGAAGGCAATTTCCGCGACATCGAGTTTGGGAAAGAGCAATTCGATCTCGCGATCCTAGGCCACATCTTCCACGGCGAAGGCATCGAATGGGGCAAGCGCCTCCTCGCGCGATGTGCGGCGGCATTGCGAAGCAAGGGCATGTTGCTGATAGGCGAGCTGATCCCGAACGAGGAACGGAGCGGACCGGCGATTCCGCTGCTCTTCGACCTGAATATGCTGATTCATACCGCCGAAGGCGGCACCTACACGCTGCGCGAGTACAGGCAGTGGCTCAAAGAGGCGGGGTTCGGCGCCGTCAAGACTATCAAGTCAGACGCGCCGTCGCCGTTGATTTTGGCTGGCAAGCCCTGACCGCCGGCCAGAGACGCGCTGCTGCATCCCCCAGGGAGAGCGTTCATTCTTTGGGGCAGCGAGCAAGCCAGGTCTAGTCGGTTCGCGCGGTCGATTCACGGAGGCCGGCTTCCATTGCGCGACTGGAAAGTATGACGGATCGTTTGCCGGGCGTAGAATGCCAGACGGACGGCGATGAAGTTTCACGGCGGCGAGCTTGAGGTTCAGACGCGCGCGGGGGTTCGGCAGATCGCCGACGACGTCGGCGAAGGCATCGACGATCGCTTTCCTGAGACGGCGCGCAATTTTCTGGCGCTGCGCCGGATGGTCGTGATCGGGTCGGTCGACAGCCGTGGGCGCGTGTGGGCGTCGGTCGTTGCGGGGGAGCCGGGGTTCATCGCAGTGATGGATTCGCGGACCTTGCGGATCGACGCTCCTCCCCATCGCATCGATCCGATACTCAGAAATCTCGAGACCGAGGGGCACGTCGGGCTGCTCTTTCCCGACTTCACCTCATCGCGCCGAATTCGGGTGAACGGGCGCGGATCGATCGGGGACGGTTCAATCGTCGTGCGCGCCGATCAGGTTTACGGAAACTGCCGGCGCTACATCCAGGAGCGGCTAATCGTCGGCGCCCGCCCGGAGGCGGAGTTGCCGCCTTACAACGCGACGCGCGGATCGCAATTGTCGGCGCGCGATCGCGAGCAGATTGCGAACGCCGACACTTTCTTCATTGCGACGGACCATCCGGAGGCCGGCGCTGATATCTCGCACAAGGGCGGCAAGCCGGGCTTCGCGAGGGTAATCGACGGGAACCATCTCGCATTTCCCGACTACAACGGCAACAGCATGTTCAACACGCTCGGCAATCTGACCGTCAATCCCAAAGCCGGGCTTCTGTTTATCGATTTCGACAACGGCCGCACACTGCAGATGACGGGACGCGCGTCGATCGACTGGAATCCCGATCGCATTCGCGAGTTTGCCGGCGCGGAGCGGGTAGTAGATTTCGAGATGGATGAAGCGATAGCGAACGACGGCGGTTTTCCGCTGATCGCAAAGTTCCGGCAATATTCGCGCTTCAATCCCTGAGCGATCGCGAGGGCAATTACCCCGGATTCTCCGGGTTGCGCTAGACTGGGGCACGCAACGCGGAGGGCGGGCAATGAAGCTATTGTCGTTTCGCGCGGGAGCTGAAGCGCACGCAGGGGTCGCATCCGGCGGCCAGACCATCGATCTCACCCGCGCGCTGCGCACGACGCATCCTCGTCTTGAATGCGCGGACTCGACACTCGCGATGATCCGGTCGGGAATCGACATCGACGCGGTCGCCGCGGAAAGCATCGAGCAACTCGAGCGCGCGGGAAAGCTCGCGGGCTATATTGTCGCGAATCCGAAGTGGCTTCCGCCTGTCCTGCGTCCGCCCAAAATTCTCGCGCTGGCGCTCAACTATCGCGAGCATATCGAGGAGAGCAAGCTCAGCTTTTTCGACGAGCCGATCATCTTTGCCAAGTACGCCTGCAACCTGATCGCGCATGAAGACGAGATCGAGCTGCCGCCGTTTCCACAGGTGGTGGATGAAGAGCACGAGCTGGCGCTGATCGTGGGGCGTGACTGCCGCCATATTCGCCCGTCCGAAGCGCCGGACTACATCTTCGGCTACACCATCTGCAACGACGTGTCCGCGCGCGATCGCCAGCGCGAGCGGCTCAAGATGGGGCAGCCGTACAGCTATGCGAAGAATTTCGCGACGTTCTGTCCGATGGGCCCGTGGATCGTGACCAGCAAGGAACTGCCCGACGCGCGCAACCTCAGGATGGAAGTGCGGATAAACGGGCAGGTGCGGCGCAGCGGAAACACCGCCGCGATGATCTTCGATCCTTATGAAGTCCTGGCCTATTGCTCGGACTATACGCTGATGGAAGCGGGCGATGTGATCTCGCTGGGGACCTACGCGGGAAACAAGCGGCTCGCGGCTGGAGATCTTGTCGAGATGGAGACCGAGGGTATCGGCGTGCTGCGCAACCGCGTGGTCGCATCGCGCGCGCCGTGGCGGAATTTCGCGGCCGGCAATCCGACCGGGCCGCTCGTCAAGCAACAACGCTGAAGGCAGGAGGCGCACGATGAATACGCCATCGATCAACAAACTCGGGCACGTCGGGCTTCACGTCAACGATCTTGAAAAGGAAAAAGCTTTCTACCGCGACATCCTCGGCCTCACGATCAGCGACGAGGATCCGGAGCTCGGGATGGTTTTCATGAGCTCGCGGCCGGACGAAGAGCATCATGAACTCCTGCTGTGCCGCGGGCGCAACGTGGGCGGCGATGCGCGCGTAGTGCAGCAGATCTCCTTCCGCTGCAACTCGCTCGAAGACGTGCTCGGCTTTTACCGGCGCTTCAAGGAAAACGGCGTCAGAATCGATGTCGTCCTTTCCCATGGTAATGCGATCGGCGTCTATGGTTTCGATCCCGAAGGCAACCGGTTCGAGGTTTACTGGAACACGGGACTGAAGGCGAAGCAGCCGTACGGACAACCGCTCGATCTTGAAAAGCCGCCGAAGGACCTGATCCGGGAGGTCGAGGAATCGGTCGCGAAATATGGCAAGACCGGATTCATCGATCGCGCCCGGATGGCGCGGCGGACGGGCGCGGGGAAACAGGGCTGAGCGGCGCGCGCCCTTTGCCGTCGGCATCAAGCGGGACCGGCAGGCCCCTCGCGAGGCGTAGCGTCGTTTCCCGCGCGCGATCAGAATGCTCGTGAAGCGCGGGGATGCGCAAATCATCCGAAGGGAAAGCAAAGATGGCGAGATTGGTGCTGGTGCGTCATGGCGAGAGCGAAGGCAACGTCACGCGCATTTTCACGACGACTCCGATGACGCTGCCGCTGACGGACCTCGGCCGCAGGCAGGCGCGTGATGCCGCCGCGGCTATCGCCGAAATCGCCCGCCCGCGAATCGTCATCACCAGTCCGTATGTTCGCGCCCGCGACACCGGCGCAATCATCGCCGAAGTTCTGAATCTGCCCTTCGAAATTCGCGAAGGTTTGCATGAGCGGCATACCGGAGAGTTTGCGGGCCGCCCGTACGAATCGATCCTCGAAGCGGAGGGCTACGATCCTTCGCGCCCGTGGGCATGGGTTCCGCCGGGTGGAGAATCGTACGAACATGTGCGCGATCGGGTCGGGCCGATTCTCGACGAGCTGGTCGTGCGTTTTCCCGACGATGACGTGGTGGTGGTGAGCCACGGGGGCGTGATGGTCTCGATGTGGGCATATGTCACCGGGCGATGGGAGGATGCGCACGTGCCGCCGAACTGCGGAATCGTGCTGGTCGAGCATCGCGAGGGAAGATTTCTCAAGCCGCAGGTAATCGGCAATCAGTCATCGCAGCGCCACGCCGGAGGCTGAGCCCGGCCGCATGCCTTGAGGACCCGGTTTCGATTCGACCATCCCGCACAGCCGCCGCGCGATCGATTCTCCGGCGATTCGATGTCCGAGAGCGTTCCAGTGTCCTGTGCCCATCCTGGTATTCGCGAAGCCGTGCAGGAAGGCGTGATGCTCGTCGGCGTATGCCTGCAACTGCGGAGCCAGATTGAGGACGGCGATACCCTCGCGCTCGCCGAGCGCGGCAATGCGATGCTCGGGATAAAAGAGGTCGGTTCCGCCGACGGCTTTCAAATATGTTTCGCGGTATGCCGGGTCGGGATAGACCTGAATCGGCGTGCTGAGCGTAACGACCAGCAGCCGCGCCCCTGAAGCCTTCACCTCGCGGTTCATTTCGGCGATCAGTTGTTCGGTAACCTGCCAGGCATCGTTCCATGACCGCGATGGGGGCGGTCCGTAGATTTGGTCGTCGATTCCGGGTTCGTGGCCGGTGATCGACGCGTCTTTCGAATGCAGCGAGTCATACGCACCGCTGATCATCGAAACCGGACCTTCGAGATAATCGAGAATTGCCACCTGGTTAAACGTGAATATGGTGCGGCACCATAGATTCGCGGGAAGCGAATCGCGGAACCTGTCAGTCTCCGCCGGAGAACCGCCGCGCATTTCAAAATGTGGCCGGCATAACTCGCCGTTGACCCACGATCCCGAATCGAGAGCGGCGACATTGTCGCTGACATCGTTGCCCGCAAAGAAAGCCAGCACGACTATATCGGGTGAATATCGCGACGCCTGGAATCGCAGTGTCAGCAGTTCCTGGCCGGTCCCGTAGCCGCTTACCCCGAAATCGAGAACCTCGGCCTTTTTTCCCGCGGCTCGATCGCATCGCGCGAGCTCGCGCTCGACGACGGCGCTGAACGATTGCTCGTATGGAACATGCATCGCTTCGGTAAACGAATCGCCCAGGATCGCGACTCGAAGAGTGCCGGGCGGCCTGGAAACCGGCACCTCGGGGCCGCGAAACCCGCCGGAGTTGATTCTAACCTCGGAGCCTCCTTCCGAGCGTTGAGTGCCGATCGCACCCGGCTTCAGCTTCCATCCCCTGGCCGCGTCGTAGCATCGAACCTCGAGAGGCTTGATGCCGGCGAGTCGCGCGCCGATCTCCGCGATAAGAAGGCCAAGCGTCAGACCGAAGACGGCCAGCAGGAGGTTCAACACTCGATGGCTTCGGGAGGAAGAGGCGGTCATGGCGATGCGATTTTACGCTGTCGGTGAGGCCGGCGCTCGCGACCCTTTGCGCGGCCGCTCGCCGGGGCCGTGGCGCTTCGCCGCCGATCGGCCTACGTCATTGTGGCCTGTTGGAGCAGCTTGAGGAGTTCCTTGCGGCGGAAGGGCTTGGCCAGATGAAGATCGCATCCGGCATCGACCGCGCGCCTGATGTCGGCTTCCAGCGCCGACGCGGTCAGCGCGACGATCGGAACGTGCCTGCAGCCGTGGTCGCGCTCCCACTTGCGCACCGCCACGGCGGCATCGTAGCCGTCCATCACCGGCATCTGCATGTCCATCAGCACCAGGTCGTAGTCCGCGGCCATCACCTTGGACAGTGCGTCCTGACCGTCCACCGCGTCATCGATCTCGAACGGCATCCCCTTGAGCATGTCGTGAACAAGCATACGATTGGTCGCGACGTCGTCGGCGATCAGCAGGCGCGCGGCCTTGCGGGTTTCATCGCGATCAGGCGCGGCGCCTGTGGATTGAATAACGAAGGCAAGTTGATCGCAGGGTATCCCGGCTGCGGCGGCGCATGCGGCTTCGAGATCGCGGATTTTGACGGGTTTGGTCACGTACCGATGCAGCCCCGCGGATCGCATCGCGGCAAGATCGCCGGTCAGATCCGTGGTTCGGAGCATCACCACGATTCGCGACAAATCGATGGCCGAAGTTGAGAGCCGCGCGATCAGCTCCCGCAACGGAAGGTCGGGCAAGCGGCTATCGATCAGGATCGCCCCGTATTGCCGGCTTCGATCGGCATGGTCTTGCAGAAGCCGAAGGGCGTCGGCTCCGGATGCGCACTGATTGGCGCGCGCTCCCAGGGCCGTCACCGACTCGTCCAGGGTCAGGCGCGTTTCCTTGTTTGCGTCCGCGATCAGCACGGACACTCCGGCCAGGGATGGGCGCATGACATCGAAGCCGCGCGCGGCCCTTTCAAGAGGAACCACAAAGCTGAAAGTGCTTCCTTTCCCGGGTTCGCTCGTGGCGGTCAATTCGCCGCGCATCATCGCGACCAGGCGCGCGGCGATCGCCAGGCCGAGTCCGGATCCGCCGTAGCCGCGCGCGCTCGATGAATCGGCCTGCGTGAAAGGCTCGAATATCATCTGAAGTTTGTCGGGCGGGATGCCGATGCCGGTGTCGGCGACCGTGAACCGGACCGCATCCGGAACCTTCGGGTCCGGCGCGACTGTTACCAGCACCTGGCCGCGCTCGGTGAATTTGATCGCGTTGCCAATCAGGTTGGTCAGGACCTGGCGCAGTCGGAACGAATCGCCCAGTACGCGCGTGGGCGCGGCGGGATGGAAGCGTCCGATCAACTCGAGACGCTTTTCGAACGCCGCCACCGCGAGCGCGTCGAGAAGCTGTTCCGCCATCTCGCGCAGATCGAACTCGCCGGTCTCAAGATTGAGCCGGCCCGATTCCATCCGGGCCAGGTCCAGGATGGAATTGATCAGTTGCAGCAAGGTCTCGCCATTGGCCTGGATGAGATCGAGATAGCGGCGCTGTTCGGTATTGAGCGGGGTTTCCGCCATGAGTTCGGCCATCCCGAGCACCGAGTTCATCGGGGTCCGAATCTCATGGGACATCGCGGAAAGAAACTCCGATCGTGCGCGCGACGCGGCCAGAGCCGCCTCGCGGCTCACGACGAGCTCGTCCTGGGTTTTGCGCAGTTCTTCGATAACTTTTTCACGCTTGCGAACTTCGGCCGCCAGCCGTTCCCGGCTCGCGATCAGCGACTCGAGCCGCCGGCCAAGCTCCGTTCGGTAACGATAGGATGAGACGCACGCAACCTGTCCGATGATCGAGCCGGCGAACAGCGCGATCCAGTAGCTCAGCAATTCCAGGTTGGGATGCCTGGTGACGGCGCTGAAGACGGCGACGGAGGCGAGAGTGCCCGCGCTGAACCAGAATTGATGCGATGGCCGCCAGGGGAAAAATGCGGCCGCTCCCATCTGGAACAGCAGCAAGCCCAGCGTCGCGGCGCGAAAATTATCGGTAATGCACGAGGTAAGCGTTATCGCGGCCAGGAGCAGCATGCCGACGAACAGCACCACCGCTTCCCATCGCAAACGGAACCATCGCGTGAAACTGATTCCGAACAAAGCGAGCGCCGCCGGCAGCTCGGACCCGTAGAATATCAGGCTCGCCTTCCTGTACGCACTCGGCATCAAAAGGTTTGCGATCAGTCCGAGGGTCGCGATGATCGCGATGACCAGAAGGCCGTAGCGCGCCATCACGGGGCCGCGGCGATCCGCGCTCAGTTGAGTCAAGGCGAGTTCGACGGTCTGGAAGCGCGTTTCGTGCGTTCCGTCCGCGGAGCCGTTCAGGGATGGAGGCATGCTGTCCGTGCGCTCCGGAGCTTCACGCCCTGCCGGTAACGGTCTTGACTGTTGGACCATCGAGAGCCGCGCTTCAACGATTGTCGCTCAAACGCCCCCGTCGCGTAAGAGCGGCTGCTATGTCCGCCACGCGCCGCCCGCGGGCGCCGAGTCTCGAAGAGCGCGGCCGGATGTTCATCGATGCCCGAGCGGAACGGCGTCGCGGCCGCCGGAATCGGCGTCGGCGAGCGCCTGTTTCGAGGCGCCCGGAGCATCCGCGAGCGCGACATTCGCCATCTTGTAGCCCTTGAGATCTTCCATCCGCGCGATCGCATAGCGGAACGGTTCGTCCGAGATCGTAACGACGCCCTGGTAGGGATGCGCGAGTTCGAGGATGGCGAGGATGGTGACGCCGAGCAGGATCGAAAAGAACGCGCACATTATCACCTGCGCACGGAATACGTGGCTGCCGAAGAAATAGCTGAACCCGATGGTGATCGCGCATCCGAGATAGATTACGAACCACACCACGGAAGGCAGGTCGTCGTCATAGAAAAGAAAGCGCTGGCTGCGCGCCTGGCTGATCTCGTTGAGCTGATCGATCGCCTTGTCCACCAGCATCTGCTCGCGGCTGTCAGCCGGATGGTAGGAGAGAACGAGCGACCAGAGTTCGTGGGCGCCGGTCTTCTGCTTCTGATAATTCTTGTAGGCCATCATCGGCCATTCCCGTTCGACCACGTTGTGGGTGTAGGTGAGAATCGCGGAATCGAGCTGCGTGCGCACCGGATCCGGAAGCGCCGCGCCGAGCTTGTAGAGGCTCTCGAGCGCGGTCGCTTCATCATGGGCGTTGGTATTTGCCTCGTTGAAGCGTTCCCACGCGGCCACGATTACGAAGGCAAGCACCAATCCGTAAAATGCTCCCAGCACTCCAAACGTGATGCCGGCCACTTCGTGGTTCTTTTGAAGGCGATCGACCGGAACCAGGTGCCGGACGACATAAAGACCGAGCACGCTGCCGCCGCCGAACGCGATTACGACAAAGGCGATCTGAGCCGGAGTTGACCAATAGAGCAGAAAGTCCATCGTATATTCCTCGCCGGACCGGAAGTTCGGGCAATGCGGCCGCCGATACGTTCGCGGCCCGCCGCCTTCGCGCAACCAGTCTCTATTGTCGCCGAGTTACATCTTGTAATGCGCAAGCTCCTGCATCCGCGCCAGCGCGTAGCGGAACGGTTCATCCGAAATCGTGACTACGCCCTGGTAGGGATGGGCCAGTTCGATGATCGCGAGAATGGTGATTCCGAGCAGAATTGAAAAGAAGGCGCACATCACCACCTGCGCGCGGAACACATGGCTGCCGAAAAAATAACTGAACCCGATCGTAATCAGGCATCCGAGATAAATTACGAACCATACGACCGAAGGCAGATCGTCTTCGTAGAAGATGAATCGCTGGCTGCGCGCCTGGCTGATCTCGTTCAGCTCGTCAATCGCCTTGTCCAGCAGCATCTGCTCGTGGCTGTCCGAGGTGTGGTACGAGAGCACGATCGACCAGAGCCGGTGGGCGCCGGTGGCATCGCGGATGTTGTAGCCCATTGTCGCCATCTTCGGCCATTCTTCGTCGACCACGCGGCGCGTGTAGTCCATCACCGCGGAATCGAGCTCTGTGCGCATCGGATCCGAAAACGCCGCGCCGAGCTTGTAGAGACTTTCGAGCGCGGTCGCTTCATCGTGCGCGTTGGCGTTGGCGAGGTTGAAGCGCTCCCAGGCGGCGACGATGACGAAGGCCAGCACCAGCCCATAGAACGCGCCCAGGACGCCGAAGGTGACTCCAGCCACTTCGTGGTTTTTCTGCAGGCGATCGACCGGGACCAGATGCCTGACGACGTACAATCCGAGCACGCTGCCGCCGCCGAACACGATCGCCACGAAGGCAATCTGAGCCGGAGTCGACCAATAGAGCAGAAAGTCCATCTCGCCGGTCCTTTCGACAGTTCAACCTGCCATCGGATATTGGACGATCCCGACAGATATTGGATTCACAGTCCAATTTTTATCGCGAAGGCGGCGGCGCATCTTGGGGAGGGGGTAGGTTCGGCAGGCCGGAGCGGCAGGATGCGGCGCGCGGCCCGCGATGGATGGTTCAGGCGGCGAAAATTTCCTCGAAAAAGGACTTCATCGCTCGCCAGGAATGCTCGTCGGCGTGCTTGTTGTACTTGATTCCCGGCATCCCCACGGCGTCCGCATCGACGTTCGTGAAGCTGTGCACGGTGCCCGGATAGCTGATGATCTGCCAGTTGGCGCCGGCCTTGGTCATCTCTTCGGCCAGCCCGTTGACCTGCGCCACCGGGATCATCGGATCGTCGGCGCCGGTGCAGACCAGAATTCTGGCCTTTACCTGGCCGGCCGCCGCCGGGCGCTGGGTCTGAAGGCCGCCGTGGAACGACACGATGCCGCGCAGCGGCGCGCCGTCGCGGGCCAGTTCCAGCGAGAAGGTCCCACCCATGCAGAAGCCGATCGCGGCGATGCGGCTTGAATCGACCTGGGGCAACGATGCGAGCTTGTCGAGCGCGGAGCGTCCCCGCTTGCGAAGCTTGTCGGGATTTTCAAACAGCGGCGTCGCCAGTTTCATCGCGCCGGGAAGATCCGAGGCCTGCGCGCCGTTTCCGTACGGGTCGCACGCCAGCGCCACGTAGCCGAGCTCCGCCAGGCGCTCGGCGCGCTTCTTCGCATGTTCGCCCAGCCCGAACGCCTCCGGCCACACCAGTATTGCGGGCCGCTTGCCGGTCTTCTTGTCGTCGTAGGCAAGATAGCCGACCAGCTTCACGTCGCCGTCATTGTATTCGATGGTTTCCGTTTTCATCCGAATTCGCTCCTATGATCGCCGCGCGAATGATTATTTTCTGGCGCCAGGCAGATACTCGTCGAGCGGCACGCCGAGACTGTTCAAGGCCCAGGAGACAAGGTTGTATTGACCGATGGTGAACACCAGGTCCATCATCTGCTGCGTGTTGTAGCGCTCCGAGAGCGTCTTCCAGGTTACGTCCGAAACCACGGAGTTCTCGAACAGATCGTCGGCCGCCTGCAGAAGCGCCGCATCGTGGCGATCCCATCCGGACTTCGGTCCCTTGGTGATTCGGTCGATGTCGTCGTCGCTGAGGCCGGTGGTCTTGGCGATTCGGACATGCTGCTCCCATTCGTATTGCGCCTGGTTAAGCCATCCGATTCGCAAAATCGCGATTTCGCGATCGCGCGGCGACAGGGTCTGCTCGTCGCTCAGGATGTAGCCGCCGAACCGCATCCAGGCCTTGAACAGCTTGGGATGGTTTATGAGAACGGCGAAGATATTGACCAGCTTTCCGTTGACCTTGTAGCGCTCGAGGTCGCCGAAATCGGCCGGCAATTTCGAAGTATCCGCAAAGGGAACCCGTTGTTTTCGCGAAATCATGTGTCATCTCCAAAACGTGCGCGCTTCGCGTTCAACTACCACGCCGAACCCGCCGCGAAAAGCCGTTCAGGCCGCCGGCACGCGGGAAATACAAAAAAGCGGGGCCGGTCGCGGCCCCGCTCCTGTCCGATGCGGTGATCGGCCGATTCCTTACATCGAGGCCGAAGCTTCCGCGGACTTTCCGTTCGCGGGAGCATTCAGGATCGCGCATGACTCGTACAGCCACCTGGCCGTGGACATTTCATCTTCCGCGAACAGCCGAAGGGCTTCCTTGGTGCCGAGGTCTTCCTTGATCAGCTCGGCAAAATCGCAGATCGGCTTGATCGCTTCTTCGGGCTTGCCGACGCGCTCGACGAATTTGAGCAGCTTCACGTTGTCGGGTATCGAAGGGTCGCCGAGATAGGCGGTGAACTTGCGCCCGTCTTCGGTGATATCCGCGCGCTGCTGGCCGCCGAGCTCCGCCAGCCGCTTGGCGAAGACGCGCGAATGGTAGGCCTCGCGCTCCGCAACCATCCGCAGTCCGGTCCTGATGCAATCGGTCGTGCAGACTTCCGCCCATGCGGCGAACGCCTGTCCGCCGTTGGCCTCTCCCGCGCGGACCTTGTCGACGAAGCTGATGATCGCATCGCGCTCGCACTTGTAAGTGCGCCCGAAGGCCTTGAAGCCGGCGCCGTTGCCCGTCGATCCGTTGGAAGCGCTTCTTTCGAGCGCTCCCATCTCGGACTCGAAGGTTTCCTGGCTGATGATTCTGCTGCGATAAGCGCGCAGCAGGGCTTTGAATTCAAAGTCGCGACTCATGGATGGGCACCTCCGCCCGCTGAAGATGTATTAGTGGATTAGCACCTGAACATAAGGTCATCAGCCGCCGCTTGTCAAACCGGTTTCTTTCCCGCCCCGGCGCCGCTGGCATATAGGCGGGGATTTTCGGATGATGCCCCGGCGGACGGCGCGAGCGTCCGATTCGGAGGTTTTTCCGCGATGGCTGAAATCAAGCATCACTTCGTCAACACCAACGGAATCCGGATGCACGTGGCGGAGGCGGGCGACGGCTTTCCGGTGGTGATGTGCCACGGGTTCCCCGAGATCTGGTACTCCTGGCGCCATCAGATCAAAGCGCTGGCCGAGGCCGGCTTTCGCGCGATCGCGCCCGACCAGCGCGGCTACGGCGACACCGATTGTCCGCAGCCAATCGAAGCATATTCGCAGAAGCAGATCGTCACCGATGTAATCGGGATGCTGGATGCGCTCGGGATCGCGCGATGCGTCATCGTCGGCCATGACTGGGGCGGGATGACGGCGTGGAACGCGCCGATGATGTACCCGGACCGCATCGAGCGCGTGATCGGAATCAACACGCCCTTTATCCCGCGGGCGCCGATGAAACCGACGGATGCGATGCGCGCGATGGCGGCCGGGAATTTCCATTACGTTCTATATTTCCAGACGCCCGGCGTCGCCGAATCGGAGCTGGAGCGCGATGTCGCGCGGACGCTCAACGGCTTCTACCAGGATCCGGTGAATATCGATCCCGAGGAGATGCGCAAGGCGCCGCCGGGAGTGTTCGGCCCGTCCGGCGGCGGCATCCTCGATCGCATGCCGGATCGTCCGCACGGCAAATTCCTGACCGAAGAAGATTTCCAGGTGTTCGTGCGCGCATTTACGAAGACCGGCTTCCGCGGCGGTCTCAACTGGTACCGCAACATCGATCGCAACTGGGAAGACAGCGCCACCCTCGAACAGCGAATCAATCAGCCTGCGTTGATGATCACGGCGGAACTCGACGTCGTGCTGCGGCCCGAGATGGCGGAAGGGATGCGGAACTGGGTGCCGAACCTCCGCAAGACCGTCCTGATCAAGGGATCGGGCCATTGGACTCAGCAGGAGAAGCCGCGGGAAGTGAACCAGGCGATGCTAGAGTTTCTGTCTGACCTGAAGCGATAAATCCCCAAGTGGCGCGGGCACGAAGGCCCGCGCCACCTGAGGATGGCTTCGGAGTGGCTAAGTACTGCCGATCCGGCGCGTTGCGGTCAGTGCTTGCCGTAGTCGAGAGGAACGCCTTTGCGCTGCGCGTAGATGTAGGCTTCGAGGGCGCGCAGTTTCGGATCGTTGGGATCGAGTGTCTTTCCCTTGACGGGATTTTCGATGCACCAGTCGATCATGTCGCGCAGAAGCGCGACCCGCTGAAGCTGGACCTGGTATTTGGGGTAGGTTTCGGGATGGGTGTTCGCGCCGTCGGGATGGCACATGTCGCAGCTCACGCCGATAGTTCCCCCAAGCGCTTTCCAGTCGTGAAAAATCCGCTTGCCTTCGTCGACAAACTTCTGCGTCTCGGCCTGCCACACCTTGTAGTCGCGCGAGGTGAAGCTCGCGTAAGTATCGCCCTGCTGCTGGCCCGTGGCGGGCGGGCTCTTCGATGCCTGAGACATGGGATCGGCATGTGGCTTCGCTCCGGCATCCGCCTGCGCCATCTGCCAATGCTCGTCGGGATGCTCCTTCCGCCATTCCGCCATCAGCTCGTTCGCGACCTCGCGCCCCTGGCTTTCGGTGGGTTGCTCGCCGGGCTTCAGGCTTTTGATCTCGATGCTGGTCTTGCCGTCGCAGAGCATCACCACGGTTCCGCCGTTTTTCGGCGGTGGAACGGGATGCGCGGGCGGCGCCTGCTGGGCGCGCAGGGCTGCCGGCAGGATTACGATCGCGGACAGGATCGCGGCGGCGGCCGTCGCGGCACCCACGGTTTGATTCGGCTTGAAGCTCATGATCGTTTTCCTGTTTGCGATGCGCGATCAGTAGCTGGCGAACTGGGGCGCCGGCGGCCGATCGATCTTGCCGCGCGATCGCAGGTAGTCGGCCTTGACCGTTACCGGGTTGCGGTCCCACAGGTTGTAGATCTTGTCCACCAGCCCGTCGGCCCGCACCTCCATCCTCCCGTCGCCGCATGCGTCGAATTGATCGAACGGGTCGGCCCGGTTCATCTGGATCGTCAGCGCAGGCAGCCCCTGCGGCGCATACGGCCACGGCCACGCCGTCGAGAGCATCCCGTAAAAAGAGATGTTCCCGATCTGGTTGAAGAGCATCTGATGCGTATGGCCGTGGATGACGGTGACTTTGTCGAAGCGGCGCAAAATCGCCTGCACCTGGTCGGCATCGTCGGTCCAGAAATTCCAATTGTAGTAGTACTTGTAGAGCGGCGAATGCGAGAACACGAGAATCGGCGTCGAGGACGAAACCTTCGCAAGGTCGTTCTTAAGCCACTCGCGCTGCGGCTCGCCCACCTCGAAGCGGGACTGGACGCCGTTGTCGAGCCCGGCCACCGTCGCCATCCTCTCCTCGGGCGTCATCCTGCGCGCGGTCCAGAAATCCTTCTCATGCACGCTCATCAGCACGACCACGTGCACGCCCTTCCAATCGAAGGAGTAGTTGGGCGGACCGAACAGCTCCTGCCATTTCTCGCCCAGGTCGAGAAACCAGTCGTGCTCGCCGACCATCATCTTCACCGGCGCCTTCACTTCCTTGAGGATCTCCCGGCCGAGCTCGAGCTGCTGGGGGGTGCCGAGCTGCGCTAGATCGCCGCCGAACAGGACAAAGTCGGGCTGCGGATCGAGCGCGTTCACATCTTCGACCGCTTTCAGGGCGGCGCGGATGAAGCGCTGGTTGAGAGTGCGCTCGTACAGATGGGTATCGGAGATATAGGCGAACGTGAACGGCGGCTGCCCGTTCATCCCGCTGGCCGCGGAAGCCTTGTCCGGCGCCGCATTCGCGATGGTTACAAGCTGGAAGGAATGCGGCGGCATCAGGCCCTTTGCGATTACGGCACCCGCCGTGGCCGCCACTACTTTGATGAACGAACGCCGGTCGAGATTGCGCAGCGCGCGCAGGACGCGATCGCGCTCCTCCATGAACTTCGTTTCAACGCTCTTGTGTCGCGCCGCCATCGCCGTCCTCCCTGGAAGATCAATCGCCGCCGAGCAGGGCGGGATTCTCGCCCATCTCGCTCTGCCCCGGTCCGATATCGCCGAAGGGGCCGCCGAGGCCGGGACCGTTGCGCCCCTTCAGTCCCATCGCGGCTTCGGTGTCGCGCTGCGGGCGGTCGGTGCGCGATCGCTTGAACTGCAGGTCGTACTCCTCCTTCGCCATCTGCTCGTATTCCGGGCTGGTAAGCGATGCGAGGAACGCGACGAGGTCGTCCTCTTCGGCCTCGCTCAGGCCGAGCGGCACGATTCCGCCGTCGAGGTATGGGTTCTGCACGCCGCCCTTGTTGTAGTGATCGATCGTGTCCCAGAGCGTCTGCTGCGATCCGTCGTGGAAATACGGCTGAGTGACGAGCAGGTTGCGCAGGCCCATCGTGCGGAACCCGCCGATATCGTGCGGCTGCTTGGTCACCAGGAACCGGCCGAGACCGCTCATGTCGGTCTGGATCGCGAGCTTGTCGATCTGCTCGGGGCTCGCGCCCTGGGCGAGAATTGCGAGCGCCTTGCGCGCCAATGGCACGAAGTCGGACTTATGCGCCGACACGCCGATGTTGTGAAACTTGAAATCGGTGAAGAGCGGCTGCGTCGGATTCCATCCGTGGCACGACATGCATCTGCCTTTGCCGTTGAAGATTGACCATCCGCGGATGGCCGAGTCGCTGATCGCGCGCCGATCACCCGCCATGTAGCGATCGAACGGCGAGTCGAACGCGATCTGCGTGCGCTCGTATGACGCAATCGCGCGCGCGATGTCGTCGTAGTTGACTTCGCGCCCGAAGACCTTGCGAAACTTTTCGTTGTATTCCGGTATCCCCTTGATCTTCCCGACCACCTCGTCCGGGCTCTTCATGCCCATCTCGACCGGATTGAGAATGGGCTGCTTGGCCTGATCTTCCAGAGTCGCCGCGCGGCCGTCCCAGAATTGGGTCGTGCTGAAGAGCGCGTTCAGGATCGTAGGCGCATTGCGCTGCCCGAACTGGTTGTGAATCCCCATCGAGGTGGGAAGTTGATCGGTAAAGCCCTTGTTCGGAACATGGCAGTGGTCGCAGGAAATCTTGCCGTCCTCGGACAACCGATCGTCGAAAAACAGCTCTTTGCCCAGCGCGATTTTCTCAGGGGTCTGCGGATTGTCGGCGGGAATCACCCATGAATAGAGCTCGGCGGGAAAGCCCACCTGGTTTCGAGATTTGGGCTCGGCCAGCGGCCCGGGTTCCTGCGCACGAGCAGGCACCGCCGATAACCCAACTACCGCGACAATCAGAAGCAGGCCAGTCCAAAGGCGTTCGTCAAACATAGTCGCCCCCGTAAGCGGCGGTACGCGAGGCCGGCGCGACTCTGTCGCCGGGATGCGCCATCGCAACGCCGGCTGCCGGATGAAACCTTCGACGTGATTTGCTGAGACCTTTCCGCCGATGAGGGACAGGAATCAGAGCGCCAGCACATCGGCGGAAACAATCCAGCGCCGCGCCTCAAGTTCCGTACACAGGCCAACTAACTCCGCTAAGATCGCGTGTCAAGCAAAATGCGCCGCCATCGGGGGGAACTCTCGCCCGGTTGCGCAACCCTTCGTGAACCGGGGATTTAGGCCGGTTTACCGCTTGTCAGATCGGGGCCAGGCGCGATCCCAGTGGCCGTCGTGAAGGCGCGGCCACACGGGTTTGCGAAACGGACGCTTGAATCCCTCCGCCGGATAGCCCATCGGAACCAGCGCGATTAGCTGGTAGATGTCCGGAACGCCCAACAATGCCTTGGTTTCCGCCTCGTGCGGCGACAGCATCGTGGTCATGGCGGTGCCGATGCCGAGCGCGCGCGCCGCAAGCATCATCAGTTCGATCGCGGGAAATATCGACCCGTAGGTGGCGCCGAAATTCGTGAGGTCCTCGGCGCTGCCGCGTACCACGCGCATCTTGGGTCGATCGAGAAAGATGACCACATGAACCGGCACGATCGAGAGCGATGCGGCGAACTCGTCGCCGAGGCGCAGCGCCTTCTCAGCGCGCGCCGACAGCGTGGTGCGTCCCCGGATGATCGCGGTGTCCTTGTATGGCACCCACGCCAGTTCGTAGAGCCGTTGAATTTCGCGGCGCGCGGCGCCGTCGCGAACGATCACAAACTCCCACGGCTGCGCGTTCGAGCCCGAGGGCGCCATATTCGCGGTTTCGAAGATTTTTTCCAGGACCGCCTGCTCGATCGGACGATCCGAGAACCGGCGAACCGTCGGCATCGTGGTAGCGACTTCGAAGAAATCCATCTCGCCTCTCTCTGTTACCCGCGGGTACCCGGCTCGGCCAACCCAGCGTGCTCTATCAGTAGAAAGGAAAGCTCGGTTTCGCAAATGCTCCCGTCGGGCGAGCTCGACGGTTTAACGAGATGAGGGCATCGGGTCATGTCCGGCTGGGAGATGATGAGCATTGGCTGGGCTGGGTGCCGGTTTCTTCCATCGTCGCTTTGAGTTGAGCGGCAAGGCGCTCGCGTTCGGCTTGATAGCGCGGGGGCGTAGTCCCGTTCGCCAGGTTGAAGGTTTCCAGAGGATCGTTTTTGAGATCATACATCTCATACTCGGGATCGAACTGGCACGTGGGATCGAAGTACATCGCGTACTTCCAATCCCGTTCGCGGATGCACCGAATGTGCGCGGGCCCCTGGAAGTCAAATGCCTTTTGGTCGAGCAGCAGTTGATCGTCGTAGGTAAAGAGAATCCGGTCCTGGACAGATCCTGAAGGACGGCTGAACAAAGCGGTGAGATCTTTTCCCTTGAGATTCCACTGCCCGCTCGCGGATTTCAGTCCCACCACGTTGAGCAACGTCGGCAACACGTCAATCAACGAAGCCAAGGCGTCGGTCTCCAGCGGCACGGGAAACAGAACCGGATTTGAGAAGACCATCGGCACGCGGATCATCTCTTCGTAGGCGGTGTAATCCTTTTGGCGCAGCCCGTGAGAGAGGCCGAGCTCGCCATGATCCGCAACGCGCACGATCAAGGTTCTCTCGGTGAGCCGCTTCGCATCGAGCGCGTCGAGGATTTCCACAATCCAGGAATCCACCAGCTTGTTCAGGTATGCGTAGAAGCGGGGATACAGAATGCCCGGCTCCGATTCACTGAACGGCCATTCCTGATTCAAGGCATTCTTAAACGCGGCCTGCACTGACGGCTTGGTCGAGAGGTCCTCATTCCATGTCGCCGGCAGCTCGATCGGCAGGGAGGCGAACTGCTCCGGATCATAACCGGAGATATTAATCGCCGATGGGTAAACATAAACATCGTGCGGATTGACCAATGAAACGATCAGGCAGAACGGAGCATCCGAATGATACTGCTGGATGAACTGAAGAACGTTGCCGGCGTTGGGACCGTAACTGAAGCCTGAAACATAGCGAGCATCGTTTGCGGCTTTTCCACCACCAAGTGTCTGCATGTCGATCGTGCTGGCGCTGGCACTCGTCCCCGCATCTGGAGAGTTCCAGCGCGAGAACCCATAGCTCGCCTCAAGCCCCTGATCGTTTTCGATGATGTTCTGGATGTCCTCCGGCGTAGAAGGCGCAAACGGCGAAACATAGGCAGCCGTCAGATGCCACTTGCCCTTGTAAACGACGTTGTAGCCCGCGGAGGCAAGAATGCTGGCAAGATTCGGCAATCCGGTGGTCAGCGTGCCCGGAGTGATCGTTACGCCGTTCACCGGGGCATAGGTGCTGGTGAGAAACGTCGAGCGGCTGGGGGAACACTGGCAGGAATTCGTAAACGCGAGGTTGAAATTCAATCCATGCGCGCGCAGCCGATTGAACGAGGGAAGATTCGCCTCCGCCCAACCCGCTGGCCAGTGCTGAAACGCGCGCTGTTCATCCGTCATAAGGATGAGGATGTTGGGTGGATGGTCGAAGAATGGAGACGAAGAGTCGCCGCCCTGTCCGCTGCCACATCCCGAACTCGGAAGGACCAGGGAGCTCAGTCCTCCAAGCGCCGCAAGCTTCAAAAACTCCCGCCGGTTCATCTGGAACAACTCAAAACGAGCGATTGTAATGCGTGATGACTGACTAACGAGGCTGGTGGGTTACATCGCTAATAGACATAAATCTTCATGCCAAGTCTTCCCAAACCTTGAGACGGCGTCAAACCTTCACTCTCTTCGGACAAGTCATTTTGCTGCAATAGTTTGAGCCGCCGGAAACCCGCGGTCAGAAACAGGTCAAGAAAATTGGCTGGGGGAGTCGGCCTCGAATTTCGATTCCAGGCCGCCGGCTGGCGCGAAGGAAAGGATGCCTTGCGGCGGGGCTAGACCAGTTCGAGGGGGAATTCGCCGCGGGGTTCGACTCGGCCGACTATCGCCGCATCGGGGCATCCGGCTTTGTGCAGCTTTGCCAGCATCGCGATTGCTTCCGAATCCGCAACCGCGATCAGCAGCCCGCCGGAGGTCTGAGGATCGAATGCGATCTCGATCATCTCGTCGGCCACCTCTTCGAGGATCTTCACGTGCGGACCGTAGTATTCGCGGTTGCGCTTTCCGCCACCCGGGATCATTCCGGCGCGCACGTTGTCCAGAGCGCCCTGCAGCAGGGGAAGGTCCGACTCCTCGAAGATCATCGTCACGCCGCTGCCGTCGGCCATCTTGAACGCATGCCCCATCAGGCCGAATCCGGTGATGTCGGTCGCGGCGTGCACGTCATGCTGCAGCATCACGGCTGCGGCGGATGCGTTAAGCAGCTTCATCGAGTCGACCGCGCCCAGGTAGTGTTCCTCCGCGAGCGCATCGCGCTTGAACGCCGTCATCAACACTCCGGTTCCGAGCGCCTTGGTAAGCACGAGCGCGTCGCCGGCACGAGCGCCGACGTTGCGGACGATGCGGCGCGGATCGATCACGCCGGTTACCGCCATCCCGAACTTCACCTCTTCGTCGGCGACACTGTGGCCGCCGACCACCACGACTTCCGCCTCGCGCGCCTTGTCGGCTCCTCCGCGCAGGACCTCCGCGAGCATCTCGTGCGGCAGGCCCGATTGCGGCCAGCATACGATGTTCAATGCGCTCACGGGCCGCCCACCCATCGCATAGACGTCCGAGAGCGCGTTGGCTGCCGAAATCTGCCCGTAGGTATAGGGATCGTCAACCACGGGTGTAAAGAAATCGACCGTGCTGACGACCGCGAGGTCCTCGCGCAGACGATACACTCCGGCGTCGTCGCCGGTGGAGATACCGACGAGCAGGTCGGGATGGCTCGGCAGGTCAAGCCGCGCCAGAACGTCCGCAAGGTCCGCCGGACCCAGCTTGCCGGCTCAACCCGCTGCCTTGCACCGCGCCGTCAAGCGCACAAGCTCGGCGCGCGACGGATTATTGTCCTTTGCCTTGGACATTGCCTCGTATTTTTGCCGATCGGCGGCGGGATGTCAGCCGGTGCGCGAGCGCAGCCGGCGCGCATCGCCTACCCGCGTCGTGACGCCGTTGTGATCAAAGTAATCGAGCAGGGCGATCGCGAATTTCCGCGATGCGCCGAGCAGGTCGCGATAGATGGCCGCGGTAATTTCGCGATTATGTCCGAGGTATTCTACAAGGCGCGCGCGGGCCGCATCGAATGCCGCGCGGGCAAAGTACAGGTCGGTCGCGACTTTGACTACCCGCCCCTGCCGTTCCATCGCCCCAAGCACGGTCCGTAGCTGCGAGGCGGCTGCGGGCGCGAGCTTGAGTTCTTCCGCAAGCTGCTTCAGGTCGGGGGGCTGGAACCCCGCGCGTTCCAGCGCGCCCTCGACCCGCGATCCCATCTCTCCCGCATCGCCACCCAGCTTCACCTTGTGGGTTTTCAGCCGAAGCAGGCTTTCCTCGCGCACGACTTCGGTCTCGCGCGCGATTCGATCAACGATTGCGCGAAATGCCCGAGCGCTTACCTCGTAAGGCAAGCGGGTCCGCAGCGATTCCATCTCGAGCCCGGCCGAGAGCGGCGCGGCCTGGTGATGCTCCGCGAGGGCCGCGAGTGTGAACGCCTTGAGCTCCTCCCATTTCGAGCGGGTGGTGAACCCTTCCTCATCACCCATCGAGAGCTTGATAAAGCCGCCGTCGCGCAGCGTCGCGATAACTTCGGCCGCCGGCCGGTTGAGCAGGCACGCGATGCGTCCGGCGGGGAGCGCCAGACTCTCCTGGAGGTTGAGCAATGCCTCGATCGCCTCGGCGCCCGAAGCATCGCGAAGGGCGATCAGGTTGCGCCGGTAGGCGTCGATCGGCTTGCGCGCGCGACGCCCGAACGGATTCAGCACCACGCCGCCGCCAAGAGTGCGCACGTTGGTCTCATCGCGGATTACAAACCGGTCGCCGGCCTGGACGACCGCGGGATCGTCGGCAACGATTTGCGCAAGCGCGCTCTGCTTCGGAGCCAGTGCGACGCGATCCTCAAGCAGGATCATCCGCCCCAGCATCTCGCTCGTGCCGACAAACAGCCGGATGCGGGAATTGTTCTTGAGCGGCTTTTTGGCGGCGGGACGGATCTCCAGCCACGAATCGAAACGGGCGGTAGTGAAATCAAGCCGCTCATCCGCCAGCACCTGCCCGCGCTTCAACTCCATCCGCTCCGGTCCGGTAAGGTTGAGCGCCACGCGCTGGCATCGCCCCGCGCTTTGCACGGGCTCGGAATGGACCTGGATACCGCGCACGCGCACCTCGTCTCCTCCGGGGAGCACGCGAAGTTTCTGCCCCACCTGCACCTCCGCACCCATCGCCGTGCCGGTGACGATTGTGCCGTGCCCTTTGATCACGAAGGCGCGATCGAGGGGGAGGCGGAAAATGCCCGTGGCGCGGCGCGCATCGAAGCCCTCCAACTGGCGCGCGATTTCGGATCGCAGCTCGTCGAGGCCCGCGCCGGTCACCGACGAAACCGCGAGAATCGGAGCGCCCGCGAGCCTGGTTCCATCGGCGAGCAACTCGATCTCGTCGCGCACCTCTCTGAGTCGGGCGTCATCGGCGAGATCGCTCTTGGTGATTACAAAAATGCCGCGGCCGACGCCGAGCAGATGCAGAATATCGAGATGCTCTTCGCTCTGCGGCATCACGCCGTCATCCGCGGCGATCGTAAAGAGAACCAGATCGATCCCATGCGCGCCGGCCAGCATGTTGCGGATGAAGCGTTCGTGCCCCGGAACATCCACGATGCCGGCGCGGGTCCCGTCGGGCAGCGTGAAGTAGGCGAACCCGAGATCGATCGATATCCCGCGCTCTTTTTCCTCCTTGAGGCGGTCGGTCTCCTGTCCGGTCAGCGCGCGTATCAGCGCGGTCTTGCCGTGATCGATATGGCCGGCGGTGCCGATGATGGCGTGGGCGACATTCGAGGGCATCGATGGGGAGCTTACCTCGACTTGCCGGGCGGAGGAAAAGCGGCGGGTGCGCGGCGTGCAGTCTTTTTCGCGAAGCGCCGCGGCGCTCGTTACTCGCCCGAACCACTTGTGTAGAATTCCATCCTTCGAGGTAACGCGAATTTGAAGACCGGGATCATCGGCGCGCGCGGCGCCGGAAAATCTACCGTGTTTCATGCCCTGACCGGACTTGCCCCGATTCCGGGAGCCGCTGAAGGAAAAAACCGCGCGCGGCCGGGCCAGATAAAAGTTGCCGACCCCCGGCTCGATTTCCTCGAGGCGACCTACGGCTCGAAGAAAAAGGTTCCGGTCGAATTGACCGTGCTCGACTTCGCCCCGAATCCCAAGGAGCAGAAGGAAGGGGCTGCCCTGGACGTAAGCCTGATTCCTCTAATTCGAGACCTCGATGCGCTGCTGGTCGTCGTTCCGCAGTTCGCGGGGATGAACCGAGAGCTGGCGGCGACGATCGAGAGTATCGAGGGTGAGCTGGTGTTCGCGGACTTCGATCAGGCCGAGCGGCGGATGGAGCGAATCAGGAAAGACCGTAGTGCCAGCGATTTCGAGAAAGCCGCCCTCGAAAAGGTCATCAAATGGCTGGAAGAGGGAAAACCGCTCAGGCTGCTCGAACTGACGCCGCAGGAGCTGCAGACCTTCTCGAGCTTCGGTTTCCTTTCCCGCAAACCCGCGCTCGCGGTGGTAAACTGCGAGATGGAAGCTGCCGCCGCCGACATCACCGATGCCGAGAGAACCGCGATTCGGGCCCGCGGACTCGACGTCTTTCGTCTCGCGGCCGCATTTGAAGCCGAACTGTGGGAACTCGACGAGGCCGGACAGTGCGAGATGCTGAAGGAAGCGGGACTCGATGCTCCCGCGCGCGATCGCTTGATCTCCGCACTGTACAAGCATCTGGGCCTCATCACCTTCTATACCGCCGGCGAGCCCGAGGCGCACGGATGGTCGCTCCGGCGGGGCGACACGGCGCTGGATGCGGCCGCGGAGATTCACAGCGACATCGCGCGCGGATTCATTCGGGCCGAGGTCGTAAGCTTCGAGGACTTCGCCGCGCTAAAGTCCGATGCGAAGGTGAAAGAAGCGGGCAAACTGCGGCTGGAAGGCAAGGACTACGTCATGCGAGACGGCGATATTATCCATATCCGCTTCAAGGTGTGACGCGCGGACCGCAGGCGCGTTTCCGCACTTCAGCGACGCCGCCGATCTGGAAAACCAATCGATGAAATCCGCAAAATCCGCCGATTCCCTGGGTCATTGAATTTACTCGCGATGGTCTGATTTAAGACTGATACGAGCAGCGGGGCGTCCGCGAGCCGCGAATGCGCGGACCGGCCCGCGCGGCATATTCCGGAGCGCTAAATGAACGAGCAAGTCACCCGCCAGATCCTTTGGAACGTCCCGGTCCCGTTCATCGTCCTGATGTACGCGCTGCTGGTAGTGCTGATTGGCTGCTACGTAGTGGTGGGGCTCGGATGGATTCGCACCGTCCGGCTCGGAACGGCGGACAATCGCCTCGACCAGATTCCCCGCCGCGTCTTTCTGGCGCTGCGCGATGCCTTCGGGCAGGGCTATGTCGTGCGCGAATCGTGGGGATGGATGCATTACGCGTTCTACACCGGATTCGTCGGCTTGTTCATCGGCACGACGATCGTCGCGATCAACAGCGACGTCCGCGACCTCTTCGAGCTGTTCGGACTGAGGCTCTATTTCTACTACGGCGACTTCTACCTGGTGTTCAAAGCCGCGATGGACACCTTCTTTCTTATGCTCATCCTGGGCGTGCTGGCGGAAGGCGCGCGCCGCCAGGTCCGCAAGCCGTCGGTGCTGAATCAGCCTCCCGCGGAAAAAGTCAACGACAACCTGGAGAACCGGCTCGGCTACTGGTTTCCGATGACGATGATGGTGCTGGTCGCGGTGACGGGCCTGATGCTCGAAGGCGCGCGCATCAACGCGACCCATCCGCAGTTCACCGAATGGGCATACGTGGGGCGCACGATCGGAAGCATCGAAGGCGCGCTCGGCGCCGGCCCGACGTACCATCGATGGCTCTGGATGGTGCACCTGCTTTTGGTTTACGTGCTGCTCTCATGCTTCGCGTTCACCAAGCTGCGCCATCTGGTTTTCGGCCCCTTGAATCTGTTCTTCCGCAATCTCGGTCCGCGCGGCCGCCTCGCTCCGATCAAGGATTTCGAGACCGCCGAAACCTTCGGCGTGTCGCAGGTCGAGCAATACACCTGGAAGCAACTGCTCGACATGTCGGCATGCCTCGAGTGCGGGCGATGCACGATCAACTGTCCCACGGTGAACACCGGCAAGACGCTCAATCCGAAATATCTCGTGATCGAGCAGCGCGAGCATCTGCTGCAGAAGGCTCCCGTCCTGCTCGCGGCGAAGGCGAACGGAAACGGCGCCGAACCGCCCGCATGGAACGGCCCCGACATGATTACCGAGGTCGCTACCGAAGCGGCGATCTGGGGATGCACGTCGTGCGGATGGTGCGAAGAAGGATGCCCGGTCGGAATCGAGCACATTCAGCGCATCGTCGATATGCGCCGCTACCAGGTCCTGATGGAAAGCAAGTTCCCGCAGGAAGCGACGAGCGCATTCAAGGGAATCGAAAACCAGGGAAATCCATGGGGACTCGCCGCCGAAAAGCGCGCCGACTGGGCGGCCGGACTTGATGTTCCCGAGATGGCCGAAGTCGAAAATCCGGAAGAACTCGATGTGCTCTACTGGGTGGGATGCGCGGGTTCGTTCGACGAGCGCAATCAGAAAGTCTCGCGCGCGTTCGCGTCATTGATGAAGCAGGCGGGAGTGCGCTTCGGAATTCTGGGCAAGGAAGAGATGTGCACCGGCGATCCCGCGCGCCGCCTCGGCAACGAATATCTCTACGCCACCGTGGCGCAGCAGAACGTCGAAACGCTCAATCGCTACAAGCCGCGGCGGATCGTGACGCAATGCCCCCATTGTTTCCACAATCTCAAGAACGAGTACCCGGACTTTGGCGGCAACTACAACGTGATGCACGAGGCGGAGTTCCTGGCCGAGCTGGTGCGCGCCGGGCGCCTTAAGCCCAAGGAAGTGCTGCGCGCACGCGTCACGTATCACGACCCCTGTTACATGGCCCGGCACAACCGCAAATGGGACGGCGCGCGTGAAGCGCTTCGCGCCATCCCCGGCGCCGAAGTCGCGGAAATCGATCAATCGAAGAATCGCACCTTCTGCTGCGGCGCGGGCGGCGGATGCTTCTGGAAGGAAGAGCACGAAGGCACCCGCATCAACCAGAAGCGCTTCGACCAGTTGAGCGAATCGAAACCCGAGTGCGTGGCGGTCGGATGTCCGTTCTGCATGACGATGATCGAGGATGCGGTAAAATCGCGATCGCTCGAAGAGAGTGTCCGCGTCCGCGACCTCGCGGAGATAATGGCGGAAGCGACCGGCGCGCAGACCAAATGATGCCGTAAGCGCTGCGGATTCCGCGCTACGAGAGCATCCGCCCTGGAAAGCGCGCAGCCTTCGCAATCGACGGGGACCCGTGATCGGCGAGCTTCATCCCTTAAACCGCGGCTTTGAATGGAAGCCCGCGCGCGGGCCGTTTCGGCGTATTACCGAAGAGCAGGCCGACTCGTTCAATCGCCGCGGATTCTTCGTTCTGGAAAACGCGCTCGATGCGGACATCGTCGCCCGCGCGATCGAAGCGATCGATCCGTGGGAAGCAAAAGTCGAAGATGCGCTGCGCTCCGTACCGAGCCGCCGGATGTTTATCGCTGAAGCAGATGGAATCAGCTTCACGGTGCATTTGGTGAAGCGATCGCCGTTTCTGCGCGAGCTATCCGCATCGGCGGTTTTCACCGATTTGTGTCACGACCTGATTGGTCCGGACGTGCGGCTGTACTGGGATCAGGCGGTGTACAAGAAGCCCGAGTACCCGAAGCCGTTCCCGTGGCATCAGGACAACGGCTACACCTACGTCGAGCCGCAGGCATACCTGACCTGCTGGGTCGCTCTTACGGATGCGACCGAGGAGAACGGATGTCCGTGGGTTGCCGCGGGTGAGCATCTCAGGGGCACGCTGAAGCATCGTCTTACCGAACTGGGATGGGTATGCCGCGAGGAAGACGGGCCTGAGGCTGTCGCGGTGCCCGCAAGCGCCGGCAGCATCGTGGTGTTTTCCTCGCTGACGCCGCATCGCACGGGGCCCAACCTGACGCAATCGGTGAGGAAAGCGTACATCCTCCAATACGCGCCCGACGGCGCGCGCATCGTCGAATCGAACGCCGCCTGCAACGCGCCGGATCGGCAGTACCTCGTGCTGCGCGCGGGGCACAAAGTCCCGCCGCCCTCACGCTAAGCCGGCGTCGCAAGTGCGCGGAAAAAGGGCACTTTGTCGAGCCTCGGCTCAATCCACTCCGAAGCCATCCCCAGGTGGCTTCGGGTTATCGGCGGATGCGATCTTGATCCGATCGAATGCGCGCCAGCTCCTCGGCAGTCCTCGCCGGTAATGAATTGATTGACCGTCCGAACCTGCTGCAAAGTTCCCAAACAGAAAAGTCGCTCTGCATAGAGCGCGAAGGCGAGAGACCTCAGAAGCTTCGCAGTTCGCTGCGATCACAATCCTTAGGTGGCGCGGGCACGGAGGCCCGCGCCACCTGAATATGGGTTCGGGCCATTGGACTTAGTCCCGGCGCGATCGAAGTAATCGGCCGGCCGGGGCTGGTCATTCGCGGATCGCGTTGGGCTTCTAGCCAGCGCACCTCTTGCGGTAGAGTGAGGCGGATTCGCCCGCGTTATGCGCGGGCGCGTACGGAGGTCGATACCAATGCGCGCCGCTGTGATGCGAAACAAGAAGCTCGTCGTCGCCGATATTCCGGTCCCCACCCCGGGCCCCGGCGAAGTGCTGGTCAAAACCCTGGCTTGCGGAATCTGCGGTTCCGATCTGCACGCTCTCAGGTTTGCCGAGAAGCTGGTTGAAGGCGCGCGGCGATCCGGCGGCGCATTCGTGATGGACCTGAAGCGCGACATCGTGATGGGCCATGAATTCTGCGCTGAAATCGTCGACTTCGGGCCCAACACCCAGAAGCATTTCAAAGCCGGACAGCGCGTATGCGCGATGCCGGTGCTGATCCGTCCGACCGGCGTCGAGACCGTCGGATACTCGAACGAAAATCCGGGCGGCTACGGCGAACTGATGCGACTGACCGAAGGGTTGTTGCTCGAGGTTCCCAATGGCCTGTCCACCGAACGCGCCGCGCTCACCGAGCCGATGGCGGTTGGGTACCACGCCGTCGAGAAGGCGCATCTGCAGAAGGATGACGCGCCGCTGGTGATCGGATGCGGACCGGTCGGCCTTTCAGTCATCTCGGCGCTCAAGCTCAAAGAGCAGCATCCAATCGTGGCGGCGGACTTCTCGCCGCGCCGGCGCGAGCTCGCGCTTAAGATGGGCGCGGATGTCGTCGTTGATCCCAAGGAAAAATCTCCGTTCGAGACCTGGAAGGAGATGGCAGTTTACAGGGATCCTTCCAGGGCGCCCGCGCTGCCGCCCTGGATGCCGGGGCCGGCCCGCCGCCCGGCAGTTATCTTCGAATGCGTCGGCGTACCCGGAGTGATCGATTCGATCATGTCTTCCGCCGCGCCGGGTGCGCGCGTGGTGGTGGTCGGCGTCTGCATGGAGAAAGATTCGTTCGAGCCGATGTTCGGAATCAACAAGGAATTGAACATCCAGTTCGTGCTTGGCTACACGCCCGCCGAATTTGCCGACACGCTGCGCAATCTGGCTGAAGGCAAGATCAACGGCGACCCGCTGATCACGGGCAAGGTCGGCGTCGAAGGCGTAGCGCAGGCATTCGAGGATCTGGCCTCGCCGGAGCGGCACGCCAAAATCCTCGTCGAGCCCTGGCACAACTAGGCCGGTCCGAACCTGGCAAAGCGCTTCGTTCCGTGCCGGGCGGCCGTAACCTTTTGCGCGCCCGATGGTTTATACCATTGGGACGATGGCGCGCAGGGCATCCGCATCGACGGCTCCCGACCGGGAGCCTGACGAGCACCGGCTGATCGAAGCCGCGCAGCGCGACACGCGCCATTTCGCAAATCTCTACGAGAACAATTTCGAGCGAGTTTATGCGTTTGTTTTCCGGCGCGTCGGCGACCGCCACGAGGCCGAAGACCTGACCGCCGACGTTTTTCATCAGGCGCTCAGGAACATCGGCAGGTTCGAATGGCGTGGCGTGCCGTTCGCCGCGTGGCTGTACAAGATTGCGGCCAACGAAATCGCGGATCGCGCAAATCGCGTTGTCAGGCAATCCGCGGTCTCCGACCCTGCCGACTCCTATGAGCCATGTCCGGATGCGGTCGAGAACAGGGCGCGGCTTTACCGGATGGTCGATACGCTTCCGCCCGATCAGCGCCGCGTCATCGTGATGCGCTTCGCGGAAGAAAAAAGCATTCGCGAGATTGCCGCTCAGATCGGGCGCACCGAGGGCGCCGTAAAACAGCTTCAGTTCCGCGGCCTGCAGAATTTGCGGCTGCGGATGGGTGAAAACGATGGCGAAGCGAAGGCATAGAGCCGTTCGCAGCCGCACGGCTAAGCCGAGTCCGATCGATCAGCTCGATCGGGCGGTGGAGGCGGCGATGGCGCAGGCGAGGCTTCCGCGCGTGAATTCCGCCGTTGCCGCTCTTCTGCGAATCGCGGGCGATCTGCGCGGCCTTCCGCGGCCAAGCTTCAAGGCACGGCTTGCAGCCGATCTGAGCAAGAATGTTGCGGCGGTGCGCCGCCGAACCGTCGCAACCCCCTACCTGATGATCCGGGACGCGGCTCGCGCGATCAACTTTTACAAGGAAGCGTTCGGGGCCGAGGAATTGATGCGGATGGCGGATTCCTCGGGGCATATCGCTCATGCCGAGATCAAGATCGGCAGCGCGCCAATCATGATCGCGGACGAAGACCCGGGCAATTTCAATCTGAGCCCAGACTCGCTCGGCGGCTCTTCGGCGTTCATTCACCTCTACGTGGACAATATCGATGCGTTCGCGGAGCGGGCCGAGCGCGGCGGCGCAAAAATCCTCGAACCTCCGAGCGATCGTCCGTACGGCGATCGCGGCGCCAAGTTCGCGGATCCGTTCGGACATGTTTGGATGGTCGCGACGCACATGTACGACGTTGCGCCGCAGCAACTGAAGGCTGACTGGGACCGGGCCGTGAAGGCCGAACTGGCGGCCGCGGCAAAGCCCGAGGGCTATTACAGCATCACGCCCTATCTCCAGGTCAACGGCGCCGCACGATTCATCGATTTTCTCAAGGCGGCGTTTGGCGCGGACGAGGTGATGCGCGTGAATGATCGCGACGGCTCGATTTTGCACGCGCAGATGAAGATCGAGGGCTCAGCGGTCGAGCTCGCCGATGCGAACGAGCAGTTCAAGCCGAATCTCACCGCGATCTGGCTGTTCGTCGGCGATGTCGACGGGGTTTACGAACGCGCGCTCAAGGCGGGTGCGACGCCGATTCATCCTCCGATGGACCAGGACTACGGCAACCGCGAGGGGAGCGTACGGGATCCGTTCGGCAATCACTGGTATATCGCGACACCGCTGCCGTCCGCGGCGCCGTGGCCGCGCGAGCTTCGCAGCGTAACGCCATACCTTCATCCGAAAGGCGCGTCGAAGCTGATCGACTTCCTGAAGGAAGCGTTTGACGCCGAGGAAGTCGCGCGCCATGCCGACGAGCGCGGCGCGGTTCTGCACGCACAGATCAGGATCGGCGACTCGATTATCGCGATGGGCGAAGCGCATGTGCCGTATCAGCCGATGCCGCCCGCGCTGCACCTCTACGTGCCCGATGTCGACTCCACTTACCGCAGCGCGCTCCGCGCAGGAGCGAAGTCGATGTATGCGCCGCGCGACGAGTCTTACGGCGATCGCTCGAGCGGTGTGACGGATCCCTTCGGCAATGTCTGGTACATCGCAACCCATAAGCGGGTCGAGATACCGCGAATGCCGAATCAGCGGCAGAGCGCGCTGGAAAGCGAGCCGGCCACCGAGGCATCCGCCGCAATCATGCCGTTCATGTATTTCGAAAGCGCGGAAACCGCCGCCGATTTCTACAAGAAGGTTTTCAGGGCCAGGGAGCTGCACCGCGAGGTTGAGGCGGATGGGCACGTGAGCCACGTGCAGATCGCCATCGGCAACACGAACGTGATGCTGTGCGGCGCGACTGCGGCGCACTTCGAGGAGGGCGTCGCGAAAGGCCATGTCCGTACGCCGCATCAGCTCGGCGGCACCCCGCTGCATCTCTACGTCCATGTCCCGGATGTCGACGATGCGTTCCAGCGAGCGATCGACGGCGGCTCTCGGATGGTCAACCCGATCAAGGACGAAGACTGGGGCGACCGCTGCTGCGGCGTGCAGGATCCTTTCGGGCACATCTGGTACATTGCAACTCCGCTTGGGCAGGTTCGGCGCTGAAGACGATGAAGAAGGCGAAGACCAGACGGACCGCCACTTCCAGCCGCGCAAGGAGGAAGCCCGCAAAACCGCCTTTGCCGCCGGCGGCCGCGATTCGCGGCGCCGTGCCATACCTGGTAGTCAACGATGGCGCCCGCGCGGTCGAGTTTTACAAGCGCGCGTTCGGAGCCGAAGAAATAGTTCGGCTCGTCGGGGCCGACGGCAGGATCGCGCACTGCGAGGTCCGCATCGGAGATGCGCCGATCTTCCTGGCCGATCAGTCGCAAGGGGTCGGCGCAAGCAGCCCAGCCGCGCTCGGCGGAACGCCAGTTGTTATCCATCTGGAAGTTGATGAGGTTGATGCCGTCGCGAAACGCGCGATCGCGGCGGGCGCAAAAGTGATCTTTCCGGTTCGCGATCAATTTTATGGCGAACGCGCCGGCCGGTTGCAGGATCCATTCGGACACATGTGGATTGTTTCCACCAGAATCGAACAGCTTTCCGGCCGGGAGATGCGCCGGCGAGAAGCGTAGTGGTTCGCAGGGCGCGCGATGAAATAATCGCGCGAAAGGAGAGCCCATGGCTTTGCAACAAGCCGATGCTGTCGCTCAAACGCCGGGCTATTGCCATCGATCGACGGCGAATCGCCCTGAAACTCAGCGGAGCGGCATCGTAAAGCTAACTGACTCGCTTTGAAAGGCCGGCAGATCGATGAAGCCCTTGTACATTTTCGCTCTGATAACGGGGATTCTCCTGGTTCTGGCCACCGCGCGGCTCGCGGCTCTCGACGCGGGCGGTCCGGCGCACGCGTTCGTGAATCTGCCCGGGCAGGAACCCGCCACGATATACCTTCCGGGAGATCGAAACGCGTTCTTTCACGTGATCCCGCCGGCGCATCGGCCGCCCGCGGTGGTGTTGATCCATGGATTCAGCGCCGACCGTCAATCCTTGAGCTCGCTCGCGCGCCGTATCGCGCAAAACGGCTATGCGGTGCTCGCGATCGACGTGAGCGGGCACGGCGCAAATCGCAATCCGTTTCCGGGCGGTTTTGGCAATCTGGACGCGTTGCGTCCCGACGTCCGCAACGCGGTCGAATTTGTGCGCCGCTATCCGCTGGTCGATGGCTCGCAAATCGTGGTGATAGGCCATTCGATGGGCGCGGGTGCGGTACTGGACTACGCGAGCACCGATCCGGCTCTGAAAGGCGCCGTCATGATCTCCGGAGGTTTCTCGCTGGGCAGCGGGGAGCGGCCGCGAAACGCGCTTTTCATCTTCGCCGAGCGCGATCCCGATTTCATCAAGAACACTTCCTCGGCAATTGCCGCGCACCTCGCCGGCGCTTCCCAGGTGGAGATGGGAAAAGTCTACGGCGATTTTCAGCAGGGCACGGCGGTCGAAGCGATCCAGGTTCCCAAGGTCGATCATGTGCAAATCGTCTCTTCTCCGGAGGCGACCGAGACCATCGTCAAGTGGCTCGATAGTGCCTTTGCAGCCCCGCGCGCCGGCGAACTGAACCTTTCCGAGCCGCGCATCAGAGCCACAGGCTTGGTGTTTGTTGTTTTTCTGGTGTTCCTGGTGCCACTAGGCAAAATCAGCGGCGAGATTGCCGGGTCCTGGAGCGACGGTCCGGAGGGGCTGGGAGGATGGTGGGGGCTTGCGATCGTGGGCGGCGCGCTGCTCGCCGCGCTGCCGTTCATCTCGATGATCGTCCCGGCCGCGTTCTTCCCGATGGTCGTCGGGGATGCGCAGGTCTCGTGGCTCCTCGCGGCCGGTCTTATTCTTGCCGTCGTTCTTATTCTGGCACACGTGCTTTCATGGAGCCGATTGCTGATTCGCCCGAGAGCGACGATCCTCGCCGCGTTCATCGCGATTGCGGTTATCTATGTGTGCCAGGTCGCGGGCACGGTGACGTTCCATTCGCTGGCGCTGACCCCGGAGCGGCTCTTCGCTCTGGTGGTGGGTGCCGTGGCGACGTTCCCGTTCTGGTTGAGCTTCGAATTTCTCCTGCGCCGCGGCGGCATCGTGATTGCCACCGCGCGCGCCGCCGCAGGCCGGGCGGTGATCATCGCGATGATAGTGGTCGGCGTGTCTCTGCAGGCGTTGCCGTTTGTCCTGATGCTGATTCTGCCGACGCTGATTCTTATATATGCGATGGTCGAGATCTTCGCGGCGTCCGCTTACAGCTCCTCTCGCAATTTGACCCTGATCGCGATCGTCGAATCCGTCTGGCTCACCTGGGTGATCGCGGCGACGAGCCCGATAACTTTCATGCTTTGAACAAGGAGGCGGTCTATGAGCAACCAGCCGAGCTACGCATATCCGGGATTCACCGCGGTTACGCCCTATCTCTACGCGAGGCCGGAATTGATCGACTTTCTCAAGCAGGCATTTGGCGCCGAAGTCACTCACGATCCCCAACCAGATCCGCAGGGACACTTTCACGCCGAGGCGAAGATCGGCGGTGCCTACGTTCTGCTTGGCAACGGCCACTTCGCCGACCCTTCGATGTCCGGGGCGATTTATCTTTACGTTCCCAACGTAGATGCGACCTACCGCCGCGCGCTTAATCTCGGCGCCAAAGCGGTCCGCGAACCTGCCGATCAGCCCTGGGGCGATCGTGTCGCGGGAGTGAAAGACGCCTCCGGCAACACCTGGTGGATCGCCTCCAACAGGGCGGCGAAGTGAGCTGACGATGGCGCATCCTCGCATGTACGACGATTCGAACCCCGCGCTGAAGCGGCTGCGCGCGATCTGCCTGAAACTCGGCGAGGTGATCGAAAAGGAAGCGTGGGGCGAGTGCACTTTCAGAGTTGCGGGCGGGTCGATGTTCGCGATGACCGACAACGACCATCACGGCAGCGGCCATTTCGCCGTGTGGGTCAAGGCTCCCGCGATGGCGCAGGAGATTCTCGTCAAGTCCGATCCGCGCAGGTTCTTCAAGCCCCCATACATGGGTCACAAAGGATGGGTCGGCGTGCGGCTTGACGGGTCGATGGATTGGGACGAAGTAACCGCAATCCTGCGGGATGGCTATCGCCTTTCGATGCCCGCTTCAAAGAAGGAGAGGGCCGGCGCTGTGCACTCGGCCGCGAAATCAGGCAGCCGCGTCCGACCGTCCGCACCCAGGCGCACGCGTTAAGCCGCGATGAAACGGGTGGGGCAAGCACCGGGCCGGCGCGACACGATGCGGCGTCCGCTGAAGCCGCTTCCGAATGCGTCGCTTGCCGATGCTATCGATCAGATGCGATCGCCGAGCGCGGCGCCGACCAGCGTACGCAGGAAGTGATCGAGCTTTTCGGGGGGAACGCGCGTGAACTTCATCTGCGCCACCATGTGCGCCGATCCCACCATCAGCCGCGCGTCATCCTCGATATCGACGTCGTTGGCGATACCGCGTTCGTTCTGCCATCGCCGAATCGTCTCCGCGATAATCGCGACCATCCGCTCCTGAAAGTCGAGGTACTTGGGCCAGATCTCCTCGCGAATCGCCGTGCTCCAGTCGAGCCATACGCGCGCGTAGTCGGGATGAGTATCGACGGATGCGGCAAACGCGCGCGCGTGCTCGAGCAGGATTTCCGGCGCGGGCCGATCGCTCGCGTGAATCCGCTCCGCCATGTCCATCAGAAACCGGTCGACTTCATCGAGGACCGCCGTGACCAGTTCTTCGCGGTTGGGGAAATAAAAGAATACCGCCGGCACCGACACTCCCGCCTCCCGCGCGATTTCGGCGTGGCGCGCGGCGCCCAATCCTCGGCGCGCGAACACGCGCATCGCGCAGCGCATCAACTGCGCGCGACGTTCTGCCTGGTCGAGGCGGTCGGCCCGCTTCTTTACGCTGAGGCGATGAGCGGGCGAGGATTTACGCTTCGTGGAGGTTGGCAAGTTATTGACAATTCTATCAGTAAAGATTAAGCTCGCGATTCATCCAATCTCGGAGGTGGTCCGATGTCAACCGCGTCACGGGTCGAAACGCTGCGTCCGCTCCCCCCAACCGGAATGAACGACGAACAAGTTGCCCGCTACGAAAGCCAGTTCAAGGAGCATACCAACCGGTGGGCGGAGATTCTCCAGCGCAACGCCGATCGGATGCGCAAGGGGGAGTATTCGCTGCACTGGATGAAGACCGATCAGGCGGCGTGGGGACGGCGCGCAAAACCATCGTCGCGCGGCCTGACCTACACCGACATCAACAACGTTCCCGGCTATGGCGACATACCCGAACGCGTAACGTTTCTCTCGTTCGCTCCGCGCGGCGCGGTCCGCGAGCCGTATGCGGATGAGATGCCGGTGGTTGACGATTACACGCTCGTCGATCGCGGCGAGTCGTGGGCCGACAACGTCGTGACCCTGTATGAGGAGGCGAAGGCGCGGCAGTGGAACGCCACCCGGGACATTCCGTGGAGCGAGCTGGAGCGCCTGCCCGAAGATCTGGAGAAGGCCACCTGCCAGCTCTGCACCTTTCTAACCGAGGTTGAATTCGTGGCCGGCGATTTTCCGGCCAAGTGGCTTTACAAGATTCCGCAGGACTTCCTCGAGGTGAAGAGTTTCATCGTCACTCAGATGATGGACGAGGCGCGCCACCAGGAAGTCTTTCGCAAGCGCGCAATCGCCGGGGGCGGCCTGCTGCACGCCTCGCCCGGCTTCGAATGGGCGCTCAAGGCGATCAACGACGCGCCCACGCATACGATGGGAACGTTTCTGCTCAACCTGCTCGGCGAGGGGCTGGTGCTCTCGATGTTCCGTTCGGGCGAGATGATCGCGAAGACCCACGTGGACAAGGAGATTTTTCGCCGCTGCCTGCAGGACGAAGCGCGCCACGTTTCCTACGGCGTGCTCGAGCTCAAGAATTACCTCGACAACGCGCCCGATCGCCCGGCCGCCCTCGAGGAGATGCATCGCTTTGCCGACGTCGGCGAGCAGGTCATCCTTACTTCCTTTACCGAGGCCGCGCTGGTCGAGCCGATGGCAATCCTGCTTGGTGGCGGACTCGACAAGATCGATCAGGGGATGGAGGGCCAGGCCCATCTTTGGAAGATGTCGGTCGAGGAATATCTGCAGCGATGCGAACGGGCGGGCTTCGATCGCCGCGATCGATGCACGATTCCGCTGGATTCGCCGTGGGGGCAGGGCTGATGGAGCCGCAGGCCGTATCGGCGCAGTCGGCGGATCCGGTCGCGTTTCCATCGGCGGAGTGGTTTCAGCGGCTGGCGCGCCTGATGAAGGAAAATCGCGCCCTGCACGAGCATCTCGGCTACATCGATTGCGTCGCGCAGTTTACGGTCCTGGACGGCGGATTGCGCGGCAAACCGTGGAGCGTGCAGGTGACGTTCGAGGAATTCGAGGCAATCGACGTACGTGAGGCGGATGACCCGGCGCGCGCCGATTTCACCGCGGAGGCCACGCTGGCGACCTGGCGCGAGATGATCGAAAGCATCGCGCACGGCCGGGGACGTCCCGACCTGACCCATACCCTGAACTACCTGAGCCATACGGGCACGCCCATTCGCGTCTGGTCGGGTGATCCTCTGCGCAAGGACCTGTTCTTTCGCTACAACCAGAGCCTGCAGGAATTCGTGAACGCTTGCGCGGCCTTCCGGACCATCTTTCCGGACTGAATTCGCGATGGCGCATAAGGCCGGACATTTCTATATCGACGAGACCTGCATCGGATGCGGCGCGTGCGATCATGCCTGTCCGGGGAAGGTCGATGCGATCTACCAGGTCCAGGGAGACTTCCTGGGACGCTACGCGATCGTCCTCGATGAATGCATCGATTGCGGCTTTTGCGCGCCGCTATGCCCGGTCGCGTGCATCCACGACGCTCGCGCCGAGGGGATCGTGGAAGGCACGGGCGGGTACACGCGAATCCGCGAACTGCAGGCCTGGGCGCGCGCCCGCGCTTAGAGCAAGGGCGCGGATTTCGCGGACTGGCGCGGGAAATCGGATCTGCGCGAGTCCGCGGGAATCCGCGAATTCCTCGACTCAGAGCTTGGCGATTACTTCGTTGGCGATCTTCTCCAGGCCCCGCGTAATCCCTTCGGGATCGTAAGCCGGCGGCGCTACCACGACGCGCGAGATGCCTACATCCTGAAGCGCCTTGAGCGAATCGAGCTTCGCGCGGCCCATGCATGAAAGCTCGATCTGTTTCGGATCGCGTCCCGCCTTTTTCGCTTCCTCTGACATCATCGCGAACAGTTCCTCGAGCTTGTCCGGCTCGCCGATAGCGGGAAAGAACCCGTCGCCGTAGCGGCCGGCGCGCTTCGCGGCAGCGGGCGAATGGCCGCCGATGATGATCGGGACGCCATTTTTCTGCACCGGTTTGGGAAAGCATTTCACCGGGCCGAAGCTGAAATGCTTGCCGTGGAACGACGATGCGGCCGCGGGGCTCCATAGCGCCCGCAGCGACTTGATCGCCTCGTCGGTGCGCGCGCCGCGCTGGTGGAAATCGAGTCCCAGCGAATCGAATTCTTCTTTGAGCCATCCGCTGCCGATTCCCAAAATCACGCGGCCGTTCGAGAGCACGTCGAGCGTGGCAATTTCCTTCGCGACGTACAGCGGATGCCGCTGCGGAAGGATCATCACGCCCGTGCCGAGCTTCAGGTTCTTCGTGATCGCGGCCGCGTAGGCGAGCGGGAGCAGCGGGTCGGGGATCGGCACGTCTTCCGATCCGGGAATCTTGCCGCTCGGCGAGTAGGGGTAAGGAGATTTGTAGTCCTGCGGAATGACCACGTGCTCGACCGTCCAGATCGATTCGAATCCGAAGCGTTCCGCCGATTGCGCGAGATGGGCAAAGAGCTGCGGATTGGAGAACGGCCCCGAATTGGCGAACATCAGCCCGAGTTTCATGGCGATAGGAACCTCTCGTGTGATTTGCCGCGCAATCTAGCAGAAATCAACGCATTTCACAGATTCATGCGCGGGCGCCGGCGTTCGGCGTTTCTCTTGTACCGTCCCGGCTATCTCGCTACTTCTTGCCTCATGGATATCGGAACCGTTGGAATGTGGTTTTTCTTCGAGGGGATGTCGGCCGCGGAGTCGGTTGACTTCGTGAAGAATCTCGAGAAGTTCGGCTACAACACGCTCTGGATTCCCGAGGCTCTGGGCCGCGAGCCGTTCGCGCATTCCGGATACCTGCTCGCCAACACCGAGCGGTTGGTGCTCGCCACCGGAATCGCGAATATCTGGGCGCGTGATCCGGTCACGATGGCGGCGGCGGCGAACACTCTCGCCGAACTGTCCGGCGGGCGCTTTCTGCTCGGAATCGGCGTGAGCCATAAGCCGCTGGTCAGCAACGTCCGCGGGCATTCCTATGACAAGCCGTACAGCTATATGAAGGAGTATCTGCCGCGGATGAAGAACGCGCTTTACCAGGCGCCTCGCCCCAAAGAGCCGGCGCCGGTCGTGATCGCGGCGCTGCATCCGAAGATGCTGCAGCTTTCGGCGACGCAGGCCAACGGAACTCACACCTATTTCGTGCCGCCCGAGCATACCGCGAAGGCCCGCGCCGCGATCGGCCCCAAGCCGATGATCTGCGTCGAGCAGGCCATCGTTCTCGAAACCGATGCGGCCAAAGCGCGCGCGGCTGCTCGCGCCTATATGAAGACCTACGTTCCACGCCTGCCCAATTACACCAACAACCTCAAGGCGCTCGGATGGGAAGACAAGGAATTTGAAAACGGATGCAGCGACCGGCTGTTCGATGCGATCGTTGCGTGGGGTACTGAGGACCAAATCCGCGATCGCATCGAAGCCCATCTGAAAGCCGGCGCAACCCAGGTCTGCATCCAGCCGCTGCGCGCCGACGGCCAGCCCAAGCCTGACATGCGAGCGGTTGAGGCGTTTGGAAAGCTGAACAAGCCCAAGGCGGTGTCGGCCACCGCGGCCTGAGTGCCGCGCGGCCCGGGGGGTGTGTTGCGATGTTATCGAGAGGGCAGCGGATTGTTGCGCGGCTTCCGATCCTGATCTTGATCGTTGCCGTATCGGGATGCTGGATGTCGCGGCAGGAGCAGCAGGCTGAGGAAGCCGAGGCCGCCGCCTCTCATGCCCAGGAAGCCGCCGCACGGGCGGAAGACGCCGCCGCCAAGGCGCTGGTCGCTGCGCAGCAGGCTGCGGATGCGGCGGACAAGGCGGCCAAAGCCGTCGAGGAAGCCACCAAGGCACTCGACCGCGCTTCCGAGCATCTGGAGCAGATGCGCGAGCAGCGCGAAGCGCAGCAAGCGGCGGCCCGCAAGCATCGCGCATCGCGCAAGAAGACCGCGTCGGCGTCCGGCGCCGCTGCGCCGAGCGGCGCGGCGACCGCCGCCGCCGACCCTTCGCCCTCCGCGGCCGCATCGCCCGCTCCTGGCGACTAGCTCGGTGACCGGCCATCGGACCGCATCGTCCGGTGGACGCCGGGCGGGCGGAACTGGCGTATAATGACGATGCGGCCGCGGTACAGTCTAGCTATAGTAGACAAGTATCGCTATTGTCTCGTGCGCGAGGAAGCCCGATGCCCGAACCCGCAAAAGCGCCGTCCGAAGCCGAAGTCCGCGGCAGCCTGATCGCCCCGCCGACGCGCCGCCACGCCTGGATCAACATCGTTGGCCCGCTGCTGGCCGTTTTCATCGGCATCTTCGCCGCCGCCTTTTATCTCCATCCGATTGCCACGTTGCGATGGCTTCAGACGACGCGGCTTGGATGGTCGGGTGTTACCCAGAACGAAATCGCGCTCGATGACGGCCTGATGACCTACTTCATCACCGGCGGTTACTGGGATCAGTACCCGGTCCTGATGATTCACGGGGTCGGGCTGGATGCGGCGCTGGTCTGGCGCGACGTGATGCATCCCGTGGCGGAAGCGCACTTCAAGGTGATTGCGCCCAATCTGATGGGGTTCGCATCGTCGGAGCACAAGCAGGTCAATTACTCGATCGCCTACCAGGCGGGAGCGATCGCGCAGCTCGTCGACAAGTTGAAGCTCGACCACTTAAGCCTGGTCGGCTCCGATTTGGGCGCCGATGTCGCTCTCTATTACGCGGTCGAGCATCCCGACAAGGTCGAGCGGCTCATCCTGGTGTCGGGCGGTCTGGTCGGCGCGGCGGGCGCGGAAAAGCTGCGCAAGGGGATGCTGCCGAACACGCCGGAGGCGATGCAAACCGCGCTCGATGCGAGCTTTTACGGGATGCCGCCGCTGCCGCAATTCATGTATCAGCGGATGATCGCGGCGCTCGCGGACGACATGCAGGCGCAGACCGACATGATCAATTCGGTCCCGCGCGACGAGGCTCACATTCGCTCCCGGCTGGGGCAGATCTTCAACACGCTGACGATCATCATCTGGGGCGCGAAGAATCCCTACTTCAGCAGCGCGCAGGGAGAGGCGCTCCATTCCGCTCTGCCCGGATCCGCGACGGTCGTATTCAAAACCTCGGGACCGTTCCCCCAACTCGAGCATCCCGACGACTTCGCGGAGTCGCTGACCTTCATCCTGAAGCAGGTCGAGGGCGGACAATAGCATTTCCGCAAGTCCGCCTCGCTGCGCCTTTCGAGCGGGAAACCGCGCTTGCCTTAGCCGCCATCGTCTGCGATAAGCGGGGCTGCAACCCCGCAACCGAGGAGTGTCTGCCGATGAAGCTTTACAACATGAATCTGTCGAATTTCGCGACCAAGTGCCGAATCGCGATTTATGACAAAAACGCGCCGGTCGAGATCGTCGGAATTCCCGGCAACGACCTCAAATCACCCGAATATCTGAAGATCAATCCGCTCGGCAAAACCCCGTCACTCGATGCCGACGGACTGCTGATTCCCGAATCCGAAACCATCAACGAGTACCTCGAAGACAAGTTCCCGAATCCGCCGTTGATGCCGAAGTCGCCGGAGGGCCGCGCGAAGGTTCGCAGCTTCACGCGCTTTCACGACCTGTACCTCGAGCCTCCCCTGCGCGCGCTGTTTCCGCAGATGAACCCGAAGACGCGCGACGAGAAGGTCGTGAACGAGAAACTCACCGAACTGAACGCACGCCTCGATCAGCTCGACAAGATGCTCGCCGAGAGCGGATTTGCGATGGGCGCCGAGTTCACGCTCGCCGATTGCGCGCTCGCGCCGACAATCTTTTTCGCCGTGAATCTGCTCGGGATGTTCGGCGCGAAACCTCCCCTCGAAGGACGGCCCAAGCTGGCCGCCTGGTGGAGCCACGTGCAGACCAGGCCGTCGGTGAAAAAGGCGCTGGGCGAGATGGCCGAAGCGCTTGCCGCGATGAACCGCGGGAGCCGTTAGAAGCGCGTCCTCGCAAGCGACGGCGAGAATACTTTCCCTCTAGCGCGCCCGATCGGCCCGCGGGAAAGGACGCTCGCCGTCGCGAAGCGATCCATGCGCCACCCGCGGGTTTCCAGAAGTTGCCAGCCAATAGATCGGAAGCCCGGCAAGCACGGTAATCAGTCCGAAAATCACTTCGCTCGGACGTACGGCCGCCGTGTATCCGACCATCCAGAGCGACACCGCAACGTAGCCGATCGCAAGCCACGGATACGCGGGCATCCGAAACGGCCGCGGCATGTCCGGCTTGCGCATCCGCAGCACAATCACCGCCGCCACCGTTAGGGCCGAGAAAACCGTGATGGCGATTCCGGCGTATATGACGATTCGCTCGAACATTCCAAAGACGAGCAGCAACAGGGTGACCCATCCGGCTTGCAGGAGTATCGCCCCCGAAGGTCCAGGCGCACCGCCGCCCGCGCTGAAGATCCGTGGAAATACGCTGTCGCGGGCCATCGCGAAGTAGATCCGCGGCGCCGCCATTACCATCGCGCTCGCCGACGAGAAGATCGCGAGCGCGATGATAGCGGCGACTGCCCTGGCCGCGCCGGGGCCGAAGAGGGCGCCGGCGGCCTTTTCGCCTACCGCCAGCACTCCGCTCATCGCGGAAACCGGCATCGCCCAGATGAAGAGTGCATTCAAGGCGAGATAGAGCAGGGCGACGCACGCGGATGCGCCCGCCAGCGCGCGCGGAAGGCCTCGCTCCGGTTCCACGATCTCGCCGGCCAGATACGCCGCCGCGTTCCATCCGCTGTACGCATACATCACGAAGATCAACGACACGGCGAGATTGCCGTGTGCCTGCGATCGAGACAGAAAGTTTGCGGGCGAACCCTTTCCGAGGATGAATCCCGAGACTACCAGCGCGATTATGGCAGATACGACCGCGACCGTGAGACCGTTCTGCACCTTTGCGCCAAGCCGCACGCCGGCAAAATGAATTCCGGTGAGCGTCCACAGCACCGCGATCGCGATTAGCCGCGTATCGAGCGCTCCCAGCGGTGGCAGCACGGTGGCGCAGTAGCCCGCGAATGCCAGCAAAGCGGCGGCAATCGCTCCGCTGAATCCCGCGAAGAACGAAGTCCATCCGCTCAGGAACGCCGCGACCGGACCGTACACCTCGCGCAGATAAACGTACTCGCCGCCGGCCTTGGGAATCGCAGCCCCCAGTTCCGCATAGGCAAGCGCTCCCGCCAGCGCGACGATTGCGCCGGCAAACCATAATCCCAGCATCGTCCACGCCGAGCCGGTGTCTCGCGCGATAAACCCGGAGGTGGTGAAGATGCCGGCGCCGACCATGTTGGCGACCACCGCGGCGGCTGCCGCCCGCCAGCTTATCGCGCGCGCCAGCTTCGCTTGGTTCATGAGAGCTGAACGGTTTGGGCCGTCAGCGATTATCGAGGAGAGCCTGGCGCGGCGCCTTCCGGCTTCGCGAATACGATGGCGTAGTTGTTGCGGATGAAGAATCCGGGATGCCAGGGCGCCGTCTCCTGGACTTCACGGAAACCCGCATTCGTCATTTCATCCACGACGATTTCGTCCGGCACGCCGTGGCCGCCGCGATTGGCGGGAACGCCCTTCACCTTGAAGAGCGCGAGCCATAGCGTCGGCGGAAAGTCGTTGACCAGCAGCCGCGCGCCGGGCTTGAGGGCGCGAAAGATGCTCGCGTCGGTCGCGGCCGGATCGGTGACATGATGATACACGCCGATCATGTACGCGCCGTCGCAGCATCCCGCGGGCAGTCCCGAGTCGGTCGGCGTCGCCTCGATTACGGTGATATTGTCGAGCCCTTCATCCTGTACGCGCTTTCGAATTTCGTTCAGCCGGTCGGGATCGATTTCGGTAGCGTACACGTGGCCGGCCGACCCGACGATCTTCGCCATCCGCACCGCCATCGAGCCGTGGCCGGCGCCGATTTCCGCGACCGTGTCGCCGGGCTTGAGCGAGAGCATCCCGGCGATCTCCCTGGCCATCGCCTCATCGTCCGTGCCCCAGGCCCGCACGCGCGCCGGCCAGAGGCTCAGCATCGCGATCGCGGCAAGCCCGGCCGCCACCATGGGCCGAACGCGCGGCGGGCGATGATCGACGCGATTCGCATTTCGTGCCATACTCATCATGGTTGTCATATGACAACTGTATTGTCATATGACGTAGAGGCTGTCAAATGAAGAAACCGCGCAGGCGGCCGTCCGCGCTGGCGCTAGACCTGCTGGTGCGCGACATATTGTTCAGCTACTTCCGGCTAAGCGCGACCGGAGAGCGGATCTTTTCCTCCCTGGGCCAGACGCCCGGCAAGGTAAGCCTGATGCGCAGCCTGATGGAGGAAGGGCCGCAGAGCGTGGCGCAGATCGCGCGCGCCCGCCCCGTGGCCCGCCAGGGCGTGCAGCGGATGGCGGACGAACTCGCCGCCGCGGGCCTGGTCGAGTTTGTCGAAAACCCGAGCCATCGCCGCGCAAAGCTAGCGAGGCTTACGCAAGCGGGATGGAAGCTGATCGGCGAAGCGATCGCGGCGGAACTGCGATGGGCCGCCCGGCTGATCAATCAGTTCGACGAGCACGAAATCGAGATCGCGCGCGACGTGGTCCGCCGTCTTACCCGTATTCTCGCGGAGGAGCACGCCGCGGCCGTTGCAAAGCGGTCGGTGCGGTAGTTGAGGCCGGGCGGCAAGCGCTTGCGGGGGATCGTTCCTCTTTTCAGCAAATCGTGTTGCGCGTTAGGTTGGCATTCGCATCGCGCGCAAAGAGTACCATGGTCCGGCTGCGTCCTCTGCCCGACATCCTGATCCCGAATCCGCTCATCCTGTTCGTCGGCATCAATCCCAGTATCCGATCCGCCGAGGCCGGCCATCACTTCGCGAGTCCCGGAAATCCGTTCTGGAAGCTGCTCTACGCCGCGCGCCTCGTCCCGGAGCCGCTCACCTGCGAGCAGGACGGCCGGCTGATTGAATTCGGTCTTGCGCTGACCAACCTATGTCCCCGCGCGACGCGCTCGGCGGCGGAGCTCACCACGGCGGAGATGGATCGCGGACGCGCGGCGCTGGCGCGCAAAATCGTCCGCGTCAAGCCGCGCATCGTCGCGTTCGTCGGCATCAGCATCTACCGGCATTTCTTTCGCCTCGCCACCGGCGACGGCGCCGGGCCAAAGCAGGAGAAAATCGGCGATGCGCGTGTGTTCGCGCTTCCGAACCCGAGCGGGCTCAACGCGAGCTTTCCGGGGTTCAAGGACAAGCTGGTCTGGTTCGAGAAACTGCGCGAATTCGCGGCGGAATAATCCTGCCGATCCGCGACCGGCACGCACGGGCCCCCGGACAGCGAAGGTTCTTCAGGCCGCCTTCCGGCTTGCCAGGTTCACTTTTGCAAGCGGCAGATCTCTCACGCGGATTCCGGTGGCGGCGTACACCGCATTGCACAACGCGGGCACGAACGGTGGAACGCCCGGCTCACCGACACCGCCGGGCGGCGCCTCGCTCTCCACGATATACACGTTCGTCTGATAGGGGGCTTCGGCAATTCGCGGGAGCGGATAATCAAAGAAGTTCGCCTGCTCGACCGCGCCTTTGCTTACGCTGATCTCGCCGGTGCGGGCGACCGCGGTACCGAACACCGCGGCGCCTTCGAACTGTGCTTTCACGAATTGCGGATCGACCACCGTTCCCGCATCGACCGCCGTATCCACCCGGGGAATTCGTATCTGTCCTTTGTCATCCACCTCAACCTGAACCACGGTGGCGACGTAGGTTACGAAGCTGCGATGCACCGCGAGGCCCCATCCGGTGCCGCCGCCGTTCTTGCGCCGGGCCCATCCCGATTTCTCGGCCGCGATTTCGAGCACGCGGCGCAGGCGCCCCGTATCGATCGGGTACTGCTGGTACGAAGCGCCATAGTTCGGATACCTGACCCCCTCAAGGTTCACGATTCGCGGCGGCCCGATCAGGTCGAGCACGTATTCGAGCGGATCGCGCCCGCTCGCATGCGCCAGCTCATCGGCAAACGATTGCACGGCGAATGCGTGGTAGATGTTCGCCACCGACCGCAGCCATCCGATGCGGATATGGGCCCGCGCGGCGCCGTTCTCGACCCGAAGATTGGCGATGTCGAACGGAATGTCGGTCCATCCCTGGCCAAGGTGACCCGGGCCTCCGTAGACCGCATCGATCTCGAACAGCGACGAGATCGGCGGAAAGGTCGACCGTTGCAGCCACGCTATCGGCCGTCCCTTGCCGTCGAGCGCCGCTTTCAGATACATCGCCGCGACACTGTTGTAGTAGTCGAAGCGGATATCATCCTCACGCGACCACACAACCTTGACCGGCCGGCCCACAGCTTTTGAGAGCATCGCGGCTTCGACCGCGTAATCAGGCTTGGATTTTCTTCCGAACGCGCCGCCGAGCAGAGTGACATGGCAGGTTACGTTCTCAGGGTTGATGCCCATCAATCCGGCGATTGTTTCCTGGACCGCCTGTGGGTCCTGGGTTGGAGTCCAAACCGTCACGCGGTCGCCGCGAAAGTCCGCGACCGCCACGGGAGGCTCCATCGATGCGTGCGCGAGGAGCGGAACGTAGTATTCGGCCTCGACGATTCTGCCGCCCTTCGCAAATACCGCATCGACGTCGCCGGCGCTGCGCATCACCTTGCCGGGTTGGCGGGAGGTCGCGCGCAGTTCCTGTTTATATTTCTCCGAATCGTAGGATTCGTTGGGACCGTTGTCCCATTCGATATTCAGCTTCTGGCGGCCCTGAAACGCCGCCCAGGTATTGTCGGCGACAACCGCGATTCCACCGAGCGGCTGAAAGCCGCACGGCGGCGTAAACGGCGCAATTGCGACGGTCTTGCGCACGCCGGGGACACTCAGCGCCGCCTTGTCATCCACCGATTTCACTCTTCCCCCGAGCACGGGAGGGTGTTCGACGGACGCATATAGCATCCCGTCCACGCGCGCATCCATGCCGAAGACCGGCTTGCCTTCGCAGATGTCGCGCAGGTCGTAGCCGGGAATCCATTTGCCGATATAGCGCCACTTCGCCGAGGGCTTGAAGCGGAGGTCGCTTCGCGGCGGGACCGGCAAGCTCGATGCGGCCGTGGCCAGCTCGCCGTAGCCGAGCTTCCGGCCGGTCGGCAGATGAACGATCGTGTGCAGACGCGCCTCGCATTCACTTTGCGGCACGTTCCATTGGCGCGCCGCCGCGGTAAGCAGCATGATGCGCGCGGTCGCCCCGCACTCGCGCATCGTGTCAAAGAAGCCGCGGATCGAGCGGGAGCCGTCGGTGTCCTGCGATCCGTAGCGCGGATCGCCGATCGCCTGATCGATCTTCACCCGATCCCAGTCGGCGTCGAGTTCGTCGGCGAGCACCAGCGGCAGCGACGTGCGGATTCCGGTGCCCATTTCCGATCGATGCGCGACGATCCGCACGGTCCCATCGGGTTCGATTGCGACAAAGACATTGGGCTGAAAGACAGCGCCGCGCGGATCGCCCTTGGAGCGGTTATCGGCTTCCGCGAGCAGGGTCTCGGGGGCAAGCGATACGCCCAGGACCAGCGCACCTGCCGAGAACACTCCGCGCAGGAACGCGCGGCGACTCACGTTGCTAATCGTGTTCATGCGCGTTCCTCCGCCGCGGCTTTGATCGCGGCCCGGATTCGCTGATAGGTGCCGCATCGGCAGATATTTCCCGCCATCGCTTTGTCGATATCGTCATCGGTGGGCCTGCGATTCGAATCGAGCAGCGCGATCGCCTGCATGATCTGTCCAGCCTGGCAGTAGCCGCACTGCGGAACATTCAGCCGTATCCAGGATTTCTGCACCGGATGCAGCCCCTTTTGCGAGATGCCCTCGATCGTCGTGACCTCAGCGCCCGACGCCGCGCTCATCGTGGTGATGCAGGAGCGGGTCGCGCGGCCGCCGATGTGGACCGTGCAGGCGCCGCAGAGTCCGACCCCGCATCCGTACTTCGCGCCGTAAAGCCCGAGCTCATCGCGCAGGTACCAGAGGAGCGGCATCTGCGGATCGCCGTCAAAAGCCTTCTCGCTGCCGTTGACTTTGAGCCGAATCATCTTTGATTCCTCGCCTTGCGCAGAGGTTAAAGCCATCGCGCCGCCGAAGGGGAGGCGAAGCCCGGCTGCTAACCGAAGCCGCCGGAGCTTGGCCGGTTCGAGCGGGCGTGGCCGATCTTCACCTGAAAGACCGGCCATCCGCCTTCGATTTTCGCAATCGTCCGCTCGATCGCATAGTCCTTTCCGCAGGACCGCACTTCGTCGGCATACGCGGCTCGACAAGGTCGCGATCATCGGCAATCTTGTCGGATGCGATGGAACAGCATCCGTCTGCCGAAACGGCGCTGAAAAGAGGGAGGAAACTGACGCGCGCATTTTACGCGCGCCCCGTGCTTACCGTCGCCCGCGAATGCATCGGCAAAGTGCTCGTGCATCGATCGCCTGAAGGCGAGACCGCGGGACGTATCGTCGAGGCCGAGGCTTATCGCGGTCCGCTCGATCTCGCCGCGCATAGTTCGCGCGGATTGACCAAGCGCACGGCCGCGATGTTCGGTCCGCCCGGCCATGCCTACATCTATCTCCTCTACGGCATAAGCTGGGCGCTCAACCTGGTGGTCGCGCGCGAGAACGAACCGCACGCGGTTTTGCTCAGAGCGCTCGAGCCGGTGCGCGGGATCGAGTTGATGGCGCGCCGGCGGCGGATGCCGGCGGGCTCGCGCCAGCTCACCAACGGTCCCGGCAAGCTGACCATGGCGATGGGCATAACCGGCGCGCTTTACGGCGAAGATCTCTGCGGCGGCGTGCTGTTCCTCGAAGATACGGACCGTCCTCCCGCACGCATCGGGCGATCGCCGCGGATTAACGTGGACTATGCGGGCGACTGGGCCGCTCGTCCCTGGCGCTTTTACGAACGCGGCAACCCGTATGTGTCCGTTCGTCCGCGCGATTGACGCGCGGCAACCGACCCTTCACATCAAGTCCATCCTGATTCCCGCGACAAAGTTGATCGGAGGCGCGCGAAAACCGAACGCTTCCGAGTAGTCGCGATCGAACAGGTTCTGGATGCGCACGAACGCTTCCTCATCCTGGACAAGGCTTATTTTCCGCCCGAGCGCGTAGGAACCCGACAGGTCGAAGCGGTAGTACGCGTCGTGATTCTGGATCGTGCCGACGGGGGTAATGTCGTCGCGGTCGCCAACAAAGGTCATCGCAAAGCTGCCGATGACGCGGTCGTGCGGCATCAGCATCCCGTTGCCGATGTACTGCAGGAGCGACTGCGCGGACCACTTCGGAACTCGAGTGGGAGTCGCGCCCGAGGTGCCGGATACGTGGGTTTCGTCGATATAGGTCACGCTGCCGCTCAGGTTAAGCCCCTTGTACAGGGTCACGCTCGGCACAATCTCGACGCCTTGCGTATCGACCCTGCCCGCGTTGCCGGCGAGCGATCCGAACGGGCATCCGGGACCCACGGTGCAGGGGACGGCCACGATCAGGTCATGCACGCGCCGCGAGAAGTAGGTTGCGGTGAGGGACGCAATCTCGCCGAAATCGGTGGTGAAACCGCCGTCGTATTCGCTTGAGATTTCCGGCTTCAGGTTGGGATTTCCAAAGCCCGGAAAATAGAGTTCATCGAACGAGGGCGCGCGGAACCCTTCCGAATAGCTCCCGCGCAGCCGGGTCGAAATCTGTTCGATCGGAATCAGGACCGACCACGACGGACTGACTTCCTTGCCGAACTGGCTGTTGCCGTCGACGCGAAATCCTCCGGTCGCGATCAGATGGCCATCCAGAAGCGTTCCTTCCTGTTCCAGATAGCCGGCATACTGTTGCTGGTCCGCGTAGAAATTGCTCACGAACGGGAATCCGCCGAAAACGGAAGTGCTGTCCGACCGCGCCCACAGATCGCGGAAATCGAAGCCGCTCACGGTGCGGAAATTCCGGTTCCATGCGTAGACCGCTTCAATCTGGCCGCCCCGATTTTCCTCGGGGATATTGTCCACTTCGCTGCCGTCGAAGCCGGTGAAGGGCGTCTCGTTCAGGCGGATCTGGTTTCGCACGTAGTAGCCGTTGGTCCGCACCGTCAGCTTGTCGCTGAACTTATGTTCGACCTCGGTCTTGTACAGCATGAACTCGGTGCGTTGATGCGCGGTTGGGTTGTTCGGAACTCCGGACGCAACCGTGAAGTTGGTCAGGCTGACATTGGCCGCGATGTAGCGGGCGAATCCGCGCACGGTGGTGTTGTCGGTCAGGTGATAATCGAGGCGGCCCTGCAGCGAAAGGTTGTCTGAGTTGTCGTTGACGAGATGAAACCCCTCGGTCGAAAAGTAATCGACCGCGCCCGAGAAACCGAGTTTGCCTTCCGATCCGCTCAGCGTCGCGATCTGGCGCGAGGTCGCGCCGTTGCCGCCTTCCGAGAGGATGGTGGCGGCGGGAGCGCCTTCGCCTTCCTGCGAGAGCAGGTTCACCACGCCGCCGATTGCCTGCGATCCGTAGAGCGAACCGCCCGCGCCGCGCAGCACCTCGATGCGGTTCAAGTTGTCGGTGGTCAGGTTCGCGATGTTGAATGCGCCGGTAGTGCCGGAATTCACTTCGACCCCATCGATCAGCATGAGCGTCTGCGACGAGGACGCGCCGCGAATCGAAACGTCGGTCTGGGTTCCGGGCGATCCGCTCTGGGTCACGTTCACTCCGGGAACCTGCTGAAGCGCGGTGCCGACGTCCTGGATCTTCTGCGATTCCATCTGCTCGTCGGGTACCACGGTTACGGTGGTGCCGATCTGATCGATCGGCTGTTCAACGCGCGTTGCGGTTACCACAACGGTCTTGAGCCTGGTCTCCTGATTGGCGGCGGGCTTCGAGGACGATTTGCCCTGCTGGGAGGCGGAAGGCGTAGAGGTCGGCGACGCCGATGGCGATGGGCCCGCATGTGCATAGCCCTGGTACCGAAGCAGAATGAACAGAGACAGTGCGACGAGAACGAGCGCCAGCCGATTCATGAACTCCTCCGCGTTCAGTCGGCCTTCGGCGGAGGACGGACCAAAAAAGCCCAATCCTTCACGTAAAAGGATTGGGCGTCAGGCAACTCGTTCACCTGAACCCTCCCCGCGGAAGGCAGACGTTCAAATCGCCCGGCCGGTCTCCTGGCTTGGGGATCATCCTCCAGCCCGCCTTCCTG
>JAJPKP010000050.1 GCA_021323675.1 Pseudomonadota bacterium | reverse complement strand
GCAAGGTTCGGGCGGAACCAGAATTACACCGCTCAAATTCTAACCACATTGTGAGGGTAGGCGATGCAATCTCAGTTTAGCATTTTGGCGATGATACAGCAGGGTTACTATGCGACGTATCCCCTGCTGTTTATCTCGGTCGTTTGTCTGGCGATCATTTTTGAGCGCCTGTGGGCACTGCGCGGAATCGGACCCCGCGCGGCCAAGTCGGCGGACGCGCTGATTCCGCAATTGCGCGCCGGAAAGTTCAACGAAGCGCTGCAAGCCACGCAGGCGCGCTCCAACCCGTCTGAACGCGTGTACCATACGCTGATTTCCGCTTCGCAGACGCTGGACCGCGAGCACCTGGTGGAGCTTGATGAAGAGCGCCGCTACCAGGAGAGCCTGGAGCTCAAGCGTTACATCTGGGTCCTGGCAACCGCGGGTGCGTCCGCCCCGTTTATCGGGCTGTTCGGCACCGTCGTCGGCATCCTGGTCGCGTTCCAGTCGATGGCGATCATGGGCACCGGCGGTTTCTCGGTCGTCGCGGCCGGTATTTCGGAAGCGTTGATTTCAACCGCGCTCGGACTCGCCGTCGCGATCGTCGCGGTTATCTTCTACAACTATTTCTCGGTCAAGGTTGAGAACATCAACGCCATCCTTCATATCAACGCGGATCGCCTGATCGACGCGGCGCTCCAGGGGAGGCAGTCTCATGGCCATTAGTGGCCCTGGCGGCGGTGGTGGCGGCGTCTTCGCCGACATCAACATCACGCCGCTGACCGATATTTTTCTCGTGCTGCTGATCATCTTTATGGTGACCACCTCGGTCACCATCGAGTCGGCAGCGCACGTGGACCTGCCGAATGCGACCAACACCAGTCCCGAGAACAAGGGCGTCATCGTGACCTATACGGCGCAGCACGAGCTGTTCGTGAACTCCAAGGACGTTCCCGAGCGCGAGTTGTTGCCGAGCCTGCGCGAAGCGCTGGGCAAGGTGGATGCGAAGATCGTCGTGTTCCAGGGTGACCGCAAAGTGCTGCTGGGCGACATGGTGAGAATTCTCAACATCGCCAAGGCGGCGGGAGCGGGGCAGATCGCGATTGCGGCCAAACGGGTGACGGGTGCGCAACTCGCCAACCAGGCGTCGTCGGGAGGATAAGCGCGGCAGCGGGGGCGGCCTGGCCGCGTCCGTGAGCGCATCCATGAGGATTCGCCAATGGCAATGAGTACCAACAAAGGCGGCGGAGTCTTCGCAGACATCAATATCACTCCGCTGACCGATATTTTCCTGGTCCTGCTGATCATCTTTATGGTGACCACCGCGGTCACCATCGAGTCGGCGGCGCACGTCGATCTGCCCAAAGCCGAGGCTAGCCAGACGACTGACAAGCCCAAAGGCATCATCGTCACCTACACCGCCGACCATCAGATTCTGGTGGGCGATAAGCAGGTTACCGAACCGGAACTCCAGGCTACGCTGTCGCAGCAGCTTGCGCCGCTCCAGTCTTCGGACCGAATCGTCATCTTTCAGGGCGATCCCAAAGTGATCCTTGGCGACATGGTCCGTATCCTCGACATCGCCAAGAGTGCGGGCGCCGAGGCGATTGCGATCGCGGTTTCACAGCTTCCGCCGGGCGGAGGGGCGCCCAGCGGAGGTGGAGCGTAGGGTATAATGGAGGCGGGAGAACGGAGCTCGACCCGGGACGGAGAAGGTTTAGCGTCCTGAGCGGGGAGCACATCTTTCTATGATCGCTTTAATTGCAATTCTACTAGTCATCTCGACCTTCGTCGTTGCGTTCGTTCTTTATCGCGTAATGTCGAAGAGAGAGGCGGAGGCCGAGAAGCACGCCGAAGAAGATCAGGCGGATGTCAGCAGGCTTCAGGCCATCCGCGATGCGCTGCGGCTGATGATCGGCCCGTTTCCTCTGTCCATCGCCCTGCACGTGCTGGTCCTGCTGTTCCTGATCATCACGGTGCATGAGCAGCGGGGACGCGAGCTGATCATGGTGAACCTCGAAGCGGGCGGCGGCGGAGGCGGCGGCAGCGAGATGCAGGATCTTGACATGCCGGAAGTGCCGATGCCGGATACCGCGCCGCAGCAGATGGACACTCCGCAGGCGGTCGATACCTCCCAGGCGGTGGGCCTGGCCAACGACTACGTCCGGGCGGCCGGCGGAGGCGGAATCGGTATCGGTCGTGGCGGCGGAATGGGTTCAGGCTACGGCCATGGAATCGGGTCGGGATTCGGCGGATTCATCGGCGAACTCCGGCGCAAGGGACTGGACGTGGTGCTGGTCATCGACGGAACCGGCTCGATGAACCTGATCATCGATGACGTGAAGGCGAAGATGGGCCAGCTCATCCAGTCGATCCACCGGCTGGTGCCGATCGCGCGCGTCGGGATCGTGGTGTTCGGCGGCAAGGGCGAGAAGATGGAAGTGCAGCCGCTGACGCTTTCACCGCAAAAGCTGGAAGACTTCCTGTCGCATATCACCGCCAAGGGCGGAGGCGAGTGGGAAGAGGACACCTACGGCGCCTGCGAGTACGCAATCGACAAGATGGACTATAAGCCGTACGCGAAAAAGGTGATCGTGCTGGTGGGCGATTCTCCCCCGCACAAGGACGATTTCCAGCCGCTGATCCAGTTGATCCATAAGTTCAAGGAAGAGAACGGAACCTTCAACACGGTTGACGTCGCGGCGGAAGAACATGAGCGGTTCGAGCGGGAATTCTGGCTGAAGGTCCACCGCGAGGAGCCGCCGAAGATCTCGCCGCTGCCGGAGTTCTATCAGCAGACGCGGGCAGCCTATAAGGTGCTGGCAAATGCGGGCGGAGGGTCGATGAAGTCGCTGACCAAGGACACCCACATCAACCAGCAGGTCCTGATCCTGGCCTTCGGCGAACAGTGGCAGAGCGCCGTTGCGGCCTTCGGACGCGGACTGGAGAAGTAGGCCCGGATTGCAGGCGAGGCCCCAGCTTCGCGCCGTCTTGAGTTAGTGACGGTATGACAATGATTAGACGCATAGCCGGCGCGGCCGCCCTTCTGGCGGCCGCGCTGCTTGTTTTCATGCCAACCGGTCCGGCTGGCGCCGTGAATTTTCGCAACCCGCGCGCTCAGCAGGATCTCACTCCGACTCTGCAGAAATCGCTTACCGACAAGGTATCTGATGAGGCCGGCCCTTACTTCGATGAGCAGGATCAGAAAAGAGCCGCCGGCAAGCCCTACGTCGATCTGCAACAGAAGTTCGAGTACCTGCCCAATTACGGCCCTCACAACCAGCTTGTAGTCAGCGTGAAGCTGGGAGGAGTGGAGTACGATCCGACCAAGCCCGGCAGCTCGAAAGGCGCATCGACGGGCAACCTGAAGTACCTCGTATTCACCTACGCCCTCGAAAAGGGAAGCTGGGTCGAAATCAACAAGCCGAAATGGGAGATGCAGGCGCTGGGAGCGAAAGCGGCCAAGCAGATGACCGAGAACCAGGCACGTGGCGACCAGCGCAAGGCGGCGATCGAAAAGGCAAAGCAGGCGCACGCGGCTGCGGCAGCGGCCGCGGCGGCGGCGCAAAAGGCCGCGAACGGCCACTGAGAAATCGCGACCTGCCGCGGCCTGCGGGACCGGGCCGCTGTGGCCTTCCGCCTCGAACCGTGCCAATGTGCCCTGCGGGAAGGCATTTTTGCCATTTACAAACGCGGCGTGATCTGTCTACTCTAACTAGACAACAATGGGCAGTTCCAAAAAAGTAATCAGAATCGATCTCAGTTCCCCGGTTCCGGTTTACCGGCAGATCGCGGACCAGATAAGGGCGATGCTGGTGGCGCGTGAATTCAGCCCGGGCGAGCGGTTGCCGACGGTGCGACAGGTGGCGGTGGATCTGGGTGTGAATCACAACACCGTGGCCGAAGCTTACAGGAACCTTGCGGAAGAGGGATGGCTCAGCCTGGAACGCGGCAGGGGAGCGCTGGTGGTATCACGCACCACGCCCTCTCCGAGTCCGAAAGTGCGATCGGCTTTCGGACAGCGCCTGCGAGATCTGATTGCGCAGGTTCGCGCCGCCGGAGTTTCGCCGCAGGCAATTCGATCCGAATTCGAGGAAGCAGCTACGGCGCTACTGGGACGAGAGGGTAAAGGCAGCGCGAGATGATCTGGCTCAACGTTCTCCATATGAACCCCGTATGGAGTCTCGTTGTCCTTGCCGCCGCATCACTTGAGTACCTGATGCCGGAGCTCAGCAGGCCGGGGGTAGCATTCTCAGTCACGGTGGATCCCGAGTTCCGGAGATCGCCGCGCCACGCCAGAATTGTCAGATATTATCGCCGCGGCGTATTGATCTCGGCGTTTGGCGGACTGCTCGTCGCATTCGGGGCGGTGAACGGGCTGGAAGGATGGGATGGTCCGGCCGCGTTCTGCGCGCAATACGTCATCTTTCTGATCGCGTTTCTATGCGCGCGCGCCGCGACACTTCCTCATCGGGTCCAGCCCTCGGAAACGCGCGAGGCCGACCTTTCCCGGCGCGAACCTCCCGCGGTGCTGGCGATTCTCGTAATTGCGCCGCTCATCACGATGGCGGCGGTGCTGTTCTGGACCTATTCCAACTGGCAGCAGATTCCAGATCCATATCCGATTCATTGGGGCTTCGACGGCCAGCCCGATTTGTGGATAGAACGCACTCCGATGCATGTGTACGGAGTGCTTGGGCTGCTCGGCGGGATCGCGGCGCTGCTGGCGTTCTTTGGCTACGGATTTCTGTTCTGGGCGCGGCGCAACTCCGGAGCGCAACACGCTCGGTACAGTTTTCCCGCGGTGTGGATCGCTCTGTTTTTGGGCGCCGAATATTTTGTGGCGGCCTCGGCGACCTTGCCGCTGGGGCTTGATATCCGGCCGCTCGAGCTGATCGTTCTGGCGATTCTGACCGCCAGTTCGCTCTATCTGATTGTGATTGGACCTGTCGGGGGCCAGTCGGCCCGGCGGCCTGGCGATCAAACCCCGGACGAGGCCTGGAAATTCGGAATCTTCTACTTCAATCCCAGGGATGCGGCGTTGTTCGTCGAAAAACGCTTCGGCCTCGGATGGACTATCAATTTCGGCCAGGCCCGAGCCTGGGTGCTGATAGCTCTGGCGCTTGCGCCGCTTGGATTCGGCTTCGCGTTTGTGATGTCGATCGCCTCGTAGGACTGTGCCGGCAAGGATGCGGCATCGCGATGAAGTGGATTTTGGCGGCGTTCGTTGGGTTCCTGGTCGTAGCTGGACCGGCCACGCGCGGCTGGACTATCGATCGCGCCGAGGCGGCCAAAGAAGCGACCGCCGCGGCGGAACAATGGCTCAAGCTGGTGGACGAGGGCAAGTTCAATTCGAGCTGGCTGGATGCATCGACTTACTTTCGCAACGTCACGACCAAGCAGCAGTGGAGGCAGCAGGTTTCAGTCTGGCGGTCGGCGCTCGGTTCCGTGGTCAGCCGCAAATTGCGGACGGAGCAGTACCTGACCACGATGCCGGGAGCGCCGGACGGGGACTACGTCATGATTCAGTACGACACCTCTTTCACGCACAAGAAGTCCGCGGTCGAGATCGTGGTGCCGATGATGGATGCGGACGGCAAATGGAGAGTATCTGAATATTCGATCCGATAGGCATGCGCCCTGCCGCAGCTAACCAACAGTGGCAGCAAACACAAATAGGCTCGCAGAGAATGCCGCGCCGCACGGCGCCGCGAGCGGGTGCGTGAACCGGCTGCTGGCCGGTGCAATCCTCGCCCTTGCAATCTCCTTCTCGCCGGGTGCGGGATTCACGCAAGTGAAACCCGGCGACGTGATAACTGCGAAGAACGCCGACAAGGTCGCGGACCTGCTCAGCCCCGGAAACCAGTTCCTGGTACGCCAGGGGATGACGATGGACATCATTCCGACGGGGCAACTCGACTGGCCGAACCCATACAAGGCGGCGACCGAAAAATATTCGCAGCAGGTCCGGATGTCGCCGGAAGGCGAACTTTCAAACTATGTCGCGGGGCTGCCGTTCCCGCTGCTCGACCTGAACGATCCGCAGGTCGGGCTCAAGATAATGTGGAATTTCAGTTATCGGCCGCTTTATACCGACGATATCGATATTCGCGAAGCGGAGGTCGAGAGCCGGACCGCCGACCCTTCGGTGTCGGATTCGATCGAGCGGTTTACCGCCGGACATGTCGCCCTCTACAACAACATCGACCGTACTGAAATTCCGCCCAAGCCGGTCGATCCGGACTACGTCCAGTCGGGAATCCGCTACCGCTTTGCCATCTACCCGCTGCTCGAGCCGTCGGAGATGCGAGGAGCGGGATTCCTTCGATATCGTCATATGGACCCTCGAATCGAGGACAACGCGTGGGTGTATAGCTCCTTCTCGCGCAAGGTGCGTCGCGTCGCGGCCAATACGCTGGCGGACACCATCGAGAATGGCGGAGCCGACTCCTCCGGCGGTCCTTCGACGACCTACGCGAACACGCTCGACCCTGACACCTATTTCGGCTTCGCCGCGAAGATTGAAGACTTCGACTACAAGCTGCTGGGCGTTAAGCGGATGCTGGCGTGCGTCGAGGCCGCAAACTCGCCCGAGCGCGCCTGTCCGACAGACGGCGGCCGCACCGTGTGCCCGGAAAATTGGGAGATGCGGTATCTCTACGTCATCGAGGCGACCGCGAAACCGACCTCGCGGCTCGGGAGCCCGGTCTCGATCCCGAAGCGGATTCTCTATATCGACTCGGAAGGATGGTTTATCACGGCGTCCGACCTGTACGATCGCGAAGGCCATCTGTGGAAGACGGTTGCGACCTTCAACGCTTATCGCGATCGGCCGACGCCCGGCGCGCAAGACACAATATGGCCATTCAAGCGGATGTTTCAGACGGCGCTGGTCGATGAAGATATCCGGTCGGGATTTTCAACCATCCTTTACACTCCAAGCCGCGACACGGACTTCAACGACACCTGGTTCATCAACCAAGGGGTGATAACTCCGCTGCTGCTCGAACCAAGCAACATCGTCCGTCTCGGCCACTGAACCGGCCGCCGTCGTTGACGGGGAGAAAAGCGATGGCGGCGCGATTTGCAAATCGGCGCGGCGGATGTATAGTGATACTAGACAAAAGGCGGTTGCCGATAGCGATCGGCGTCAACCCCCGGCCGCCTGTCAGAGCCATGGGCATCCTGCCGGGGGGAGAGCACGCGGCCTCCAGGTCCCCCGTTTCCCAAGCGCGTACTCCCCCCGGCGAATTTTATCGGAGCAGGTCAATCGAGCGATGTCTTTCATCAAGCACTCACGCGAGGTTCGTATGAAGGCCATTCAGCGCATCATTGCCGCGATTCTGCCGTGTTGCCTGTTTGCGGCATCACCGGCTCTGGCGCAGGTCAAACCCGGCGACGTCATCGGCAAGGACAATGCCGGTCTGGTGAAAAATCTGCTCAGCCCGGGAAACCTGGTGATGGTGGAGCAGGGGATGCAGCTCGATATCGTGCCGGCGGCAAAGCTCGAATGGCCTGCGCCGTACAAGAGCGCGACGGAGAAGTACTCGTCGCAGGTCAAGTTGTCGGCCGACGGGACACTGGAAAACTACGTTGCGGGCCAGCCCTTTCCGCTGCTCGATCCCAACGATCCGGCGATTGCGGCCAAGATCATGTGGAATTTCAGCTTCCGGCCGCTCTACTCGGATGACGCCGATCTGCGGGATGCGGAGGTGGCGAACTATACGCGAGACGCGAAGGGGACGCCGGTCGATTTCTTCACCGTGGGGCACTTCGCCTTTTACAACAATATCGGCCGCATCGAAGTGCCTCCGGTACCGACCGATCCCGATGCGGCCGCGAGCGGCATCCGCTATCGGTTTGGCTTCTATCCGCTCCTGGAGCCGTCAAGCCTGAGAGGCTTCGGATTGATTCGCTTTCGTCACATCGATCCATCCGTAGAGGACAACACCTGGATCTTCATGCCGGGCGCGCGGCGGATACGCCGCCAGTCAGCGAGCATCCTGTCCGACGCGATCGGGATGCTCGCGGGATTTGGCTCCCACGGCGCCGCGGGCGGAACTTACGGTCCTACGGGCGGCTCGGCGTACGCGTCGGTAATCGATCCGGATTCGTACTTCGGATTTGCCGCGAAAGTCGAGGATTACAACTACAAGTTCCTGGGCGAGAAGGACATGCTCGCGTGCGCGCACGCAAAGAACTCTCCCGCCGTCGCCTGTCCCTTCGATGGAGGACGCACCGTTTGCCCCGAAAACTGGGAGATGCGCCACCTCTATGCGGTCGAGGCGACCGCTAAACCGGGCAACAATTCCGTCATTCCGAAGCGGATTCTCTATATCGATTCAGAGGGATGGTTCATCACGGCATCGGATCAGTACGATCGCGAGGGAAACCTCTGGAAGAGCCTCGCGACCTTCAACGCATATCGCGATCGCCCGGTGCCGGACGCCAAGGTCGCGATCTATCCGTACAAGCGAATGTTCCAGGTCGCACTGGTTGACGAAGACCTCACCTCCGGCGGGACCTCGGTCGTTTACATGCCGGGTCCGGAGGCCACCGACCACGAATGCTGGTACATCGATATGGGAATTGTCGACAACGCTTTCTTTGCTCCGGAGGCGATGGCGCGGGCCGGCTCGCTCTGAGGCTTCTCGAATAACGCGGCGTGGCGGACCGTCTAATTTAATGGCGATCTGCCGCGAGCCACGGACCCGTTCAGGTGCGCCCGCGGCCAGGACGCCAGGTGGCCCGGAGCCCTCGAAAACTACGAACGAGCAAATCCGGGTTTACTTCGCGGCGGCTGCGGCTTGACACACCGTAGCCGCCGTTTTTTTGCCGGGCGGCTAGCGAAGAACTTCTCCCGCAAAACGCTCTTTTGCCGGAGGGCGGCTGCGTTGGCCGCCGGATCAATTCAATCCGCTGAGGCTCGAGCGGCCGCCGATGCGTCCTCGTGGGCGACGCGGCTGTGGAAGCGCCCATAGCTGAAGTAGATTGCCAGTCCAATTACCATCCAGACGAAGAAGCGAATCCAGGTTACGGCCGGCAAACTCGACATCAGGTAAGCGCAGAAGAACATCCCCAGGATCGGAACCATCGGCACCAGTGGAGTGTGAAACGGCCGCTTCAGGTCCGGCTCTATATGCCGCAAGATCCAGACGCCCGCGCATACCAGGACGAAAGCGAACAGCGTACCGATATTGGTCAGTTCGGCAATCTCCTGGATTGGCAACAGGGCGGCGGTGACGCCAACGGCGATGCCGGTGATGGTGGTGGGAATGTACGGTGTTCGATATTGCGGATGAATCCTGCTGAAGGCCGGCGGCAGAAGTCCGTCGCGCGAAACCGCGAAGAATACCCGCGATTGGCCCAGGAGCAGGACCAGCAGCACCGAAGTCAGCCCCGCGACAGCTCCCAGCGAGATAATGCCTGAGATGGCATTCAGGCCTCGAATGACAAAGGCCGATGCCAGCGGCGCGTTTAGTTCGATCTCTCTCGAAGGGACCATCCCGGTCAGCACGCCGGCGACGAGGATGTAAAGCAGGGTGCAGGCGAACAGCGATCCCAGGATTCCGAGCGGCAGGTCGCGCTTGGGATCGACGACTTCCTCGGCGGCGGTCGAAACCGCATCGAAGCCGATGTAGGCGAAGAAGATCACGGCCGCTCCCTTCATCACTCCGCCCCAGCCCATCGGCGCGAACGGGCTCCAGTTCGCGGGCTTCACGTAAAAGGCGCCGACGACGATAACCATTCCTATGACGATCAGCTTGATCGCCACGATTATCGAATTAAAGCGCGCGCTTTCCGAAATGCCGACGTACAGGATCGCCGATATGACCAGCACGATAAGCAGCGCGGGCAGGTCGATAATCGCGCCGGGAACCGATCCGGGCGCGTGGGTCAGAGCGACAGGGAGATGGACACCAAGACCCTCGAGGATGATGCGCAGATAGCCCGACCATCCGACCGCGACCGCCGCGGCGCCGACGGCGTATTCGAGTACCAGGTCCCATCCGATAATCCATCCCACCAGCTCGCCCATCGTCGCGTAAGAATACGAATAAGCACTTCCCGCGACCGGGATCATCGCGGCAAACTCCGCGTAGCAGAGCGCCGCCATCGCGCAGGCAAAACCGGAAACGACGAAAGAGAGAACAATGGCCGGGCCGGCATATTCGGCCGCGGCAACCCCGGTAAGCACGAAGATGCCGGCGCCGACGATCGCGCCGATTCCCAGCATCGTCAGGTCCAGCGCGCCGAGCGCGCGCTTGAGGCCCGACGCTTCGTCGTCCGCCTCCGCCATCAGCGTCGCCGCCGGCTTGCGGCGAAACATCTGGCTTTTAAGCCTGGCCGAGTCGCTCATCGATGCGCGTTCACCATGCCGTGTAGCCGCCGTCGATCGCGAGGACCGCGCCGGTCACGTAACTGGAAGCCGCGCTGGCGAGAAAAACCACCGCGCCGCGAATTTCTTCAGGCGCGCCCAGTCGCCCTAGCGGAGTGAACTGCTCCATGCGCTCCTTGTTGCCAGGCTTTGCGATTCCGCCTTCGGTCGCTTCGGTCGGAATCCATCCCGGCGCGATCGCGTTGACGAGGATTCCGTATGGCGCCCATTCGACGGCAAGCTGGCGGGTCAGATTCGCAAGTCCGGCCTTGGTCGCGCTGTATGCGGAAAGCCGGTACACGGAGCTCGCGACAGTTCCGTAAATCGAGGTCATGTTGATGATTCTGCCGGGCTTCTTTGCCGCGATTAGCGCTCGGGCGACGTGCTGCGACAGGATCATCGGCGCGGTGAGATTGACCGCGAGCGCGTTGTCCCATTGATCGCGCTTGAAATTTTCCGCGCGCCCGGTTGGCGAGACTCCCGCGTTGTTGACCAGAATGTCTATCTCGCCCGCGAGCTCCCGCGAGGCCTGCGAGAAGGCGCTTTCGATGTCCGCGTCGCGAGCGACATCGGCGCCGATGCCGACGGCGCGCACGCGATACTTCTTTTCGAGTTCGCTTGCGAGGTTTTTTACCCGATCTTCACGGCGCGCGATAAGCGCGAGGTCGGCGCCTGCGAGCGCCAGCGCATGCGCGCATTCGACGCCCAGGCCCGACGAGGCGCCCGTTACGAGCGCGCGATGACCGCGCAGAGAGAACAGTGCTTCAAGCGTATCCATTTGCTTCAAGTTCCGAGAATATACTCTATACCCGCCGCACGCCGCTTCTTGGTACGCAACCGGCGGAGTTGGACAGCAGAAAGAAAAATCAGTCCCCGAACGCTTCGGCGGCAGCCTCGGCCGCGAGTGCCACCGCTCGATCGATGTCCGCGCGGGTCACGCCATAGTGGGTGACGGCGCGAAACGAGGTCGCATCGCGCGCGGAAAGCAGCACGCCCCGCTCCTTCATCGCGGCCTGAAACCTGCGCGCCGACGCCGGATCGCCGGCGTCGAACACAACCATGTTCGTTCGGCGTTTCACATGCCGGACGTTCAGTCCCGCCACCAGGGCCAGGCCCTCGGCCAGCGCCCGCGCGTTGGCGTGATCTTCGGCCAGCCGATCGATCATCGTGGTAAGCGCGACAATTCCCGCCGCGGCAACCACTCCCGCCTGGCGCATCCCGCCTCCCAGCATTTTGCGCACGCGATGCGCTCGAGCGATAAAGTCGCGGTTCCCGCACAGCAGCGACCCGATCGGACATGCCAGTCCTTTCGAGAGGCAGAACGACACCGTATCGGCGTGAGACGCGATGGTTTGAGCGGTGGTTTCGAGCGCGAGCGCGGCGTTGAAGATCCGCGCTCCGTCGAGATGCACCTTCAGGCCGCGCGAGTGGGTAAGATCCGAGACTTCCGCCATATGCGAAAGCGCCACCGGCGCGCCCCCGCATCGATTGTGCGTATTCTCGATTACCGCCAGCTTCGGCGGTGCGAAATGCGCGTCGGCCGGCGTCGCCAGCTCGTGCTTCAACTCGTCCAGGTCCAGTTCGCCGTCATCGGTGTTGCGAACCGGAGCCATCACGACGCCGCCCAGAGCCGACGCGCCGCCCGCCTCGTAGACGAAGGTGTGAGACTGGGATCCGACTATCGCGCGATCGCCGCGCCCGCAATGCGCGAGCATCGCCGCCAGATTGCCCATCGTCCCACTGGGAACCAGCAGCGCGGCTTCCTTGCCCATCATCGACGCCGCCATCGCCTCCAGGCGATTGACGGTCGGATCTTCACCGTATACGTCGTCGCCCAGCTCAGCGCGCGCGATCGCCTCGCGCATCTCCGGCGTGGGCAGACTTACGGTGTCGCTGCGCAGATCGATCAAGCGCTCAGCGGATTCCCGCATCCCGTCAATTGAGCGGGAAGAGCGGAGTGAAATTGCCGTTCGAGGTATCCGTTGCCTGGACGGAGTTCTCGGTCGTATCCGAGTAGTACAGCGTATGGCCGTCGCTCGTGACGGTGCATCCGGAACCGATATGTCCATTGACCAGGGTCAGGGTGCTTACCTCGTTGGTGGCCGTGTCGATCTTCCGGATCGCGTGATTGTCCGCATCCATCACGTACAAGGAAGTGCCGTTCAGGCACATCGCGCCCGGATTTGAGAAAGTCGCTTTGTCGCCGGGACCGTTGTTCGATCCTTCGTCGCCGGTTCCGGCGATGGTCTTGGTTTCGAGGGTCGCAAGATCGATTTTTCGGATCAGGTTGTTGCCGGTGTCGGCCACGTAGACGTATTTGCCGTCGGTGGCGATACCGCGCGGTCCTGAAAACGTGGACTTGGCCGCGGGACCGTCATCCCGTCCGTTTTGCTGGGCCTGCCCGCCGATCGTCTTGACGATATTGTCGGAGAGGGTCAGGCGCCGAATCGTGCTGTTGCCGCTGTCGGTGATGAAAATCGAACTGCCGTCGGTCGCGAGCTGGGTCGGCAGGTTGAAGTGCGCCGCATGCGCCGGACCATCATCGGTCCCCGACAGGTTTGCTACCCCGGCCGCCGTGCTGACGACCTTGCTGTCCAGGTCAACTTTGCGGATGTCGGAGTTGTTGGTGTCGGCGACGTAAAGGCTGCGGCCGACCAGAACCATGCCGTCGGGGCTGTTGAAATGCGCCGCGGCGCCGACGCCGTCGTTGTTGCCGTCTTTGAAAATCTCGCCCGCCACGAGCGAGATGCTGTGGCTGGCGGCATCGATCGCGGTGATCGTGTTGTTGCGCGAGCTGGCGACCCATACCGTGCGATTGTCGGTGGCGAGCCCGGCGGGAAAATCCAGCCGCGGTCCGGACTGGATGCTCGGGGTGGGCACCTGGGCACGGGCGGTGGCGCCAATAGCAAGAATAGTCGCCGAGAAACCCGCAAGAAGAAGCGGCTTGATGCATCGGGTGAGAGTTGTCATCTGTGGCCTTTCCTTACTTCGTGCAATGCCGCGCGCAGGCGCGGGTTAAGGCGACGTCGTGCTACGGAAAAATCGCCTTCACTACCTCATCGATCGCTCGTTTGCTGTCGCTTTCGTCGGTCAACGACCACGTGACCGCCACGGTCGCAGCGCGCCGGGGCGTGATCCCCTGGCGAATCAGCTCGCCGGCGTAAATCAAAAGACGGGTCGAGACGCCTTCTTCGAGCCCGGACGCCTTCAGGTTGCGCACCTTTTCGCCGAGCACCGCCAACTGCATCGCCATGTCCTTATCGACGCCCGATTCGTGCGCGATGATCTCGTATTCCTTGTCCGCGGGCGGATAGTTGAATTCGATCGTCACGAATCGCTGCCGCGTCGAATGCTTCAGGTTCTTCTGGATGCTCTGGTAGCCGGGGTTGTAGGAGATGCAGAGCAGAAAGCCCTCGTGGGCCTCGATGGTTTCGCCGCGCTTTTCGATCGGCAGAATCCGCCGATGGTCTGAAAGCGGGTGGATCAGCACGGTCGTGTCCTTGCGGGCCTCGACGATTTCGTCGAGGTAGCAGATGGCGCCGCGCCGCACCGCCTGCGTCAGCGGCCCATCGACCCAGACCGTTTCGTCGGCCTGAATCAGGTAGCGTCCGACCAGATCGCTGCCGGTCAGGTCTTCGTGGCATGCGACGGTGATCAGCTCATTGGGGCCATTGTCGAGCGCGGAAAGCTGATGTGCCATATGCTCGACAAAGCGCGTCTTCCCGCATCCGGTCGGTCCCTTGAGCAGGACCGGAAGCCGTGCCTTGTAGGCGGCGCTGAAGATTTCCACTTCGTCGCCAATCGGCAAATAGTAGGGTGCGTTGTGCGGGTCGAGGTGGCGAACCTCGGGTCCGTCGCCCTGGGTTCGCGTGTCGAATTTCTTTAGCTCAATTCCCATCCGTCACCTGTCGCTCGGATACGCCAAACCGCGATTCTAAGAGAGCATGGCCGCGCCGTTCAAGCCGCGGAAAGACGCCATATCTCAAGCATTTACGCGTCGCGACGCAGATAGGTCGCGGCGCCTCCTTTTCCGTCCTTGACTTCGTAGCCACGCGCCTCGAGGATCGCCCTCAGTTCGTCCGCGCGTTTGAAATTCCTGCCTTTGCGAGCCTCGGCGCGCTCGTCGATCAGCGCCTGGATATCTGGAGGAAATGCCGCCGCCTGTCCAGCCGCGCGGGTCTTTTCCAGCCCGATTCCAAGCACCCGATCGAAAAACATCAGCGTGTTCCAGATCGTCCGGTCGTTGCGCCGGTAAGCTTCCGCAACCAGCTCGAGCGCGATGGCCAGAGCCTGGGGCGTGTTGAGGTCGTTGTTGAGCGCCTCCAGGAAGCGTTCACGATATTCCTCTGCGAACTCGCTGTCGCGCGTCGCCGCGGCGGCCTCGGCCGGAAGGTTGCGCGCAAACTCTCGCAAGTAGTCGAGATTGGACTGCGCCGCCCGCAGCCCTTCGTCGGCCAGAGCCAGCTCCGAGCGGTATTTTGCGCCGAAGCAAAACAACCGGAACGCAAGCGGGTCGAGCCCCGCCGCGGTTACATCGGCCAGCAGCGGGAACTTCCCCGCGCTCTTGCTGATCTTTGAGCCGCTCTTTCCGACCAGAAAGGCGCTATGCACGAAATATCGCGCAAACGGGCGTCCGGTGGCGCTCTCCGATTGCGCGATCTCGTTCTCGTGATGAATCGGAATATGATCCATTCCGCCGGTATGAATATCGAGGGTTTCGCCCAGATATTTCATCGACATCGCCGAGCACTCGATGTGCCATCCGGGGTAGCCGCGTCCCCACGGACTGTCCCATTGCATCAGATGGTGCGGCTGGTTCAGAACCCACAGCGCGAAATCGTGCGGACTTTTCTTGTCGGGCGAATGCTCGAGGCGCTGGCCCGCATGCTGCTCATCGAGGCTCTGGCGCGAGAGTTTTCCGATCCTGCGCGCGCCGCGATACTTCTCGACATCGAAGTAGACGCCCGACTTCGTGACGTAGGCCATCCCCGCGGCAACAATCCGCTCGATGAGCACGATCATGTCGCCGATATGATCGGTGGCGCGGCACCAGACCATCGGCTGCTCCTGGTTGAGCGCGGCAAGATCCCGCTGGAACATCGCGAGATAGAAGCTTGCGACTTCCAGCGGCGATTTTCCCTCCGCGCGGGCCGTCTTTTCGATTTTGTCTTCGCCTTCGTCTTCGTCCGACGTCATGTGTCCGACGTCGGTAACGTTGATGACGTGGCGGACCTGGTAGCCGTTCAGCTCGAGGGTCCGGCGCAGGAAATCCCAGGATATGTAGGTTCGCAGGTTGCCCAGATGCTGCGGCAGGTAAACGGTCGGACCGCAGGAATAGAGGGTCACAACCGGAGGATTCAGAGGTTTCAATTCCTCCACGCTGCGGGACAGCGTGTTGTAGATGTAAAAGGGCTTCACGGCGCCAAAGAAAATAACTTACCGCGCCGCTTGATGACGAAACAACCGAGGTTTCAACTCGCGGTAAAACGCCGGCCAATAGGGCCAGGCCGCACGGAACCGCCTAGTGGTGGGGTCCGGAGGCCGACGGTTCGCTTAGCCGCCCGGACGCATCGCGCTGGTAGCGCGATACCGCAATCTTCTTGTATTGCCGGTCAGCAAGCCACGCGTAGCCGGGAATGTACCAGAGCAGGGCGAGCCACGATCTGATTCCGCGCTGGCGGCGCAGGATCTCGTTCACCGCGCGCGCTCCGCGATAGACGCGGCCGTCGTCGTCCACCGCATGCAGCTCTTCGAGCAGGCTTTCAAGCTTAAGGTCCGGGAATCGAGCGCGGGCTCTTTCGTCATGCAGATCGAGCGGTTCGAGCCGGCCGGAATTGTCGAAGTTCAAGGCGCTTCTGACGCCCGCGGTGCACATCGCGCACGACCCGTCATAGAGCAGCGCCAGCTTGCCCGGCGATGCCTTCCCGGCACTGCGATGCGGGCGCGAGGGCATCGTTGTTTACCGGCTGGAAAACTTGGGATTGGCGGTAAGCTTTCTGAGCTTGAGGCTCTCGGTATAGATTCGCCACTCGTATCCATCGAGCAGCGATTTCCATCCCGCCTCGACGGTGTTTGCCGACTTGGCCAGCGTAGTCCACGCGATATGCCCGTCGGAGAACTTCTTGACCGACACGACTTCGGCCTCGGTCGATTCGCCGGTCGCGTGGGTATAGGTCTCGGTCACGCGCACCGTTTCCAGGAACGGAAAATACTTGAGCAGCGCCTTGCGCAATGCGACATCGAGGGCGTGCACCACGCCGACGCCGGAGGCGGCCTCGGTCTCCTCGAGGTTGCCGATGCGGATTACCAGCGTCGCGTCGATGGTTGCCTTGCCTTCGAGAAGGTCGTCGATCACGCGGCGGCGTACAATGTGGAATGGCGCGACGTAGTCGCGCGAGGTGCGAAGCTCGGCCAGTTCGCGCGAGGCCTGCGGAGCTTCGGCCTCGTAAAAATCATTTTGACGGTCGGTGGTCATCTCTCGATCCGCAATTATCGTAAGGGAAAAATCCTTTCAAGGCGAAATCGAACCGCTAAAGTGGTTGACTTAAGGTTCCTTGTCAGGGTCGCAATGCCAGACGAAAAAGATTCTTCACGTGAATGTTCTTGACAATCGCCGCCAGCTCTTCGCGGGCGTGCGGCGCGCGACGATCCTGCTTGTTGCGGCATTCGCCCTCGCGGTCTTCGGCGCCGGCCGCGCGCAGGCCGGCGAAGTTCGCGTGCCGCTCACTATCGATTATCTCACCCTGACCGAGGCGATTCGAAGCCAGCTCTACACGGCCCCTGGCGGCCGCGCTCCGCTGTGGAATGGAAGCGATGATTGCCAATTCCTCTATGCCGAAAATCCCTCGTTCTCGCGATCGGGCGCCCGCGTGAAGCTTGAAACCGGCGCAAGCCTGAGCCTCGGGGTCGCGCTCGCCGGGCAATGCGTCAGTCCGCTCGCGTGGAGCGGCATCGTCGAGGCGGAATCGCAGCCTTACCTGACGGGCGGGGTCAGGCTGATGCTGCACATTCAGGACATGAATCTCTACGACATCCATCATGAAAAGACGTTGATCGCCGGCAAGGGATTCGACCTCATCAAGCAATACCTGATTCCGCGCATCGAGACCTTTTCCTATGACCTGAATCCCGCAATTCAGCAACTCGCCACGCTCGCCGAGGCGGCATCGACTCCAACGGTCGCGGACAGAATTCGAAAGGCCGTGGCGACCCTGCGGACCGAACCGGGGGCCGATGCGACCGACGATGGCGTCAGGATAACGTTGCTGATCACGGTTCCAGACGTTCCCGAGGCCGGTCCGAGCGCCACGCCCGCCCAACCAACCCCTGAGGAGATTCAGGCCTTCCAGAGAGAGCTGGACAAATGGGACGCCTTTCTTGTCTTCGCAATCAAGCAACTTGGCACTACGGTTGGCGATAGGCAGTTTCGCGGCGAACTGCTGCAGATTCTTCTGAACAGCCGCTATCGGCTGGCCGACGCGCTCGCAAAACCACCGGCGGAATCGGGGCCCGACCCGGTGCGCATCCTGTTCCTTGATACCTGGCAGAAGCTCGGCGTGGCGGTGCGGTCAGCGGCGCGGCGCGGACAATTGGGCGCTCGCAGCCTCGAGTTTTTGTCGTTCATCTCCGCGGGCGATGCGCTTTTTGCGCTGGACCAGGCTGCGCCTGCCCTTGGGATGCGCATCTCGGCCGACGACCTGCGCCGCCTCGCCCATATTATGGCGCCGTCCGCGACCGGGGACCCCCTGCATTTTGATTTCGCGGAAGATCCGATATTGCGCGGTCTGCTCGGCCTCCCCGCCGGCCCGCTGTCGAGCCCTCCAGAGAGCGAGCCCGCAGCGGCGCCATCGCCCACCGAGTCTCCTTCGCCGGCGCCGCCGACCGCAGGTCCCACTCCCGATGGGGCCCCGCCATCGCCGCAAGCATGGCGATGGTTCCGGTTGCCGTGGTCGCTCATCGAGCCGCGCGAGGCCTGTGCGAGCGAGGTCGGGGAGATTGTTCCACAGCTCAAGCAAATCGCCACTCGCCTCAGGCGGGCGGTCGTCGATGAGAGCAATGCCGACGGCTATCGAAGCGACATGGCGCGCCTGCTGGAACTGAGCATCGAACGGCAGCTCAGAGAGTCGGATCTTGATCCTCGCTTTCGCGGCGCATTCCGGGACCTGGTGAAAAGCGCGGCCTGGCAGGAGAGCTGCTGGAGGCAGTTTGTAAGGCGAGGAGATCGAGTCACCTGGCTGGAAAGCTCCAGCGGCGACATCGGCCTGATGCAGGTAAACAAGTACGTCTGGCGCGGGTTCTACAACCTGGAGAAGCTTAAGTGGGACGTGCTCTACAATGCCGGCGCCGGGACGGAAATCCTGATGGAGATGACCGGCCAAGTGCTGGCGCGCCCCAAGGTCGATCCGGGCCGCCTCGATTCGACCGCTCTGGCGCGATCGGTATACGCGGCGTACAACGGCGGTCCCGACGCGTACAATCGATGGCGCCGCGCGCACGAACCCTCACCGGCGCGCGAGATCGACGCGGCATTTCTGGACAAGTTCCGCGCTGTTGAGCGCGACCAGGCGATAGACATCCTTTCGTGCGCCGCGCAGTGGGGCCACGCCCCGGGGCATTGAGCGCCCAAGCCTTCGCCTACATCGCGAGGCCGCCGTCGACGTTGATCACGGCTCCCGTCACGTAGCTGGCGGCGTCCGACAGCAGAAATGCCGCCATCGGCGCGACGTCATCGACCTTTCCAAACCGGCCGAGCGGGATCATGTCGAGCGCCTGCTTCTTGTTCTCCTCGGGCAGGACGGCGGTCATGTCGGTTTCGACGAAGCCCAGGGCAAGGGCGTTGACGCGGACACCGAGGCGGCCGAGTTCTTTTGCGAGCGATTTGGTAAGGCCGATAAGACCGGCCTTGGAAGCGGAATAGTTCGCCTGGCCCGGAAGGCCAATCAGACCGCTGACCGAGGTGATGTTAAGGATCGCACCGCGTTTCGCCTTCATCATGATGAACGCGGCGGCGCGCACGAAGTTGAATGCACCGGTCAGATTGGTGCGGATGACTTCGTTCCAGTCGTCCTCCGACATCATCACGATGACCTTGTCGCGGGTGAGGCCGGCGTTATTGACCAGGCCGTCGATCGAGCCGAACTCTTTTTTAACGGCGTTGACCATCTCGCGCACCGCCTTCAGATCGCCGACATCGCACTTGAAGGCGAGGGCCTTAACTCCCAGCTTTTCAATTTCGCCCTTTAGCTCCTCGGCCTGCGCCTCGCTTTTGACGAAGTTGAACGCGACGTTGGCTCCGCGGCGAGCGCATTCCAGCGCGATAGCCCGGCCGATTCCGCGTGTTGCGCCGGTTACGATAATTCCCTTGCCCTCGAGGTCCTTCACGTCCGATCTCCGTGTCTGTTGCGCGGCGTCACTCTTCAGGGCGCGCCGCTTCGCGTTCGATAATCGAGCGATATTGCCCGATGTAAGCCAGGTAATTGTAGCTGAAGCGCCGCTCGAGTTCGCCGTCGTAGGCGGGCTTTTGTCCACCCAGCGCCTCCACCATCCAGGTGTAAAGCATCCACTCCTCGGAGCGCGGCGCTTTGCGCAGGCTGTCGCGCCGGAGCATCACTTTCATCGGCGTAAGCCGCGCAATCGCGGCCATCAGCGGGATCAACTCGCTCTCGTTGTTCGCGAATTCCTCGCGGGCGAACAGGTGCACCGAGAAAAGCAGCATCGCGGCAAGACACGCTTCAACGGCATCGGAGTTTGCCTGCTTTCCCAGGGACGCCAGAGGACCCTGAGGCGAGAGCGCGAAGGCGAGGAACTCGAGGTTCGCATCGAGCAGAATCGAAAAGAACGCGATCGCCCGCTGCGAGCCAGCCTCAAGGAGCCGCTCGCGCAGCCTGGCCGCTGCCGGCTTCCCGCATTCCCGCATAAATCTGCGCCGGGCGGGCGAGAGCAGGTTCAATATCGCGGAGAGCATCGCCGGCGCAGTCTAACACAAGCGGCGCAGGCCTCGGCGCGGTCAAGTCCGTCGATCTTCCGGCACGAAGCGCATGGCAGGGGACAAAAAAAAGGGCCGCATCGCGATGCGGCCCTTTAGGGAGAGAAATCAGAAATTTTCTTACGCGCTGAACGATGATCCGCAGCCGCAGGTTCGCGACGCACGCGGATTATCGAAGCGAAAACCCGCGCCATGCAGCCCTTCAACATAATCGAGCGTGGTGCCTGCGATGTACGGAAGCGAGAAGTCATCGACCAACACCCGCACGCCGTCAAGCGTGACGACCCGGTCGCCCTCTTTTTCGCTATCGAAATTGAGCTGATACTGAAACCCGGAGCATCCTCCGCCGACCACGCCGATCCGCAAGCCCTTGTCGGGACCCAGGCCCTCCTTGGCGTGCATCTTGCGCACCATCTCGATCGCTTTCGGAGTGAGCTTCACGTCCGGGAGAGCGGAGTTGTCGATCCTGGGAGAGTCAGTTTCCTGATGGGCTTCGCCGGCCATCTAATCCTCCGAGCAGTTGCGCTTAACAATCGCGGATTGCCGCTGATCCGAAACTAATAATTGGCAAATCTGGAGTCAATGGGTCCACTATTCCATAAGATGCTTATCGCTTGAAAATGCTAGGCTTTTCTCACCCGTGACCAGCCTCGAGGAAATCATCAGGCGCGCAGCCAGAGAAGCCGGGTTTGCTCTGGCCGGTTTCGCCAGGGTCGAGCGGCTTGGCGACCGAGAGGAGTTCTTCTCGCGATGGCTCGCGGAGGGTCGTCAAGGCTCGATGAGCTACCTGGCGCGCGACCCGCAGCGGCGCCTCGACCCGCGCGCGATGGACCCGCGGTTTCGCACGATCGTCAGTCTCGGATGGACTTACGATCCTCCGCCGCGTCCGCGCGCGGATTGGCGGTTGGAGCTCAGGGGCCGGATTGCCGCCTACGCGATGGGGCGCGACTACCACGACGTTGTCCTAAAGGCGGCGCGCAGGGTCGCGGCGCAAATCGAGTCGAATCGTCCGGGCGCGGTGACCCGAACCTATGTGGATACGGGCCCGGTGTTCGAGCGGGAATGGGCCGCGCGGGCGTATCTCGGATGGGTTGGCAGGAACACGATGCTGCTCACGCGGGATCGGGGTTCATACTTCTTTCTTGCCGAAATTTTCACTGACGTGGAGCTGGATGCGGCGGATGCGCCATATCGCGATCATTGCGGAACCTGCCGCCGATGCCTGGACCTGTGTCCGACCGGCGCACTCGCGGATGGCCACCTGATGGAGCCGCGAGTGTGCATCTCGTATCTGACAATCGAGAACCGCGGCCCTATCCCGCGCGATCTGCGCCCGAAGATCGGAATGTGGCTGTTTGGATGCGACATCTGCCAGGAAGTTTGCCCGTGGAACGAAGCGGGCCGCGATGACGATGACTATGGGTTGATGCCCTATCTTCCGGACGTGATGGCGCTGGATGACGCCGCGTTCGCCGCGCGTTTCACCAAAAGCGCGGTGAAGCGCGCGAAACGGCGCGGGCTGCTTCGCAATGCCGCGGTCGTCCTGGGTAACACCGGAAACCGCGACGCGGTTGCGGCCCTGGCGCGCACGATGGATCGCGAGCCGGAAGCCCTCGTCCGCTCGCACTCGGCGTGGGCGCTCGGCGAACTTGGCGGAAGCGCCGCCCGCCGCGCTCTCGAGAGCGCGCTCAGGCGCGAGACTGACGCGGCGGTGGTGGAAGAAATTCGCGCCGCGCTCGCTCGAATCGCATCCTGAACGCTTGTCAAACGCGGCGCGCAAGTAAAGACTGGAGGGCGATGGTGGATGAGATGAACGACGCACGGCGCGAGTTCTCGATGCTGGCAGCGCGCGAGCCGGTGCCCCTGGCGCGCGGCGCACTCCTGATCGCCAAGGAGGAATATCCCGACCTTGACGTCGATCATTACATCGACAAATTCGCGGAGCTGGCGCGCGAGGCGGAGCCGATCGTAAGCGCCGGCGACGACACCGTCGAGAAAATCCAGCTTCTCTCCCATTTTCTGTTCGAGCAGAAAGGATTCGAAGGAAATCGCGACGCGTACTCGGACCCGCGCAATTCCTTCCTTAACGAAGTTCTCAACCGCCGCCTCGGCATCCCGATCACCCTGTCGATCGTATATCTGGAGGTGGGACGCCGCCTGGGACTGAACCTGTTCGGCGTATCGTTTCCGACGCATTTTCTGGTCAAGGCGGTGGATGAGCGCGGCGAGCTGATAATCGATCCTTTTTACGGCGGCGCAATCCTGAGCCTCGAACAGATCAAGGCGCGGCTCGCGCAGATCTACAATCAGCCCGTCGAACTGCATCCGGCTCTGCTCAAGAGCGCGGGTGCAAGGCAAATCCTGGTGCGAGTGCTGCGCAATCTGAAAGGGATCTATGCGGGCGAATCGGACTGGCCGCGCGCGCTCGGAGCGCTCGATCGGATTCTGATGCTGGACCCGCGCGCGGTCGAGGATCTTGCCGAACGCGGACAGGTTTACGAGCGGCTGGAATGCTTCAAGGCGGCGCTCGATGACTTTCAGAGCTTTCTCTCGCTTGCGCCGGAGCATCCCGGCGCCGAAGTCGCGCGCGAAGCGGTGCTGCGCCTGGTTCGCCAGGTTTCGCTGATCAACTAGACGCTCGAATCCGGACAATCCGTCGATGGCGGCGTCGCCCAATTCCGGAAACTTCTTCGAAGCCAGCGAGCGCGGCGCCGCCGATCGCGAGCTGCAACGCAAGCTCGAAAACGCCAGCACCCGTCATCTCGAACATTTCGCGCACACCAGGACCGAATTCCCCGCTTACGAAGCGGAAAGCTCGCAAGCGCGGAGAATCAAGGAAGAGGCGATTGCGCATCTCGATGAACTTATTGTCGAGCTGACGCGAAAGCTCGAAGAACGAGGATGCGCAGTATTTGCCGCGGCCTGCGCCGATGAGGCCCGCGACTACATCGTGGACGTCGCGCGCAAGGCGGGCGCCCGGCGCGTGGTCAAAGGCAAGTCGATGACCACCGAGGAGATCGGCCTCAACCCCGCGCTGGAACAGGCCGGGATGGAAGTGCTGGAGACCGATCTCGGCGAATATATCGTGCAGCTTCGCCGCGAGCCGCCCTCGCATATCATCACGCCGGCGATCCACCTCTCCAAAGAAGATATCGGTGAGCTGTTCCACGAGAAGTTCGGCGTTCCGTACACGCCGGAACCCGAGAAGCTCACCGCCGAAGCTCGCGCTCGCCTGCGCGAGGGATTTCTTGGCGCCGACGTCGGGATCACCGGCGTCAATTTCGCGATCGCGGAAACCGGCACCCTGATCGTGGTCGAGAACGAAGGCAACGGCCGGATGTCATCGACGATGCCCGACGTCTTCATCGCCGTGATGGGTATCGAGAAGGTAATACCGCGCCTGTCCGATGTGCCGCACTTCCTCGAGGTGCTGGCGCGTACGGCTACCGGCCAGAAGCTCACTACCTACACAAATTTCATCAGCGGTCCGCGCCGCGCGGGAGAGCCGGACGGACCGCGCGAAATGCACCTGGTCATCCTCGACAACGGCCGCAGCGCGATGCTTGCCGATCCGGTGATGCGCGAGGCGCTGTACTGCATTCGATGCGGCGCGTGCCTCAACGTATGCCCGGTTTACCGGCATATTGGCGGTCACGCCTACCGCTCGCCATATCCGGGGCCGATTGGATCGATTGTGAGTCCGAACCTGATAGGCCCGTCCACCGCGGCTCTGCCGTTCGCTTCGACGCTATGCGGGGCATGCAAGGAAGTCTGTCCCGTAAGGATCGACATCCCGCGCATTTTGCTGCATCTGCGATGGAAGGAAACGTCGAGCCGCAATTTCCCCGGATGGCCGAGAGCGGCGGCGGGGGCGCGGGCGGGTGCGCGCCGGTTTGCGCGAATCGCGCGCTATCCGGGGCTGGTGAGGATGCTGGGAAGGATCGGCGCAATTGCGTTGCGGCCGTTTGCGCGTCGCGGATGGGTTCGCAGGATGCCGGCGCCGTTCGCCAACTGGACCAGGATTAGAGATTTTCCCTTGCCGAGGCCGCGCCGCGCCAAAAACGCCGAGCGCGAGGATGCCTGACGATGGCGGATCTTCAGGCGATCGTGGCGCGCGTTCGCGACGCGCTCGCATCGTGGCGCGACACCCCCAATCACAACCCGGTTCCCGCGGCGGCCGCCGCTCCGGGCGGCAATCGCGCGGAACTCGCAAGCCTCTTTGCGCGCGAGCTTGAAGCCGTGGGCGGACGTGCGATTGGACCTATCGCGCCGGAAGAACTGGCGGGATGCGTGGTCGCGCTCGCTCGCGAGCGCGGCCTCAAGTCGGTTGCGCTGGGACGCGGAGTGGCCAGCGACCTGGATAACGTGGCGCAGGCGCTCGAAGCCGCCGGCATCGAGGTGATGCGTACCCGACCGATTGCCGCGGGTCCTGTAGCTCAGGATCCGGCCGCGGCCGCGGAAAACAAACCGGGAAAGAACGAATTCAAGGCCCGAATGGCTCTCATCGATGGCGCGGTGGCGGAGGCCGACTGCGCGATCGCATCGACCGGCACGCTCGCCGTGCTCTCGGATGCCGATCGGCCTTCGTCGCTCACATTGCTCCCGCCTGTGAGCATCGTCGTCCTGCGGATCGATCGGATTAAACCCGATCTCGCCGGCGCGCTCGAGGCAATCGGTCCCGATGCCGTCCAGGCCCATCGTCTTACGCTCATCACCGGGCCGAGCCGGACCGCCGATATCGAAAAACGGATCGTGATGGGCGTGCATGGTCCGAAATCGCTCGACGCGATCGTGATATGGCCGCGCGATGACTGACGTTCAATTGTTCTCGACCTGCCTCGCCGAGGAGTTCTTTCCCGAGGTCTATGATGCCGCCGCCACCGTGCTGGAGCGGCTTCGGCTGCGCGTGCGCCCCCTTGGAAGCGCGTTCTGCTGCGGGCAGGTGGCGTTCAACGAAGGCTTTCGCGATGAAGCCGTCGAGCTGGCGCGGAAGTTTCTCGCCGCTTGCCGTCCCGACACTCCGATTATTGTGCCGTCGGGATCGTGCACCAGCATGACGCGCATCTTCTATTCCGACCTGCTTGCGGACCACGCGGACCTGAAAGCGAAGGCCGACGCGATCAGGCCATGGGTTCACGAGTTCTCGCAATTTCTGGTCGGCGTCATGAAGGTCAAATATCTCGGAGCGCGCTACGAGCGCGCCGTCGCCTATCATCCGTCGTGTCATCTGATGCGCGAGCTGCACGTGCGCGAGGAGCCGATGGCGCTGCTGAGCGCGGTCAACGGAATCCGCCTGATGGAAGTGGCGAAGCGCGAGGAATGCTGCGGGTTCGGCGGCCTTTTTTCAGTCAAGTTTCCGCATATCTCGGGTGCGATGCTCGAAGACAAGATCAACGCGATTCGCGAGAGCGGCGCAGAGGTTGTCGTCTCGAACGACTGCGGATGCCTGATGCAGATCGGCGGAGGGCTGCGCCGCGCCGGCGCCGAGATCGAAGTGCGCCATCTCGCCGAGGTGCTGGCGTCTCGCTAGCCGAATCGGGAGATTCTCTTCCTTAGTGGCGCTCGTGGACGTAGGTGCCCGGGGCCGGTTCACCGGGAGAATAGCCGTTGCCTCCCAGTGACTTCGGGGCGGGTCTGCTTTCACCGGAGCGCGCGCTCAGCCACGTCATCCAGTGGTCCCACCACGAGCCCTTGTTCTCGGTCGCATTCTTCAGCCAGGCATCGGGGTCCTGCGGCAATCGGGGATTGACGTAAAAGCGCGATTTCAGGTTGCCCGGAGGGTTCACCAGGCTCTGGATGTGCCCGCTCGAGCCGAGTACGAACTCTGCCTTTCCGCCGAACATCCGCGTCGCCCGGTAGCACGCGCGCCACGCGCAGATGTGATCGGTCATCCCCGCGACGATGTACAGGTCGTTCTTCGCATCGCGGAGCGTGATCGGCGTGCCAAGCACGACAAGTTCGTGGCCGTGGACCAGCGGATTGCGCAGGAACAGATCGAGGAATCCTTCGTGCAGCTTCGCCGGCAAACAGGTTGAATCGCTGTTCCAGAAGAGGATGTCGAACGGAGCCGGCTGCTTGCCCATCAGATAGTTGTTCACCCAGTAGTTCCAGACCAGGTCGTTGGGCCTTAGCCATGCGAAGACGCGCGCCATGTCGGCGCCGTCGAGTACGCCCTTGCGCTTCGACTTGCGGATGGCGGCGCGAATCGCGTCTTCGGTGGCGAACATCCCGACCGTCGATTGCGCCTGCGTATCAAGCATCGTGACCAGCAGCGTCAGCGCGTTGATCCGCCGATCGCGTGCGGCCGTGAGATGGCCGAGCAGGAGCGACGCGGTAATTCCGCCCGCGCAGATTCCGACGACGTTGCAATCGCGGCTGCCGGTGATCGTGCACGCCGCCTCGATCGCTTCCTTGCAGGCGCCCACGTATTCGTCGATACCCCAGTCGCGGTTGGCCGGCGTCGGGTTGCGCCAGCTTATCGTGAAGACCTGGATGCCGCGTTTGAGCGCATATTCGATAAAGCTGCGCCCCGGCGCCAGATCCATGATGTAGAACTTGTTGATCTGCGGCGGAATGAGGAGCAGCGGGCGGTGATGCACGCGCTCGGTGGCGGGTGAATACTGGATCACCTCGCACAGCGCGCTGCGGTACACGACCGCGCCCGGTGTAACCGCGATGTTGCGGCCGATCTCGAACGGCCGCTTGTCCACCTGCTGCGGCATCCCGCCGTTCGTGAACAAATCGACGACAAAATTGCGAAGTCCCGCAACCACGCTCATCCCGGCCGTGTCAAAAATCCGCTTGAGCGCGGCGGGATTGCCAAGCAGCCGGTTGGTCGGCGCAAGCGCCTCCGTCAGCAGCGTCATCACGAACCGCGCCTGGCCGGCATCTTTCCATCCGTCGAAGTCGTCGTCGCTTACGAGATCGTGCATCGCGGTTCGCCATGCCAGATACGACTGCATCAGCCGATGGTAAACGGGATTCTCCTGCCAGGCGGGATCGGAAAAACGTTTGTCGGACGCATCGGGCTCGAGATCGGAAAGTCCCGCCGCTATCTGACCGAACTCCGCCATCATTTGGCCCAGGCGCGATACGACGGTGCGCGGATGCCCGGCAAGATGCGCAATCATGCGCGCCACAGTCTCCGCGATCTGGACCGCATCGACGCCCACGAACGGATTGGCGCCCAGGATTGCATCGAGCGCCGGATGCTCTTCTTCGTGAACCGAGTGCGATGGTTGTGGCTTGGGAGCAGCGGCCATACGCGTTCCTCCGTTCGATCCGTCTGACCCGTAGCAAACGGCCGCAAGCCTCGGCAAGCAGGGTCAGATCAGCTCAGCGCGACGGAGGCGCTTCCAGGTCCCATACCGTGTAATGCGCGGTTCGCAGAATTGGCCGATAGCCACTGTCCGCCAGCATCTGCGACGGCACCAGTACCAGCGGCAGGAGCTGCAAAGGAGAGTCCGAGATGACGATTTTCACCTTGCGGTCCGTGACCGAAGTTCTGATTTGATCGGTCCAGAAGTGGGCAGTGTCGGCAATCAGCCCGAAGAAGTCCTGGTCTCCCAGATGCCGGCGCGCGGCGAAGAAGCCTTCGCGCTCGTACTCGGCGCGCGCCTCGCGGTACACGCCGTATAGCTCGGGGTAGCGGATCAGTTCGATTCGGTTCGCCGCGTAGCAGACGAACGAAGGCGCCACGATGCTGTCGCCTGGGCCGCTTGCCCGCCGCACCGCATCCGCGATTTGCGCAATCTCGCCGCGCGGCACGAAACCGAAGCCGTACACGCTGTCGCGAAGCCAGTTTTCGTTCACCAGCGGCGTGATCGACATCAGGGAAATCAGGATGAACAAGCCTCCTCCAACCGCCCACATCCAGTCCGCGCGCGCAGGGGTTTCGGACGTAATCAGATTGCGGAGCGCGTCGATCGCCGCGATCGCCCCGATTCCGGCGATAATCGCGATGAACGGCAGCGCTTCAAGATAGTTATGGCCCCAGGCGGTCGGACTCGCGAGACCGAAAAAAGCGTACTCGGCCGCGGCCATCGCAAGCACCAGAATTCCCGCCGGCCCCAGCGCGTCGCGCCCGCAACAGCGGATGATTCCGAGGATAAAAAGCGGCGCAAACACATCGAGAATCGCCGCCGGGTAGAGTGCGATAATCGCGTTGGTGTCGCGTCCCTTCATGAAATGGAAGAAGAAGGTCTGGAACACGAAATCGAATCCGTAGCGCCAGTAGCAGAAGGCGGTGAGTGCGGCGAGCGCCATGGCGAGCGCAGCCGCGATCGCGCCCGCGCTCAGCAGCCGCCGCTGAAAAATGGCGATGTACCCCACGATCACAACCGCGGGCACCGCGGCGGTCAGCTTTATCGCGCACGCCATCGCGAGCAATCCGGCTACCGCCAGCACACCGCGCATCGACGCCGGCCCATCGTCGAGCACGACTATCGCGGCGCCCGCCACGATCGGGGCGACAAAACATTCGCGTTCCCAGAGGTGATAGCGAAAGACGAGCGAGGCGAAACCGTATAAAATCGCCGACGCGATTGCGACCGGCCGGCCCGCAACCCGCCGTCCCAGCGCGAACACGAGCAGGCTGGTCGCATAGATCGCCGCTTCGTTCGCGAATTCGAGCGAGGCGAGGCTCGCGCCAAACAGTTTGATATAGGCCGCGGCAATCCATTCGAGGACCGGAAAGTGTACGTGAACAAAATCGACATAGGGGCGCATCCCCGCCGCAACCAGGTAGGCGCTTTCCAGGTAGAAATCGTCCTCGATCCAGACTTCCGGGTAGAAGAACCGAACGATTCGCGGAAGCAGCAGGATGAGAGCCAGCGCGGATCCGATACCCGCAGCCTCGCGCACGCGGGCCTGATTCGATGATGGCCGGCTCACCGAAACGAGCTCCGAAGCCGGCGGCCGCGCCGCATCCGATGCCTTCGTTCGGCGCGCGCGATGCCGTCGCGCTGGCGATCGTGCTTGCGCTGGCGTTCCTGATGATGGCGCGGGTGGGCTCGCGCAGGGGCGTCGAGCTGATGCCGTGGCCGGACGGCCTCGAGTATGCCGCGCAGGCGGTCAATCTGGATGCGGGTCGCGGAGCGGTTCTGCATTTCGGCGGTTATTCTTACCCGTCGCGATACCCGGAAGGCTATCCACTCATCCTGGCCGCCGCGCTGCCTCTAATCGGGCATGACGTGGCGCGCCTTTACGCCGTCACCATCGCGATCGGGCTTTGCGCAATCGTGGCGATATATCTGCTCGCGCTCAAGACGTTCGGACGCCCAAGCGCGATTATCGCGGCCGTGCTTCTCGCGCTCTGTCCCGTGTTCCTCACCTATTCGACCCTGGTGCTGAGCGACGTCCCGACGATGGCGGTGACGATGCTGGCGGCGTATGCGCTCGCGGCGGCGACGGAAGAGGAGGGCAGCGCGAGTCGCACGACCGCTCTTTATGCGTCCTGGGCGATTTTCGGATTGATCGCCGGGTTTTCCGCGATGATGCGGCCGACGAATGCGAGCATCGTCGTGGCGTTCGCCGTTTGCATCGTGATGGTCCCGCCCGCTGGCCTAAGTTTCCGCCAAATGGTGGCCGCGGCTGCGGCATTCGCGGCGGCGTTTGTCCTGATGCCTCTCGTGCAGTTGCACGCCAATTGGGTGCATCTGGGCGGCCCTTTGCGAAACGGCTACGGATGGTGGGTGCCGGAGATCTATTCCGGCGCTCAATTGTCCTTCAGCTTCGCGCATCTGTTCGGTCCCACGATGCCCCGAAACCCGCACGGAAATGTTCCGATATACGCCGCGGCCCTGATGGGCCTGGACGGGCTGTTCGGCGATCCGGGCGATCCGCGCTACTTCCTGTATCCGTTCGCCGCGGCGGTCTTCGCGATTGTTGGGATCGTCGCGACAATACGCGGCGGCGCAAACCGCGTCGCGCGGCGAATCGTATGGTTCGGTGTTGTGCTGCTCGCACTGTTGTTCGCGGTTTACATGTTCGATCTGTTTACCGAAACCGCGTATCTCCTGCCCGGCGTCTTTATCATGCTGATCGCGGCGGGCTATGGAGCCGTCGTCGCGAATCGGCGGATGCGCGAGACATTCGATGCGCGCCGGCGCAGCGGGCCGATGATCGCAACCGCGGGGGCGGTCGCGGTTTTGGACCTGATGCTTGTGATCGCGCTGGCGACCGAGTTTTCGATTCGAATTTCCGCGACGCCCCGCGAATCGAGGATGGTCGAGGCGCTGGCCCAGGTCGAAGGGGCCATCTCGCCCAAGGCCACAATCGTGAGCAACATCTCGCTCCAGTTTCTCGAGTTGTATATTCCGGGCGACTCGCGCCAGATGGTCGGCCTGAATTCGCTCGACCCGGGCGAGACGTTCACCGACTATCATCTGCATCGCCTGTTCGCGAAGCGCGCGCTCGGCTGGAAGGGCCCTGTCCCGCCGGTGCTGTTCGCGGACGATGCGATGACGCCGTCGGTTCAAAACGCTCTGCTGGCAGACACGAAAAATGCCGCCGGCGCTTATTTGCTGCTGGCGGCTCCCGAATCGCAGGAGTACAGCGGCACGCTGCGCGATGAGATAGACAGGATGAACGACGCTTTCGGCATGGAACCGATCATCCGGAATCAGACTATCGCGCTGTTCAAGCTCGCACCTCGCGAATAAGGAAAGCCGGCCGATAGGCACCTCCGGAAGCGGCGGTCTAAGATGAGGCTTGCAACAGGCCAGGCAGTGATGATTAGTAGCGGCGCGCGCGCCATAATTGCCGTTCGCGCCGAGACTTTCGCGCGGGAGTAGCGCAAAGGTCAGGCCCGGCGTCGAGGAGCTTCAATGAGAAGGGAAATATTCACCGAAGAGCACGAGATGTTTCGCGAGCAGGTGAGGCGGTTCGTCGAGGCCGAAATCGAGCCCAAGGTCGCCGAATGGAACCGCAACGGAATCAGCGACCGGGAATCGTGGCGCAAGATGGGAGCGGCCGGATTCCTCGGCCCCAATGCGCCCGCTGAATACGGCGGAGCCGGGGCCGACTTTCTCTACGACGCAATCGTGATGGAGGAGCTTGCGCGCGTGCGCGCGCACGGCCTCATGATGGGTCTGCATTCGGATATCTGCATGCCCTACATCACGACCTACGGCACCGAGGAACAGAAAAAACGCTATCTGCCCAAAGCAATAGCCGGAGAGCTGATTTTGGCGATCGCGATGACCGAGCCGTCCACCGGCTCCGATCTCGCCGCCGTGCGTACCACCGCGCGCCGCGACGGCGATCACTATGTGATCAACGGGTCCAAGATCTTCATCTCCAACGGACAGCTCGCCGATTTGGTGATCGTGGTGACCAAGACCGATCCCAACGCCAAGCCCGCCCATCGCGGCATCAGCCTGATCCTCGTCGAGGGCAACGCGCCCGGATTTGTCCGCGGACGCAAGCTAGACAAGCTGGGCTTTAAAGGGCAGGACACCAGCGAGCTGTTCTTCGAGGACTGCCGCGTGCCCGCCACCAACCTGCTCGGCAAGGAAGGGCAGGGGTTCAAGATGCTGATGGAGAAGCTGCAGCAGGAGCGGCTGGTATGCGCGGTCGGGGCGATCGAAAGCGCCCGGAGATGCCTCGACGACACGATCGCCTACACCAAGCAGCGCCGCGCTTTCGGGCAACCGATCGCGTCATTCCAGAATACCCAGTTCAAGCTCGCGGAGATGGCGACCGAGATCGAAGTCGGCCGCGCTTTCGTCGATCGCCTGATGGCGGCGCACGTGCGCCACGAAGATCTGGTCACCGAAGTCAGCATGGCGAAGTGGTGGACAACCGAGCTGCTCAAGAAAGTGTCGAGCCAGTGCCTGCAACTCTTCGGCGGCTACGGCTTTATGATGGAGTATCCGGTCGCCACGGACTACGCCGATGCGGCGGTGCAGGCGATCTACGCGGGCACCAACGAGATAATGAAGGTGATAATCGCCCGCCGCATGGGCCTCGACATTCGCGAATAGGCCTCCGTCTTCAACTGTCCACGCGAACGGCGGACGTCACACTGCTTTTGTCAGATGCGGCTTGTTGCGACTGCCGGCAGGCCCTGGGACGGGACGAATGCGATGCCGCGGCGTTCGAGGCGCGCGGTGTAGCCTTCGGCCGGCTTCAGTTCCACGCGCGCGAGAATGCGGGCCAGCACGATCTTCATCTGATATGTGGCGAATGCCGCGCCGATGCATCGTCGCGTGCCGCCGCCGAACGGAAAGAACGCGTAGGGGTCGATTCTTCCCGTCAGAAATCGATCGGGATTGAACTTGAGCGGATCCGTCCACAGGTCGGGCCGCCGATGCGCCAGGTAGATGCACGGGGCGACCACCACTCCCGCGGGAAGCTCGCGCCCCGCGATCGAAACCGCCGCCTGCAGCTCGCGTCCGGCGTTGGGGATGACCGGGTCCAGTCGCATCGTCTCGTTGATTACGGCTTCGAGGTAGCGGAGCTTGCTGATCTGTTCGGCTTCGATCTCGCCGCCGGCGACCGATCGCACCTCGTCGCGGGCGCGCTCCGCAATCTCGCGATTTGCGAGCAGGCGATTTATCACCCATGACAGCGATGCGGCAGTGGTTTCATGCCCGGCGAGCAGCAGTGTCAGCATCTCGTCGCGCAGCGCTTCATCATCGAGCGGCAAGCCGTTTTCGTCGCACGCCCGCAGCAGCATCGAAAGAACGTCGTCGCGCTCCGGGGCGTCTTCTTGGCGCCGGGAGCGAAATTCTTCGAACAACAGAGAGGAGAACTCGCGATGCAGCCGGACGGCGCGCCCCCACGGACTCCATCGTCCGAGGTCGGTTCGCATCGCCGGCACCGCGAACAGCGTTCCCGCGGTGCTCGCATAGAGCGCAAACAGTTTTGTGACCGTGTCGCGAATTCGCGCCGCGAGGGGGCTGTTCCCGAGTCCGAAAACCGTGCCCATGATCACATCGAACGTGATCGATCGCATCGCGAGATGAATCGCGAACTGCCGCTCGATAGGCCATCGGTCGATGGCCGCGTCGGCGATCGACCTCATCGTAGCCGTGTAGCTCTTCATCCGCTCGCCGTGGAACGCGGGCAGGATCAGGCGGCGGTCGTGCAGATGCGCGGGTCCATCGAGGAAGAGCAGCGACCGCTCGCCCATGAACGCGCCGAGCGGCCGGTTGGCCTTGCCGGCGTGAAATATGGCGGGGTCGCTCTGGAAGATTTCGCGGACCGCCGCGGGGTCGCTGGTGAAGACAAAAGGAGCGACGCCCGGCACGCGCAGCGTGAACCAGTCGCCGTAGCGGCGCGCGCAATCATCGAGGAAAGCGAAAGGGTTGCGGACGAAGTTGAAGGTGGCGAAAAAGCCGGGGCCCGGCGGGAGCGCCGGCGATCTTCGGGAAGGCGCGGAAAAATCAGCGGCGGATGACATCCGAGATAGCTTCCCGAGTCATCCGCCGCTGGATTTGATGCGGGTCTTCTTCAGCCTACGTCGCGTCCCACCACTGACACGAAGCTCACGCATCGGCCCGGAGCTCCGCCCAGGTTATGCGTCAGCCCGATTCGCGGATCCTTGATCTGGCGCGGCCCCGCCTCACCGCGGAACTGCAGCCACATCTCGTACATCATGCGCAATCCCGATGCGCCGATCGGATGGCCGAACGACTTGAGTCCGCCGTCCGGGTTCACCGGCAGCTTGCCCTCGAGATCGAAGAAACCGTCCATCACGTCCTGCCAGGCGGTTCCGCGCGGGCTGAAGCCCAGGTCTTCGTAGAGCACCAGCTCGGTCGGAGTGAAGCAGTCGTGAACTTCCGCCATGCTCACCTGCTCGCGCGGATTGGTGATGCCGGCCTGCTGGTAGGCATCGCGCGAAGAGGCCACCACCTCGTTGAAGGTGGTGAAGTCGTACTCCGGCGACAGCGGTCCTTCGGCCGGTCCGGCCACGAACGACAGCGCCTTGATGTAGATCGGATTCTTGCAGTACTTGTGCGCATCCTCGGCCCGCACGATGATCGCGGCGGCCGATCCGTCGGACACGCCGGAGCAATCCATGATGCCGAGCGGGTCGGCGATCTTGGGCGAATTCCGGATCGCTTCGATCGGCACTTCCTTCTGGAACTGGGCCTTCGGGTTGCGCGCGCCGTTGCGATGGTTCTTCCACGCGATGCGGGAAAGGACTTCCTTGCCCTTGTCCGGATCGAGTCCGTACTTCTTGAAGTACGCGGGCGCCAGGAGCGAGAAGGACGCCGGAGCGGTCATGCTGCCGAGCGTGCCGTCGTTCGGAGGATTGTTCACGACCAGCCCCGAATAGCCCGAGTCTTTGAGCTTCTCGACGCCGATCGCCATCGCCATGTCGAATGCGCCCGAGGCGACCGCGTACGCCGCCTGGCGAAGCGCCTCCGAGCCGGTGGCGCACATGTTCTCGACGCGGGTGACAGGTTTGTACTGGATTTTGAGCGGTTCGGAGAGGGTGAGGCCGGAAACGCCCGATCCCATCGTGCCGAGCCAGTATGCGTCCACGTCGTTGGGCTCGACGCCCGCGGATGCGTACGCTTCGTAGGCGGCTTCGACCAGGAGATCATCGGCGCTCTTGTCCCAATGCTCGCCGAACCTGGTGCATCCCATTCCGATGATCGCGACGCGGTCTTTGATGCCCTTGCTTGCCATATCTCCCTCCGACCCTCTCAATATCTCTCCCCGCGCGGGGAGAGAAAATCAAGGAAAGCAGTCCGTCTAGCGTTTCGGCCTCGCCTTCCAGAAATAGTTGTGAACGCCGTCCGCGGTAAACAGGCGGCGAAACGTCATTTCGACTTCATCGCCAATCGCGACTTTTTCGGGCTCGCAATCGGTCATCTCGCACAGGAACCTTCCGCCGCCATCGAAATCGATGACGACGTTGACCGTAGGCGGATTGAGTGAGAACGCAAGGCGGTCGATTGCGTAGGTCGCAATGCGCGCGGTGCGGTCCGCGAACGGATACGGCTCCATCTTATCATAGGCCTTGCACTTCACGCAGACCCTTTGCGGCGGCAATTGCGGCGTCCCGCAATTGGTGCATCGCGTCCCTACGAAGCCGAATTTCCACTGCTCCGCGCGGAACATCGGCGGTCCGGCCGGACGATCCGGGTCGGGGCGGCGCGGCGGCTCGGTGGGAAGAATCTCGCGCCACTTGAGGTAGTTGCCGTAAGTGACGTCGCCCTTCGATTCGATCATCCTGCCCACCGAACGAAGCGGCTTGAAGTTCGCAACCGCCGGCGTCGCGCGAAGCAGGATCGCTTCGGCGCCGTCCGCCACCGAGGCGACCAGCACCCGGTCCCCGGGCTTCAGGGAAGGCAACACTCCCGCCAGCATCAAGCCGGCATGAGCCGCGCCGACCTGGCCCACCGTGAGCGCAAACGTATCGGCAATTTTCGAGGGATCGACCTTGAGTCCGCGGATGATCTCTTCGGCGGCGCGCGGATTGGGCGCATCGACGACGATTTTCGCCAGATCTCCCGGAGCGACCTTCGCCTTCGAAAGCACCTGCTGAATCGCCTTTCCGAGCAGGGGAGAATACGCCTGGGTCAGCGCGAAACGCTCTTCCCACGAATGCGCGAAGCGTTCGCCGGGGGCACGCCAGGTGTCGAGAAATTCGCGGGTAAGCGACGCGCTCGCCTCGATTTCCGCAATCACATTGTCGGTGCCGAGCACGAAAGCGACGGCGCCGTCGCCGTTTTGCTGCTCGGCTTTGCCTTCCGGCGCGCCCAGCCTCGCATCCGCCATCGCGACCACAGCCTGGGTGCGCGAACTCGCCGCGGTGTCGGCGCCCTGAAGCAGAGCGGAGAGCCCGGCACGCACCGATCCGGTGATATCGATCGCCCGGATTTCCGCGGGCATCCGCGTCGCCGCTCCGATAATCGCCGCGTTCAGCTTTTCGGTGTAGGGAGCCGTGGTGGTTGCGAAGAACAGGCTTCCGATCGCGGCCGCGGGCGTCGTCTTGAGCGCATCGCGGACCGCCTCGACCGCCATCGAGGCGCTGTCTTCGTCAAAGCTCGCAACCGCGCGCTCGCCCTTGCTGGCGGGCACGCCGAGCACCTGTGCGATGGCGGCACGCTTGAGCCGCCGGTAGGGGATGTATGAACCGTAAGAAACAATTCCAGCCATGGCGGTGATTAAACGATGAGATGACGGTGGCGGTCAAACCGAATGAGCAAAAAAACAAATCCCTTCGACACGCCGGTGGCGGGCCTCAATAGGCCGCCAAATCCGCGGTTTTCGGCCTCTCAGCGGCGCGGGATTCGCGCCAGATGGCCGTCGAGTTCGGCCACGAGCTCGCTCAGACGATGGAACGATTGCAGCTCGGCGAGCAGCGTGCGGCGCTGTTCGAGCGTCCATCCGGATATTTCCGCGAACTGATCCGCCGAGATTCGCCGGTCGAGTTCCTGGAGCGGGCGCGCGAGCTCGTCAGAGGAATGCGCCGCCGCGAGCGCGGCGGCGCCGTGCGCGTCGAAAGCCCCCGGGCGGGCGATGAGCTCGGCCCATCCCGCTACTCGCGCGCGCATCGCCGCGACGAACTGCGCGTGAAGCGCCGCGCTGCCCTCGGTCAGCGGATCGAGCGGATGCGCCAGGCGCTCGGCGTCCAGCCGGGCGAAGCGATGCGCAATTCTGCGCAGCGTCCCGCAAGCATCCACCACCGCGCCGGGATCGATTGCGCTGCGCGCGCCTTCCAACTTCGCATCGTCGGCCACCCCCAGCAGCTCGAACAGTGTGCGGCTAATCTCGCTGTTGATCGCATCGATCCTGGCCGGCGACGATGAGACCGTGGTCACGGGAATCAGGTCGAGGGTATCGCGGAACATCCGGCTGAGCCGCGGCAGCATCGAATCGCTCGCGTACTCCGGCCAGATCGTGAAGAACACCGCCATCACCACCAGAACGCCAAGGATAATTCCCCAGACGCGGTAGAGCGGCCCGTCGATCGCATCGGTAGGTCCAAGGCCCGCGAAGGCGAGGATGAATGCGGTGCCGATCTGCTTGCCCGCGTACGCGATCCGGCCGCTGCTCAACCCCGCGTAGCCCGAGATTACAAAGACCGCCGCGCACGCCATCATGTAAACCGGCAGGGTTTCGAAGTTGGGCGTCACGATTATGGTCGCGAGAATCGCGAGCACGCCGCCCACCGTGTTGCCCGCCAGCCGCAGGATCATCTTGTGCAGCGAGGCGCCATAGGTCGGCAGCCCGGCGATGAGGATGGTCGTGAGAATGACGCCGAGCTCCTCGTGATGCGAAGTGACGCCCACCACGTAGCCGAGCACGGTGGCGATGCCGACCTTGATCCCGTAGCGGGCCAGGGACGAATCGAACGGCGGCCGATGAAACCACGAATGCGGGCCGGGCTGCTGCTCGGCCCGCGGGGGATGGTCGATGCGGCGGCCGGTCAGGTCGGCCATCCGGGCGAGGCTCGCACCGAAGGCTCCGAAGTTGATCAGCTCTTCGGCGCCGGTGCGGGTGATATACGACGGGCGCGCCGCCAGGATCGCCTCGTCGAGCGCCTTCATCGCGGGCATCACGCGCGCGGCGGCCGGGGGTGGAGGCAGGTCAGGCCCGATTGGAATTTCGCGGGGAATTTCGCGCGCAAACTCCTCGATCGCGTCCGCGATTGCCCCGGCCGCATCCGCAAGCTCCCGCTGAAGCATCGCGCGCACGTCGCGAGGAACCCGCTCCTGGGCGATTGTCGTCATCCGATCGAGCTCGCCATGCAGCCGCTCCGCCCGCGAGATTGTCGCGAGCAGAACGGCGCGCCTGAACTCGCTGACGCCTTCGGTTTCCGCCTGGTCGAGCAACTCGAGGTGCAGCGGCATCGCCGAGACCGGCGGCGCGGGGGGAGGCATCCGATTTCCGCGGGGATCGAGGTACGCGTCAGTTACCGCGCGAAGCCGCCCGCTCGTTCGCATCAGGCCTTCCGAGACCAATCCGAGCAGGCGAGCTTCGGCGGGATTCGGCCATATCCAGGTGTCGAAAAGCGCCACGGTTCCAAATGCCAGCGCGGTCCCGCCGAAGGTCGATGCGGTCATCGAGGCGAAGTCGTGCGGATGGAAAACGACATTGTAGAAAGTGTCGAGGACGACCACCTTCAGCACCAGTCCGGCGCTGCCGAACCTGCGCGTCGTGACAACATAACTCATCAGCGCGATCGCCGCGCCGACAAACGGCAGCATCAGCCACGGCGTTTCCGACAGCATCCCGGCAATCGGCACCGACAACGCCATCAGGACTCCGGCGGCGATCGTGTAGCCGAGCGCCGGACCGAAGCCCATCATCGCGGCGCCGGACCCGACCAGCGTCCATACGATGTAGGCGCCGAGGGTGCTGTGCACGTGGCACGCCGCCATCACGCCCGCGCCGGCCGCCCCGACCGTGGCCATCCGGATGGCATTTCTTACGCGCCGCTGATGCGGCGCGAGCTCGGCGCGCAGCAGCTCGATTAGCCATCCGATGCGATCGGCGAATGCCTGAAGGGAAAGCGGATATCGCGGCAGAGCAGCCCCGGCCATCTCAGTCGCTCACCGATACGGTCGCGGACTCCGCAAAAGGTCCGGGGATGCAATCGCGGCGATCGGAAGTTGGGAGCATCGCTAATGACGGAAACCCTCGATTGTCACCACCGCCGTCTGCCCGGTGCGGAACGGATGCTGCGGGTCGCGATCTTCGAGCACGATTCGGACCGGGAAGCGCTGCGACAGGCGCACCCAGTTGAGCGTCGGCTCGACGGCCGGCAGCCCATCGACGGTCGCGCCGTTCTGCTGATACAGCGCCCATCCCACCCCCTGCACGCGGCCGCGAAAACGCCGCTCGGGGTAGCTCAGCAGGTACACATCGACGCTCATTCCCGGCCGGATATGATCGAGGAAGTTCTCGCGAAAATTGGCCATCACGTACCAGGTGCGATCGTCGACCAGGCTCAGAACGTCTTTGCCTTCGTTTGCGTACTGGCCGACGGAGATGTTGAGGTTCGTGACCAGCCCGTCGAACGGCGCATACACGTAGCAATAGTCAACGTTGAGGCGGGCGTTGAATACGGCGGCTTCGGCCGCCTTGCGGCGCGCATTGATGTCGCCGAGCTGGCCGAGCTGATTCTGGGCCTTGCGCACCTCGGAGCGCGCGTTGTCCACCGCGGCCTCGGCGGCATGGACCCGCGATCGCGCATCGAAAACGTCGTTGGCGGTGACGAAATGCTTCGCGAGCAACGGTTCGATGCGCCCGAGGTACTGCTTGTCGTAGGCGAGGTCGGCCTCGCGCCGCTTCTGCTCCGCCTCGGCGGCGTTGATAGCGTCGGTCAACGCCTTGATTTCGAGGTTGGTGAGATCCAGCTTCGCGGTCAGCTCTTCGAGCGCCGCCTGGTAGGGGCGGGGATCGACCACGAACAGCAAATCGCCCTTCTTCACGTGCTGATTGTCAACGATCGGAAGCTTGACGATAGGGCCGCTCACGTGCGGGGCGACGGCGATCATATTCGCGCGCACGTACGCGTCGTCGGTGCGCGGATAGACGTAGTAGATGCGGGTGACGTAGAGCGCGGCCACGATCGCGCCGGCGATAATCGCGATGCTGACGATTGCGCCGGCCGCGCGCATCGCCGGACTCGGCGGCGCGGGTTCTCCGCCCGAAGTCATCGACGGCGCCATCAGCTCCTGAAAAACGCGAGATAAACGAGGCACGCCGCCAGCACCGCCAATGCGATATAAACCGCCGGCAGCGGCCACAGGTAGGGTTCGATTCCCGCTGCCCCGAAGGCCGGGCGGAACGCGGCGGCAACAAAGGCGCCTACGATCGCGCAGAGCAGCCAGGCGGGGAAGTTCGCTCCCGCAATATTGATGATAGGGTCGCATCCGGCCAGCGCGCACATCATCATCAGGCCGGGTAGCGATAGCGTCACGCGTTTGCGCATCGAAAGCATCCCGATTGTGCCCAAGCATCCGGTCGGTTTCAATTCAGCATCGTGGCGCCGGCGGGGCGCCCTGGCGCGGGGAGCATCTATGGAAATCATCGGGAATCAAAATCAGGGCGGGGCAGGATGGAGCATCGGATGGAAGCGGGGAGCGGGGCGCCGGTATGGGGCGCGCGCCGCCTCCGCCGCGATCGGAGCGATCGCAATCGCGTGCGCGGGATGCACCTATATGCGCGAGCAGCCGGAAATCGATCCGGAACAGTTCGCGCCCGCGGTTTCGGAGCGATCCTGGCGTCCGCCCTCCGATGCGCGCCGCGAGTACGCCGTTCCGGTCGCGCCGCGGCAGCCGGGTGCGCGCCTGTCCGTGACCGTGTCGCCCGCGAATCCTCCCGCGGCAGGGCGAAAAAGCCTGGCCGAGCTTATCGACCTTTCGCTGGCCAACAATCCCGATACGCGCCGCACGTGGGAGAATGCGCGCGCGGCGGCCGCCGCCTACGGCGCATCGCGCGCTCCGTACTATCCGATGGCGAGCGTGGAAAGCGATGCGGGTTACCAGCGAATCCTGTTCCAGACCGCCAATCGCACCGCTTCAATCCAGCAATGGCAGGTCGATCCGATGATCGATCTTACCTACACGCTGGCGGATTTCGGGCGGCGCAGCGCCGAGGCTGAAATCGCGCGCCAGGAGCTTGCGGCCTCGAACTTCGCCTTCAATCGCACGATGCAGAACGTGGTCTTTGGTGTGCAGCGATCGTTCTATGCGCTCGCGGCGGCGGAAGCGGCGGTGCAGGCGGCCGAGCAGACGGTTGAGCTCGCGAAAACCGACCTGGAGGCGGTCGAGCGCCGCGTCGCCCTGGGCCTCGCCACCGAGCCCGCTCTGCTGCTCGCCCGCGAGCGCAAGGCGCAGGCGGAATACGAGCTCGAAAGCGCAAAGACGCTGGTCAACGATACCCGCGCCGCTCTGGCCGTGGCGATTGGTGTGCCGGCCAACGAACCGCTCGAGGTCGAAAATCTCCAGAATCTCGACGTGCCGAAAACGCTGGGGCATGAGGTCGATGATCTGATCGAGACCGCCGTGCGCGAGCGTCCCGATTTGTCGGCGGAGGTCGCGAGGCTTCACCAGAGCCAGGCGGTCGAGGCGCGCGCGCGTGCGGACTGGTTTCCCACGATCGGCGTGAGCGCCAACCTGAGCGAGCAGAACTGGTGGTACAACTTCAACGGCGCGCCGATCAACGTGAGCAGCCAGCCCCAGTATGCGGGGTTGATCGGATTGCGATGGGACCTGTTCACGGGATTTCGGCGACTTAACGACGACCGCCGCGCCGAGGCGCTGAGCGCGTCCCGGCGCCAGTCGGTGCGGGCGCTCGAGCTTCAGACCATCGCCGACGTATGGCGCGCATACTACGACTTCCAGACCGCGGTGAAGCGCTACGAATTCGCCGAGGCGCTGCTCGCGGCGGCCAAGGAATCGTACGACGACAACCTCGAGACCTATCGGCAGGGGCTGAGCACGATCGTCGAGCTGCTAACGGCGGATCGCGATCTGGCCAACGCGCGCTTCACGATGATCCAGGCAAGAGCCGACGTCCTGACGTCATCAGCGACGGTAGCCAACGCGGTAGGCGCAATAACTCCCGGCCGCTGACGGCCGGTCACAGGGAGCGGCCGGAAAACCGGCCCATCGCACGATCGCCCGGCCCCCCCCCGACGGCCAGCCTCACTCCAAAAAAGCGAAGGAAAGGAAGGTCAGATTGACTCCAAAGCCGCGTTCCGCTTAGCTGAAAACTCTCCGGCGGTGGGGCTGTAGCTCAGTTTGGGAGAGCGCCTGAATGGCATTCAGGAGGTCGGCAGTTCGATCCTGCTCAGCTCCACCAATAAAATCAAGCTGTTTTTGACTTTCGGACAGCATCGGACAAGTTTGGTTCCTGAATCTGGACTTCCGAGCACTCCAGCCGACATCCTCGACTGGTTCTCTATGAGCACTTCGAAAGAAGAATGACGCTGACGACTACTGTCGTGGGTCATTTTGCCCTCACATCGCGTCGCGCCGATCGGAGAGCGCCTTTACCTTTGGAGTCGCGAGCTGTGCACTCACGTGGCTTTGTAAACGTTCGCTAGCGCGGGCACGGTCCGCGTCGCTCCGCTTCGCGTCGTCTATCTTCCCAAACGTGACAATCGTGCTCTCCTCGCCCTTGCGAACCGATCCACCAAGCGCGTTTGCCTGGCGCATGGTCAGCCAGAACGGGGAGACGTATTTCGACGCCGACAGCAAAAAGTGGTTGATGCCTCGATACGGCTTCTTGCTGACCAGATTGCGGGGCAAGCCGGTCGAGGTCCACGGCCTGCGCCACGGCACGACGCCTCCTTCGAGCAGATTGATGATCTTCTCCGTCACAATCGCGTAAACGTCCATTTGCATCGCTCCTTGTTGCGCTCGCTTCCCGAAGGGCAGAGCGCGTTTTGGTTCGTAAAACCCGAACCTTCTTCCGCCCTCGCGCTCTTCGCCCCAGACTGAGAGTGGGAGGGTGGAAAGGGCTCGATGCGGAGCGCAGCGGAGCTACCCACGAACGCGGCGGAGCAATTCAAGGCCGCTGTGACAAGCGTGAGCAGTCCCGATTAGGGATGGCGCGGCGGCTTTGAGCGGAGCGGCGCAAGGCGTGGGGAGGCGGAGGAGAAGGTCAATCGGGATTGGTGATGCCTGGACTGCAAGCCTTAAGATGGGCCTGTCGAGAATTGTCGCGGGCACCGTCTGTTTCCAGATTGGGAACAATGCTAAAGTGTCCTAGGTGCGGGTGATCGCGCGGAGGACGGTGACGCGGTTCGTCGAATCGCTGACGGGGCGGATGGGGCAACGGGCGGTGAAGCCTGCGCTGGACGCTTGGTTTCACGAGGTTCAACGTGCGGGCTGGCGGAGTTCGGCGGAGCTGAAAGGCAGCTACGGAACAGCCAGCATCGTGAGTGCCGACAGGGTGGTCTTCAACATTAAGGGGAACGATTATCGGCTGGCGGCGGCGATCGATTACAGGCGTCAGATCCTGTTCATCAAGTGGATGGGAAGCCACGAAGACTACGACAGGATTGATGCGAGGACGGTTCAATATGGAGATTAAGCCGATTCGGAGTGAAGCAGATCACGGCGAGGCACTGCGTGAGATCGAACGGCTATGGGGCGCCAAAGAGGGAACTCCTGAGGGGGATCGCCTCGACGTGCTGACCACGTTAGTGGAGGCTTACGAGGACAAGCATTTCCCGATGGACGCGCCAGACCCGATCGAGGCCATTCGGTTCCGGCTTGAGCAACAGGGCCTCGACCACCGGGCGCTGGTGGGTGTGATCGGAGGTCGCAGCCGCGTGTACGAGGTGATGCACCGCAAGCGGAGCCTTTCGCTTGAGATGATCCGCCGCCTCAACGAGCGATTCGGCATCCCCGCGGAAGTGCTCATCCGCCCGATTCGATCGCAGCGTCGCCGGCGTGCCGCCTGAAGGCCGCGTTATGACCAACTGGCGGCAATGGAAATCCCAGAAATTCTGAGAGGAAATGCGTACGTTAAACTCCGACGGCCAGCGGCGGCGTGCGCTGGGTATCTACTACACTCCCCGCCATGTTGCAGACTCGTTGGCTTCTTGGGCGCTCCGTGACCCTAGGGATAGTGTTTTGGAGCCAAGTTTCGGCGGATGTGCACTTATAGAGGCTGCAATATCGAGGTTAGGAGCTCTTGGATGTCCCGCCCCGGGCGAACGGGTGCGAGGTTTCGACGTTGACGAAGACGCCTTTACACATTTGGGCCGAGTCGTACCGGCAGCCTTCATAAAGAAACATTTCGCCAACTGCGACTTCCTGACGGGGGAACCCGGCACGCCCTATAGCCCAGTAACGGCCATCTTAAGCAACCCCCCTTTTGTTCCGTATCACCGAATGAGCATAGAACAGCGACAGACGGTCGCTGCTTGGCGGCGTCGACATGTGCCGGCTTTTCCTATGACTGCGAGCCTCTGGGCGTACTTCTTGGCTCACAGCTTGTCTTTTCTCGCGCCACTTGGTCGACTCGCCTTCGTTCTGCCGTCCTCCGTCGTTACAGCCGACTATTCTAAACCGCTCATCGATCATCTCCGCAGAAGATTCGAGCGACTTGCCATCGTCCGGCTGAATGAGCAACTCTTTCTCAACGTCGGAGCGGAAGAGCGCGCAGTCATTATACTGGCGGATGGGTATGATCCGCTCGGCTCCGCTGCTTCTGCGATTATTTCCATCGGCCTTGATTCCACTTCAGAGCTACACCGAGTTGTTGAGGAACTTCGCTGTCGAAAAGAGCCCGCATTTGTCGCGCCGATTCTGACTGCTACAGCGAAATCGGGTCTCGACACGTTAAAGCGTCGCGGCACGGCGTGCCCATTGGGCGAAATCGCAACTGTACTAATTGGAGAGGTCATTGGTGACACACGCTTCTTTGTCAAATCTGTCCCGGAGTGGAAGGAGCTGGGTATCAGCACACGGGATCTATCGCCCATTGTCACTCGCACACGGCAAGTGCCGGGACTACGGCTCAGTCGGTGTGATCTCGACGCTGGCGGAGGAATCGTACCTAAACTCTTGACCCCGCGTGACGGTACGTTAGCCTCCCCGGTGGCCGCCTATTTGGCAGCTTACCCCGCAACTGTGCTCGCGGCGAATTGCACGTTTGCAAAACGCCATCCCTGGTACCGGGTGAGCTACAACACCGACGCAGCCGCGTTCATTGGTTCCTTGTCTCACACTGGTCCGCGCATAGTCCTCAACTCTTCAAAGATCACCTGTGCGAATGGTCTGTACAAACTTGTACCGTCGGGGTCGAATCCCTCGTGGCGGGCCGCCGTCGCTGCTTCGGCGCTATCCACCGTAACGCAACTGTCCGCAGAGCTTACGGCCAGAGCCCGTGGCGCGGGTGCCCTAAAACTAGAACCGAGCGACGTCCGGCGCCTACTCATACCCACTACGTATCTCAGTTTGGGGGCCAGCGAATCTCGCGAATTGATCGGGGGCACGGACGATCTCCTGCGCCGAGGACGGCGAGACCTTGCCGAGGCACTCGTCGACGACGTATTGCTGATCAGACCCGGTGTCCTGACGCGCACACAGGTTGCTGATCTTCGCGCGCAGCTCGCGATCTTTCGACACCGTCGGTTACTCGGCCGTACTAAGCAGGCCGTACTCCAGCTAGGCGCTGGAAAGTCTAATTCGCGAGCTGAGCTCCGTTAGTCCAGGGTCATCTGATACAGATGGCTTTGAAGAAAGCGCTTCTCGCGGTACTGTGCGCTACCAAGAAACGAAGCCGCTGACTCATAATACGGTCGTAAGACGATACGCTCCGCCGCGGCCACGAGCGACCGCCATCTTGGGTTTCTCAGGATCAGTGGTGCTGCAACATCGGACTGAAATTCCAAGAGAAGCCAATTGAGCATTAACGCTATGCTGGTGGGCGAAACAGGGATCCTTGGCTTCTCGAAACGTGGGTAGAGAGCATTCAGCCGCTGCTCACTGTAACCGAGTGTCAAATGGCGTTGGCTGAGCTTGCCACAGACCTGCATGTGAATCGCTGGCTTGGGCTCTCCGGCATTTCGCACTGTAGGCGATTCATAGTCGAAATGGAGCTTGCGCAGAATGGGAGTATTCGTCGGATCCTGCTTTTTGCAAATGATTAAGCTGTAGGACGCATTGGCGATTTCCTTCTGGTCGGAGGACACCTCGACCAGTGCGCCGATGTCAACTCTCCTTGCCGCTGAGTCCCGACGGCGATCCTCTCTCAGTCGAATGTCCAGGGTAAAGCCTAGATGCACATCGATAGGCCCACGCAATTCGTTGATCGAATTTATTGCAGCGTTAGCCCCTGCTTGTAGCTCCCCAAGTCTGCCGAACTCACCGATCTGAGAAATGCATCGCAGAGTGTCCCTCTCAAGCTTCCGCAGCTCTGTGGCCTTTGGGTACATCTGGCTTCACCGCGGACGCTTCTTCAACACGAGGGAAGTCTCGAACCCTGGCAGTATTCCTACATCTGTAGGATGCGTCGCCGCAAATTCGCGCCGGACTACCTTGCGTGCAGCACCCGGTGTGGCGTCGACGTATACTACCGCTTCAGGGGGCGGGTCGGTCACCCTGGAGACGTAGCACTTGCTATAGTCCGAGGTCGGGACGCCCGCGAGCGTGCGGCCCGCAAGTTGCGGCGTATCTGGAGCATCTTGGGCGAGATGCTCGAACAACACGCGCTGCAACTCAGAGACCCACCAACGAGGATTGCTGGCGGTGTTAAACACACCGCTGTAGCGCGCTTGCTCGAAGATATCTCCGACTTTGAGGAACCCCGCGGGCGTTAAGCCCAGTAAGGTAGCTGCATGTAGGTCGTCATACAGAAACCCGGGCCGTTGCAAGAGCACGTTGTAAATCCAGCGACCCATTCTATGCTCTGTCGAACTATGCGGCCGATCTTGAAATTCTTCTGGCAGGACGCGCTCCAGGTCGTCTCTGTCACGGCGCGGTGCCTTGAGAGCACCGATTAGATGCTTTCTGATGCCGCCGCCCGGAGTCCTTAACTTGGGAAAATCTCGCGCGATAGAATAAAGATCCTCAATATAGGTCTCGAATTTGGTGTACGGAAAAACAGCGATGTACTCGATCAGATCGTCCTGGTCTATCATTTCTGGTCTGTCGAGTTTTGCGGTTACGCACACCATGGGAGTTCTGGGGACCTTCTTGCGGAGCAGATGAGCAACTGAAGAGCCTCTTAAACCGAGTGGAACCGGAACGTTAAAGACTTGGTCGATAATAATCAGGTCAGGGGGCGTCTTCGCCCATTTTTCGCTGTGAACTTCCAACTCCGCGATTACATCTTTTCTGACCCGCAACACTTCCACGGTCGCGCTAGCTGTTCCTCGTTGAGGCCCGGCCTCTATGGAAGGCCTAAACGACTCAACCTTCTGTGCGTTGTCATCGATCCAAACGAATCTATATTTCTTCACGGAAGCTCCACCTCCACGCAAGCGTTCCAATCCGGAGGCGGCCTTAGGAAGCGCACGTCGCCTTGCCGCGAGCGAGCGATGTCCCGAGCTATTGATAGTCCGAGACCGCTGCCAGTACCGAAGATCGCTGCGTCCTCGGAGTTGGCACGCTGCTCCAAGCGGTCATAGAGCTCGCCGCTCGGGTCCGCTATGAAAGGAGTAAAGACTTCATCAAAGAACTCCTCAGCTAAGCCAATTCCGTTATCGAATACCCGAATAAGAATCTGTTTGCCCTTATGCTCTGCTGAGATGAGGATTTTGCGCGATGCCCGTCCCGCCGCAATCACAGACTTGATAGCGTTCGACAGAAGGTTAAGCAAAATGGCGAACAGTTCGCCCTGGAGCATTGGGCCAACTACCAAGTCACTCGGCACTGCAGAGTCAGCATCCACGTCGATCTCGTAGCTGCTGATTATCAGACCAAAGCAGTCTATCGCTTTATCGACCGCCGATTTAAGGTGAATGTCGACTGGCGCGTCGTCTCGGCGAAATGCCCCAACGATTCCGGTCATGCTGACGAGGCTGTCGAATCTGTTCTTTGTCTGTCTCAGCTGTTCAGAAATATCCGTCAGCTCTTTGCTCTTGTGCGGCTGGCTTCGTGCAAGTTGTTCAAGCCGTAGTGACGCCGCTCCCAGGGTGCCGATTACGGTTCTGACCTCGTGTGCAAACAACAACGTGAGGGTCGAAGCGGACGCCACGAGGCGTAGGTGCTCAAGCTGCCTGTAGCTCTCCAGGCCCGTGGTTTCGATAGCACGGATAGTTCGCACCAGTGTTTGTTCGGTCTGTGCCTGTTGCGTCGGTGGGAGCCGCGTAACGATGCGACGAATTTCCTTGCGCAGGAAGGATGCAGCTTTCGGAATGACTTGGTCCTTGGGTCCCTCTAGGTTCAGTACAGGGCGAACGGCACGGCGCGCCTTCTCAGCTTCTTCATCTTCTCGAAGGCGAATGTAGTGATCTCTATGTATATTTGCCCAGTCGACAGCAAAGCGCGCGAACCGGCGAAGTTCGTCGAATACCTCGTTCTCCACGAAACCTTGGCGGTCGATACGGGGCACTAGTCCGACGATGTCAGAGCTGACTTCAACCTGGCCGAGGTAGTTTCGCATGCCCAGCATGTTGAGGAGTGCGCGGGATGCTTCGACACGGTCTAAGCTGCTCGCGAAGTCAAAAAGCTCTCCCTCGGGCTTTCCCATGCGGCGTCCACGGTCGGCGTCGATACCTAACCAGTCGTCTCTGGGATCACCGTACGGGTACATGCGAAACCCGTTAAAGCGAACTTGTACCCCGCCCCACTGCTCCACAAGGTCTGAGATCACATATTGAGCCAGCAGCTCTGGCTTTCGCGCTTCATCTTTCCGCGATGGGAGAATACCAATGTGCAGACGGGCACCGGCGATACGGGTAAAGCGTTGCTTGCTCGTCAGCCTTTTGGTGCCGCCAAGGCCTTTGGCGTTCAGCGTGCAGACCGCGCGTCCGTCAGAATCGACTGTGGCAGTGAGTTCGCCCCAAGCTGCGAGTATTACTTCTTCGCGCAGGTCGATCGGAGATCCTGAAAGTCCGGGCGCGTTGAGACGGATATTGAAGCCTGGATCTTCCTCGAACCCTGGTCTCTTGGTGCCGCGATTACTCGCAAGCACAGCGAGCTGGCGCTGTAAGTGGTTGAAGCCGCGCGCCTGCCATTCATCGTTGGCACCACCCCAGATCTCTAACTTTGTGCCCGACTGCCCGGTAGAACTTAGCGCAGTCTCACCCATGCACGTAATTGATTCGACGTCGATGCCTGGCCGAAAGTTGGCCCAGTTGAACTGCACGCGCGTAGATTGCCACGTGGCCGAGCTGCGCCCGGACGCCTCCACGGCAGCGCACGTATTTAACCGCAGCTGAGAACCGAGTCGCCGGCAAGCGAAGCGTCCTACGCCTTTCGAGCCGGTCTTTAGACGTCCGTAGCGTTCAGTGACCGGTTCAGCGACTTTGCTGGAAGTTCCTATCTTCATCCAGTAGCGCCGGACTTGCTCTAGGGTCATTCCGGAGCCGTTATCTTCGATTACGACGCGTGACGCGCGGCCGTCCTCCGGAGTAATAGTTACCTTCACATCTGTCGCATCCGCGTCATATGCGTTTTTGACAAGCTCGGCGAGCGCGACATGTACGGTCGAGACGAGTTTTTCTCCCAGCTCGCCGAGGAGCGCACTATCAACTGTGAACTGAAACGCTTCTTGTTTGGCCGCGGCCATCTACTCTGTCCTTGCCGCAACTCGACTGGTCTCAAGCAGCGATGGCGTGCTGGCGCCACTGCGCACCTTGGCTAGCAGCGCAGATGCGGGTTCAAAATTGCGGCCTTCGCGGCGGGCGAGGTCGGCTTCAGTCGGGACGAGTTCACCGCGAAATGCTTTGGCGAGGATTGATTGGGTGAGCTTCTCGGTGCGAGCCGTTGCCATCGCGACGCGCTTTTCGATCGTGTCGGCGAGTTTGAAGAGCGCCTCAACTCGCCATACGATCTCCCGCTGCTCTTCAAGCGGCGGAACGGGCAGCGCCAGGCTGCCAAGAATTTCTAGGTTCAAATTGAACTGACCCGCGGTAGTCCGCGCCCTCGCTTCGATCTGGTCGCGTCCGACGGGACCGGATATGCAAATGTGGGCGTACCGCGGCAGGAGGCCCGAACCAAGCCGTAGGCGAATTAGGTATGACGCGAACGCGTGTGGTCTCGGAAATGCGGGAATTACGGCGGCCTTTCCTATGAGATCCAAGCTACCGTTGGTGCGGCAAAGCAAGATGTCCTCCGCCTTCAGCGTGAGCGCAGCAATTTCCTTTTTCGATAGCTCAGCGTACTTCAATTGCGTTAGGTCGAGCGTTCCCGCGGCTATGTTTGGAACGCGAAGAACAGGAATTCCTTCTGTCTTTTCGCTGCTGCATTTGACGGAGGTCCCATAGCGAGCATCTTCGTAAAAATCGCCGGCTGAGCGCCAAGACCAGCTCGTTGGCAGCTCGAATGGTCCGTTGATGTCGATTACCGCTTTAGCTTGAGGGTGAGAGTCCCGCCAATCGGCGGTGAGGCGGCCGGAGCAGGCGACGGCGAGCACCGATTGCCGGAAGCGCTTCAGCATGGCCGGGACCTTCGCGAGTCTAGCGCGCGCCGCATCGACGCGTGCGGTCAGCGCATCGATCTTCGCGACGATTCGTTTCTGCTCCGCCAGTGGCGGCAGCGGCAGGAAGGTTTGGTTGAGGAACAAGACCGGCACACGCTTCTGTCCGACTGACCCAGTCATCTCGGCTGCCGCCACCTCGCGAAACGACTCCTGGCGAATGAAGCGGTACACATACTCGGCGAGGACCGCTTGCGATGGTCGCAGCACGTGGAACTCAGTCGAGCCGAAAGCGATTCCGTTCCGGAGGCCGCTGGCTACGGCGGCCTTACCGTTTTCTGCGCATGGCGTGATCTTCGCCATGATCACATCCCCGTCGCGAAAGCTCGTAAATCCTTTCCTCACAGACGCGAACGGTCTGACTTCGGGCGCTGAGATTGTGCCGGAATCTGCGTCAACCGCCGCCATCGGAACAAATGTCACCGGCGCGTCCTCTTCAAAGAGATCGCGCGGCGGTTTTGGCGGATTGAGCTCACAGACTTCGCCCAGTGTGGTCGGCACCCAGCCTTCAGGCAGCTTTACGCCTTCAGCTGCGCCGTTACGCTCGAGATGTCGCGGCTTCGCCATTCTCCCCCTCAAGCAGTTTCAGCACCGCATTCAGGTCCTTGACCGCGCTCTCCAGCTCCGCGATCGCATCGGTGACGAGTTCCTCCGGCTCAGGCAGTTCATCGGCGTCTTCGAGGGACTCGTCCTTGAGCCATTTGAAGCCGTCGAGCTTGAACTCGCGTTCCTTGACCTCGCTGATATGAAATTGCCGCCAACGATCCTCTTTGGAGTCCCCTGGCTTGCGTTTCGCGCGCCCGTTCGGCTCGCCGCCGAAGCATCGCTCGAACTCCGCGAAATGCTCAGGCGAAAGCGGGCGGTCCTTCT
>JAJPKP010000069.1 GCA_021323675.1 Pseudomonadota bacterium | reverse complement strand
TCGAAGCGGCCGAACAGCTTGTAGTTCTTCACCATGTGGTAGTCGGGACGGATGTCCGCCAACTGGCGCATCTCGTCCAGATCCCAATGGTTGAAATCGAAGCTGCCGCCGGTCGTCGAAGACGCGATTCCTTGCACCGCCAGTGTGGTGGTAGGAGTCGGATGGATGAAAGTGGTCGGGGTGCCGTTGTTGGCGCTGCTGCCTTCACCCCATCGACCTTCCTCGCGTGATTCGAAGAATCCGAAGACCGAGAAATCGCCTTGCGTGATGGTCGCCCGCGCTGCCGTTGACCACAATGTGGCAACCGTTGCCACAGCGGCCACCAGCATGCTCCGCCACCGCACGCCACGACCATTTGCAAAAATCCCGTTCAGCATAGACACCCCCAAGCCAGTTGGAGCCCTCGTGGTTGGTAAAAACCTTCCCCACCAACAAGCCGCGGGTCGACACTATCCCGGCCGCTCGTTGGAAAACTACGAACGCGCGTTAGCTAGCACCTACGATCACCCCTTGTCAAGCAGCCCGCCACACGAAAGTAAGGGTCCGTACACATCCCCGTAAAGGTTGCCCGCAGCCATTACCGCCATGCCCATCGAGGATCGCCTCACGCGCGCGGACCAAGGGATGACGGGATCTCCGCCCATTGAATCGCGGCGATTTAAGCCGTCAGCAGGCGAAAGGCCATGCAGATGCGATTTAATCGGGACCTTCCGCAATCGAGAGCCAATTCCAACGTTTCCACCCTTGGCCTAATCGCCAGGATTAGTGGTCGCCATACCCTGACGGTCAGGGTGCATTACGGGACCGTTACGACATGGCTTGAAATTGTTTTGGGATCAGTGTAGGTAAGGCGACCGAAACGCGTGCAAGGAAGGCCGACTTGCAAACGGTCTTTCTTGTGCCGACTTCCTCGGGGGATAGTCGGCACTGCAGTGGACGACAGGTTGAGTCATCGGGATGTCCCCGAATGACTCGGCGGGGGTTACACACAATGACTCAGGGAAGGATGCATACGATGACTCATGGAAGGGATGGGTTCTCATTGGCGCACAGGGCCGCGCTGATGGCCGCAAAAGCGTTGCGTGCGGTAGCGGTTGGAGCTGTCGCAGCTGTCATTACCTCGCTGGCTGTCGCGACGAACAGCTATGCGGCGGGACCGATCGACCCATTGGCAGTAACCAACGCGAACAGTCTCCTGCAGGGAAGCATCTCCACATTTGCCGCAGGCAGCAAAAAGAACGTAAAGCCCGACACACTGATCTCGGGCGGTCCGCTCATCCCGGGCTTCAGCGCGACGCAGATCCCGGGCGGTATCGCCGTGAGCCCGGCGACTGGCGCGCTCTACATCACGAACAATCTGAGCATCCTCGCTGCCGGCCTGCTGCCGGACTTCGTCGAAGGATTCGCTCCTAACGCGACAGGAGCCTCGGGACCGATTGCAGCTATCCCGCTTGTGAGCGCGGCGTGCGATGCGCCGGCTACGGGTGGCGCCTGCTTTCCCCAGGATGTCGCATTCGTCTCAACGGGTGGCGGCTTGGGCGAGTTTTACGTGTCACAGTTTACCGGTGGACCCGCGAGCGTTGGCAACGTAATCCTCTATCCGCCCGATGCGGGTGGCCCGACGAACCCGCTCGGAATTCCTCTCGGCATAATTCCTGACACGCTGACTTGCTCCGCCGGCGGAAGCCCCGACACCGCGCTTCTGCTCCCGGTCGGCGTTGCGACCGACGACGCTGGCAACGTTTATGTCGCCAACGCGGGCGCTCCGGCAGGCGCGCCGGCGTATGTCACCGAATACCCCGCTGGCGTGACGGGATGCGTTGCGCCGATAAATCAGGTCGGGGCCAACACGCTGGTCCAGGCTGGGTTCGTAGCGGTTGACCCGGCCGGTAACATCTGGGTGTCCGACCTCGCGCAGAATGCGGTCTTCGAGTTCAGCCCGGCAGGCGATGTTCTCACCACAATAGCCGGCAAGAAGACGCAGATACATTCCCCGATGGGAATCGCGATCAGCCCGACGGGCATCAGCCTCGGTGTTGAAGACCTGTATGTAGCAAGCAACCGCAGCGGTGCGATCCTGCTGTTCGAGGATGTGGGCAGCGGCGGCCTGCTGAACATCCATCCGGTCCAGGCGCTCAAGGGCAAGAAGACCAAGCTCAACCTGCCCGTCGGCGTCGCGGTTATGGACTAAACGCGAATCGTCGTATCAGCAAAAAGCCCCGGATTCGAGTTGCGAATCCGGGGCTTTTTCTTTTGAGCGGGCGCGCCAGTCTAGCTCAAATCTTCCGCAAGAAACCGAGCGAGCGAGCCGCCGATCGATCCGCGCGCCGCAAGGCTCGGATGATCGACCTCGATTCCGAGCCGGCCGCTGTCCGCCAGCGCCAGAAATTCCTCGCGATCCAACTTGCCCAGCGGGAATTTCACGAACTGCACCGAACTGATGCGCTCGGTGTCCATCTGGCGCGTGTCGAAAATCGCGCGCTCGCGCCCGTCGCCCGCGACAATCCAAAGATGGTTCTCCAGGCCGACTAGCCGGCGCAGCGCCGCGTCGCGATGCGCCGCGTCCTCGTATTCGAGCAGCATCGTCGCCGACAACTCGTTCCCGCGCGGGATCAGCTCGTTGTAAGTCTCAATTTCATGCGCGATCGCTTCGGCCGTCTCCAGCTTTTCGGTCCGAATCATTTCCTGGATCTGGTACCAGACGGTTTGCGCATTCTCGAACAGGAACGTCAGATGCGATCCGAGCGAAAGCCGGCGGTTTGCTTTCTCGTGAATGAAAAGAGGCCGCAGCCGCGCGCGAACTCGTTCGTAATCGCGCAGCGACAGGATTTCTTCCGTGGCAATAAGCTTCATGGCTGATGCTCCGGCGCGGGAGGCGGAACCTTGTCCGCAAAGCCGGCGTCGTCATAGGCGCGCGCAAGCACCTCCAGGGGATGAATCGGGCGGATGCCGGTCGCCTGCTGTATCTGAACCGCGGCCAGCGGGCAATCCGTCGCCATCACCTTGCCGTCCGCATCGCGCATCCCCGAAAACGCCTTCTCTCCCGACTTCATCGAAAGATCGAAGAACTCTTTTTTCATAGCCCACGTGCCGTCGTGCGCCGTGCACGCATCGACCGTCACGATCGAGGCGCCCGGAATAATTCGCATCAAATCGCGCGATCGAAACCCGATTGCCTGCGCCTTCAGATGACAGGGTACGTGATAGGCAACCTTGCCCGGTGTGGTGCGAAAATCGCGACTGAAACGATTCTCCTGCTTGAGTTTCCACAGCACCTCATGCGGATCGACGACGGCGGCCGCGAACTCCTTCACTTCACCGCCTTCGAGCAGCGCGGGATACTCCTTGCGCATCGTGAGCGAACAGGTCGGGTTAATCGCGGCAATCTTGTAGCCCTGGCGCACCAGCGGCAGCATCGATTCCACATTCGCGCGCGCCTGCTTGCGCGCAAACTCGACATCTCCACCGTCCAGCGCCGGCATCCCGCAGCAGTTCTGCCTGGGGCACTTCACATCGCATCCGTTCTTCGCCAGCACCTTCACCGCGGCCTTGCCGGGACCGGGGTTGTAATAGTTGACGAAGCAGGTGGGAAACAGCGCCACCTTTGCCGCCGGCTCGGCCGGCGCCGGCGGAAGCGGATTGGACTTCATCCACGAGTCGAAGGTCTCGTCCGCAAAATCGGGAAGAAGCTTGTCGCGATGAATCCCGAGCAGCTTCTCCATGATCACCCGCTGAAATTTCTGGCGGCATCCCCAATTGGCAAGGCCGGGAGTGAGGCTGCCGATTTTGCCGAGAAAGTCGGGATTGCCAAGCAGCTTCTCGCGCAGGCCGATTCCCTGCTCGCGGGCGCGCACCGCCTTCGCTCGCATCATCAGCCGGGGAAAATCGAGCTGAAATTCGTGACCGTCGCGCGGCGTGTAGGGACACTTCACCTCGCAAAGCTTGCATCCGTAGCACAGATCGACGACCCGCCAGGTTTCCTCCTTCGTCAGCTTGCGCACGTCGTCGCCCTCGCGGTCGATCGCATCGAACAGCGTGGGAAACGATGGGCACAAATTGAAGCAAAGCCTGCATCCGTGGCAGATGTCGTAAACGCGCTCGAGTTCCTTGTCGAGCCCGGCGCGGTCCCAGTACCGGGCTTCGGTGGGGCTGTATGAAAGCCCGTCGGTGGGCCGGGATTCAATGCGGCGAGTAGTCATTCAACGAATGTCCTTCCGCGTCATTTGCGATTGATCAGAACTTACGGAGCCTCAATGGAAGCCTGGGTTGCGAGCGCTGCCACGGGCGGAGCCGCCGGCGCGGGAGGCCCGACGGCGCCCTGGCATCGGCCGGATCGTTGAACTCCGAATCGAACGGATCCGGACTGGCTTGGGCGGAAGAATTCGGGGCGGCCTCTGCCGCCCCGAGTCGATTGTGCGCTTCTTATGAAAGCGATTGCGCGGCCTTCGAAAAACGGCCCGCATGCGACTTCTCCGCCTTGGCGAGAGTCTCGAACCAGTCAGCGATCTCCGAGAATCCTTCCTCGCGCGCCGTCTTCGCCATCCCCGGATACATGTCGGTGTATTCGTAGGTCTCGCCGTGGACCGCGCTCTTGAGGTTCAGCAACGTATCGCCGATCGGCTGATCGGTGACCGGATCGCCGACGCTCTTGAGGTAGTCGAGATGGCCGTGCGCGTGGCCGGTCTCGCCCTCCGCCGTATCGCGGAACAGGCCGGCGATTTCAGGCTGGCCCTCGACGTCCGCGACCTTCGCGAAATAGAGATAACGCCGGTTGGCCTGACTCTCGCCGGCGAACGCATTTTTGAGGTTCTCGTGCGTTTTGGTTCCTTTTAGGCTTGGCATTTCCCTTTGACCTCCTCAACTGTCCTTTCGGAACGGTTCCGTTGTTGCCATGGATGGCCTCTGAGCTCAGCCGCGCGAGCGTTTGCCCCGCCCCCGAACCCGCCTGGAGTTGCATCGATCGCATACCGCATGGATCTCCAGCGAAGATCCCAGCAGCGTGAACTCGCCAAGCTCGGATCGGCCGTCGAGGATTCGCTCGAGCTCGGGAATTTCGATGTCGCGGATGCGCCGGCACTTGACGCACACCACATGATGATGCGGCATCACGTTGCCGTCGTAGCGCGCGCTGTCATGCAGCATCGTGACCTTGCGCGCTTCTCCAATCTCGCACAGCGTTTCGAGCGTGCGATGCACCGTCGCCAGCGAGATATGCGGATGCTCCTTGCGGACCTGCGCGTAAATCGCGTCGGCACGCGGATGCTCCGCCGAGGCGAGCAGCGCCCGGATTATCGCGAGTCGCTGCGGAGTAACCGCCAGACCGCCCTTGCGGCATCGCTCGGCGAACTCGGCAAGCCGGCGCGCGGCATAGCCGGCGCGGCGTCCTTCACTGACCAACTGTAGTTCCATCGCTCAGATGATAATTATTATCATCCAATAATTACACGCGTCAAGAACAACCGTTGGCCGGACTCGCACCTTCCGCTGATTTCATCTTCGAGAAATCGCCCCGTGACCGCACTTGCCCGACGCGCCCCGTCCTTGGTCCTGGAGACTGCTTGATGGTTTAATCGGGGGCATGCTCAAGGTTGTGCTCAGTATCGCGGGTTCGGACTCCTCCGGCGGCGCCGGCATCCAGGCCGATCTCAAGACTTTCTCCGCGCTTGGAGTTTTCGGCGCTACCGCAATTACCGCGCTCACCGCCCAGAACACCACAGGCGTTATGTCAGTCGCGGACCTGGACCCGCACTTCGTCGCATCGCAGATAGAAGCCGTGATGAAGGACCTGCCGGTGGCCGCGGCGAAGACCGGGATGCTCTCGCGCACCGCGGTCATCGAAGCGGTCGCATCGTCGGTCCGCTCGTTTTCGGTTCCCAACCTGGTGGTCGATCCGGTGATGGTCGCGGCAAGCGGCGCTCTGCTGCTCTCGACCGAAGCGGTGGCCGCGATGCGGGAGCATATGTTTCCGATCGCGGCGCTGGTCACGCCCAACCTGCGCGAAGCCGAGATTCTGCTCGGCCGCGAAAAGATCGCAGACGCGGCCGGGATGCGCAAAGCGGCAAGAGATCTGGTTCACCTGGGCGCGAAGGCGGCCCTGGTGACCGGGGGCGCGCTCGAAGGCGACGCGCTGGACGTCCTCTACGACGGGCACGAGATTCATGAATACAGCGCGCCGCGGCATGGCCCGCGCGCGCACGGCGCGGGATGAACGCTCTCGGCGGCGATTGCCGCGCGCCTCGCGCTCGGCGATTCGCTCCATGGCGCGATTTCGGCGGCAAAGAAGTTCGTGACAAGGGCGATCGAGCAATCGCCCGCGCTCGGCCGCGGCGCGCGCCCGCTCAACCATCTCGCCGCGGCATCTGAGAGAAGTTGACTGATTGTCATGCCCGCGTTTACGGAAACCGTTCGCACCAGGGCCGCAAAGATCTGGCGGCGCGAACTCGAACATCCGTTCGTCCGCGGCCTGGGTGACGGAACTCTGCCGCTCGACCGGTTTCGCTTCTACCTCGAACAGGATTACCTGTTTCTGATCGAATATTGCCGCGTGTTCGCGCTCGCCTCGGCCAAGGCGGGCGACCTCGAGACGATGGATCTGTTTTCGGGCCTGCTCAACGATACCTTGAAAATCGAAATGCAGTTGCATCGCGATTACTGCAAGCGGCTCGGGATCGCCGAGTCCGCCCTCGCCGGCGCCGAGCCCGCTCCGGTCACCCACGGCTATACGCATCATCTTCTGGCCGCCGCTTACGGCGGATCGATCGCCGAGATCGTTGCGGCGGTATTGCCCTGCCAGCTCGGCTACGTCGAGATCGCCGCCGCGCTCGCCAAAGAAGGCCGCGGCGGCGGCAATTCGTTTTACGCGGAATGGATCAACACCTACACCTCGAGCGAATTCGTCCAGGGCGCCCGGCGTCTCGTGGATCTGCTCGATCGCCTTGCCGGCGGCCTGCCGCCGCGCGAAACCGATCGGATGGCGCGGCTGTTCCTCATCAGCAGCCGCTATGAGTACTTGTTCTGGGAGATGTCGTGGAACCGGGCCGGGTGGCCGGTTTGACCCTACTTCGTCACCCGATCCAGGAACCTGCGCACCGCGGCGTTGAACGCCTGGGGCTGATCGATGTTTGCCGCGTGGCCGGCATCGGCGAGTATCTCCTTCTCCGCGCCCGGAATCTTCGCCGCCATGTAGTCGGCCGACGGGGTGAACATCGTGTCGTCCGCCCCCGCCAGTACCAGGGTCGGAACCCGGATCCCCGGCAATGACTCGATAACCCTGCCGTCCTTCTGCGTGAGCATTCCGCGCGCGGCCAGTGCGAGGCCCTTGGCGCTGCGATGATGCGCCACACGCACCTCGGCGCTTGCCGACCCGGTATCGAGCCCGTCCTTTTCAAGCTGCGCCGCGCGCGTGGTCGCCATCCTGTTCCATTCCTCGCGCGGCCCGTCTTTCCTGTAGCCGGGCCCGGTATCGAACAGCATCAGGGCGATCACACGCTCGGGATGCGCCAGATGGAACGCGAGCGACATGAAGCCTCCCAGCGAGAGGCCGCCGATGACGGCGCGTTTCGCGCCGCAGGCATCGAGCACGGCTGCCATGTCGCCAATCGTAAGCTCATGTGAATAGAGCGCGGGGTGTTCCGGGGAATCCGATCGATCGTGGCCGCGCATGTCGAACGCGATCAGGCGATAGCGATCGGTAAGCGCGTCCATCTGGCCCTGCCACATCCGCGCGCTCGCGCTATAACCGTGGCTCAGCAGGACGGCGGGACCGGTCCCGCGCTCTTCGTAGTAGATTTTGACTCCGTCGCGATCCAGATATGGCATGGTTCCCTTCCGGTAATCTTCTGAGAATTCCGACCCGAGTTAAGCCGGCGATCACGCCACCTTCGGATTGGATTGTCCTCCGTCGATCGTCAGTACCGCGCCGGTCGTGAAGCTCGCCGCCGGACTCGCGAGATACAGCGCCGCGCCCACTACCTCTTCGGGCTCGCCCGCCCGGCCGAGCGCGTAGTTGCTCTTTGCGCGGCGGGTGAACTCCTCGGTGCGCGACCATCCCTTGCTGATATCGGTATGGAACGGGCCCGCCATGATGCAATTGACGCGGACCTTGGGACCGTACTCGTTCGCGAATGCGACCGTAATCGCGTTCAGTCCCGCCTTTGCCGCCGAGTATGGCGCCGTGGTGGCGGAGGGGCGGATGGCGGCGATGGAAGAAACGTTGATAATCGCGCCGCCGTCGCCGGCCGCCATCTTCGCTCCAAACAGCGCCGAGAGCCGAAACGGACCCTTCAGGTTCACGCCGATCACCTTGTCGAACAGATCCTCGGTATGTTCGACGAGAGAAGGATACAGCGGCGAAAGGCCGGCATTGTTGATCAACACATCACAGCGGCCCCATCGCGCGTACACTTCGTCGTACAAGCGATTGCAATCGTCCCATTTGCCGACGTGAATTCCGTGGGCGGAGCCATCGCGGCCCATCGCGCGAATTTCTTTGACGGCCGCCTCGCAGGAATCGATCTTGCGGCTCGCGATCGCGAGGTTCGCGCCGGCCGCCGCAAACCCCAGCGCCATCGCATGGCCAAGCCCGCGGCTGCCGCCGGTGATGCATACCACCTTGCCGGAATAGTCGTACTGAATAGCCCTTGTCATGACTGCATCGACACCTCTCGCTCAATTTGCCCGGCATATTTGCGGATTGCCGCTTCGCGAAGCTTGGGGATATGCCGGGTCGGGAACAGATCGGCCGTCCCCTTGTACTCGCGCAGGACCTGGCGAGCCAGCGTAATCTTGTGGACCTCGGTCGGACCGTCGGCGAGTCCCATGTGGAAGCTCTGGATCACCTGCTCGACGAACGGCATCTCGCCGGTTGCGCCGAGCGAGCCGTGCAGATGGAGAGCGCGCGCGGCCACATCGTGGAACACCTTGGGCATGATCGCCTTGACCGCGGCGATATCCTTGCGGACCTTGAGATAGTCCTTGTAGCGATCGACCTTCCACGCGGTGCGCAGCACCAGCAGGCGGAACTGCTCGATCTCGATCCATGAATCCGCGATCTTCTCCTGCACCATCTGCTTGTCCGCCAGCAGCGACCCCTGGGTGGTGCGCGACAGCGCCCGCTCGCACATCATGTCGAACGCCGCCCGGACCTGTCCGATCGTCCGCATCGCATGATGGATTCGGCCGCCGCCCAGCCGCGTCTGCGCGACCACGAACGCTCCGCCGCGCGGCCCCAGCATATGGTCCTTGGGCACGTGAACGTCTTCGTAGCGGATAAAGGCGTGGCTGCCCTCCTGCTCGTGCATCCCGACCGCGAGATTGCGCAGAATTTTCACGCCCGGGGTGTCGGTTGGCACGATAAACATCGACATCCGCTTGTACGGCGGCGCATCGGGATCCGTCACCGCCATCACGATGAGAAACGACGCGAGGTGGGCGTTGGATGAAAACCACTTCATCCCGTTGATCACCCATTGGTCGCCCTTCAGTTCCGCCTTGGTGGTGAAGACTTTGGGATCGGCTCCTCCCTGGGGCTCGGTCATCGAGAACGCGGAGACGATTTGGTTGTCGAGAAGAGGTTCGAGAAAGCGCTTCTTCTGCTCGGGAGTTCCATAGTGGGCAAGAATTTCGGCATTGCCGGAATCCGGCGCCTGGCATCCGAATACCGTCGGCGCAAAACGCGATCGCCCCAGGATCTCGTTCATCAGGGCGAGCTTCACCTGTCCATAGCCCTGTCCGCCGAGCTCGGGGCCGAGATGGCAGGCCCACAGCTTGCGTTTCTTGACTTCCGCCTGGAGCGGTCGCACGAGTGCGTTGCGTTTGGGATCGCGCACGTCGTAGGGATGACCGAGCACGTAGTCGAGCGGCTCGACTTCCTCGCGCACGAATTGATCGACCCAGTCCAGTTCCTTTTGGAATTCCGGTTCGGTTTCAAAATCCCAGCTCACGTTCGTTCTCCTTCAGGCAGATAAAGTTCCGCACGCCGCCGGCGGGCCGCGTCGTGGGCGGCGCGCTGTGAATCTCTATCGCGCGTATTTCGATTTTCGGCGGCGGGCGAGCAATTTCCGATTACCCGGCTGCAACCACGATCGAACAACCTTCTGAGTATCCTGTCCGCAAGCCGGATCGCAACTTCCGGCGCAACGCCGCAAGCCCGACAACTATGAGCGCCCGAAGATGCGCGCGTAGGTCTTCTGCGTGGCGGCCGCCTGTTCCTGGGCTTTGCGGCGTTCCTCGGGCGTGGCCATCTCCGCGATCATCTTGCGTTCGAGCGCAATCGCGTCCTTGAGCGGCAGATCCATCCCGCGATTGATCAGCGCCTTGGCGGTTTTGAGCGCATAAGCGGCGCGCTCGATAAACACGCGCGCCATTTCCTCGCACGCGCTCATCAACTGCGCCGCCGGAACGACGCGATTCACCAGGCCGACCCGCAGCGCATCCTGCGGCGTCCATGGAAGCCCGCTCAGGATCATCTCCTTTGCTACGCCCGGACCTACGAGGCGGGGCAGCCGCTGCGTTCCGCCGCCGGCAGGCAGAGCGCCGAAGCGTATTTCCGGAAGCCCGATGGTCGCGGTGTCGGCGATTACGCGCACATCGCAGGCCAGCGCGATCTCGCACCCTCCACCCATCGCCGCGCCGTTGATCGCGGCGATAACCGGGACCCGCGATTCCTCGAGGGCGCTGAACAGGTCGCGCCGGGGCGCGACGAAATCGCGGCCGTCCGGCACCGCGCCCTCCGCACGCTGCTGGCGCGCGCGCTCCGCGAAGTCGCGCAAATCCGCGCCGCCGCAGAAGTGCTTTTCGCCCGCGCCGGTCACGATCACCACGCGATACTCGGGATTGTTTTCAACCTCTTCCATCGCGCTGACGACGTCGTGCATGAGTTGAAAACTGATGGTGTTGGCGCGCTCGGGCCGGTTCAGCGTCAGGTACCCGATTCCGTCTTTGCGTTCCAGGAGAATTGTCTCGTAGCTCATCTGCCTTCTCCGCGTTCACATCGCAAACGAGTAACCGCCGTTTACCGGCACCGTCTGCCCCGTCATCCAGCTCGACGCGTCGGAGGACAGGAACAGGATCATGTTGGCCGCGTCTTCGGGCTCGCCAAACCGCCGAATCGTGTACGACTTGAGCATCCGTTTCGCAAACTCTTCGTTGGAGGTCGCCGCCGCGATCGCCGGAGTGCGAGTCGCGCCGAGAGCGACACAGTTGGCGGTTATCGAGTAGCGCCCGAGCGCCTTGGCGATCGCGCGCATGAAGCCTGCCGCGCCGGCCTTCGCGCCCGAGTAGATTTCGAGGTTGGGCTCGCCGACTCGGCCCGCGTCGGAGATGACGGTAACCAGCTTGCCGTAGTTCTTCTCGATCATCGCGGGAACCGCCATCCGCACGCAGTTGAGCACGCCGAACAGATTGGTGCCCAGAAACGGCTGCCAATCTTTCGGCTCCTGCTCCCAGAACGGTTTGCGCGAGACGGCGCGCGGGTCCGCCCCGGCATTGCCGGCGTTGTTGACGAGAATATCGACGCCGCCGAACCGGTCGCGCGCTCTTTCGAACATCTCGGCCACCGATGCGAAATCGGTCACGTCGCTCTGCACCGCCAGCGCCGCGCATCCGGCGCGCTCGACCTCGACTGCCACGGCCTCGGCGCGCTCGAGTACGTAATCGTTGACCACGACGCCGCCGGCGCCGTTGTTGGCGAAATGCAGCGCGACCTGGCGGCCGACGCCCTGTCCGGCGCCGGTCACCAGACCGACGCGCCCTTTCAAGTCGAGAATGTTCGTTGCCAAGATTGTCTCCTTCTTCTAAGCGAGAACTCCGCTTTCCATGAGCCGTGCGATGTCTTCCTGCGCGAGACCGCAGACTTCCCGGAGTATCTCGCCGGTATGCTCTCCGATGCGCGGGCCGCGGGCCGTTGCGGCGGCGGGAGTGCGATCGAATTCCGCGCGCGGTCCTTCGACTTCCACTTCTCCGATCACCGGGTCATCGATCCTTCTGAAATGGCCCGCGCTGCGAAGATCGGGATCGTGAGCGAGGTCGTTTCCGCGGCTCACGAGATGCGCCGGCACGCCCACCGCCTGCAGGGCAGCTTCGACCGCCTCGCCTTGGCGCGGCTCCGTCCACTGCGCGATCGCGCGATCGAGACGATCGCGCGCTCTCAACCTTCCGAGCAACGTGTCAAATTCCCGGTTCGCAAGCGTGGCGCCGATCAGGTTTCTGAGCGCCGTCCACCGATCCGCCTCGGATGCGTCAATAGCGACCCATCGGTCGTTGCCGGCGCAAGGATAGACTCCCTGCGGCGCCGCCAGAGCAGAGCCCGCCCCGCCGCGCCGCTCGGGGATGCGCCCGCCGGCCGCATACTCGTAATACGCGGGCATCATGAACTGGATGCCGCATTCGGCCTGCGCAAAATCGAGGTAGCATCCCTGACCCGTGCGCGCGCGCCGATGGAGCGCCGCAAGGATGCTCGCCACGATGAAGCGCGGCGTAACCGCGTCGGTCCACGGTCCCCAGGGACCGTTCGGCACCCGATCGGGCCATCCGAATTGGTACGTCGCACCCGACATCGCCGCGCCCATCGTGCCGACGCCGCTTGTCCCCTTCGCGTAGGGGCCGGTCTGCCCGAGGATGCTGGTCGAAGCCATCACGATTTTCGGATTGCGCGCGCTCAGGTCCGAGTACGCCAAACGAAGTTCGTCGAGCACGCCGGGGGTGAAGCTTTCAAGCACGACATCGGCCCATTGCGACAGCCGCAGGACGATCTCGCGGCCTTCGGGCTTTCGGATATCGATCGCAATGCACCGCTTGCCGGCGTTGAGATTGTGATAGCCGACCGACCGTTCCGGACCCGGCTTTCCGTCCTTGAACGGAGGCAAAGTGCGGACCGGATCGATTCGCCGCGAGCTTTCGACTTTGATTACGTCGGCGCCGAGGTCCGCCAGGTAACGGCCGCTCGCGGGACCGACCATCACCCAGCTCAGATCGAGCACGTGGATTCCGGTCAGAGGGGACGCCATGATGCCTCCGGCTTAAGCGTTTTCATATGATTCCGTGCGCGAAGAGCGCCTGAATTTCCGTCCGCGAGAGTCCCAGATCGCCTTCGAGAATTTCAACCGTATGCTGCGAAAGCGCGGGCGCCGGCCGCCGCACCTCGATCGTGAAGTTATTGCATTGCGCGAAGCGTGCCGGCACGTCGACTCTGCGGCCTGAAATTTCGGTCGAGGCGAAAAGCCCCCGCTCCCGATACTGCGGAGATTCCGCAACGTCGCGCATGTTCATCACCGGTGAGGCGAGCAGGCCGAGGCTGCGCGCCGCCGCTCCGAACTCCTCCTTGGTCTTGTTGCAAGCGAGCTTCTTGAGTCCATCGACGAGCGCCTGCAATTCGGCGGGGGTGCGCTTTTTCTGCTGCAAATCGGGGATGAAGCTGGTCCAGGGAATTTCGCCGATCTCGGGCGGCAGGCACTGTTCACGGGCCGCCCACTGCGCGAGCCGATTCGTCATCTGCCCGAACACCGGCCCAAACGCCACCGTGATCAGCACGAATCCGTCGGCACACTCGTAGATGCTGGGCACCTCGACGCCGGCGATCGCGATTGAGCCGCCGCTGCGAGTTATTTCCGGATTGCCTGCGCCCGGCCCGAGCATCTGGCTCATCGCACCCATCATCGCGGCGATGCGCGCGGACACGTGCGCGCTTTGCCCCTGGCCGTCGCGATCGCGCGCCATCAAGCCGGCGAGCGTCGCGATCGCCGCATCCGCCCCCGCTTCCATCATCGCCTGAGGCACCGGGAAAAACAGCGGCGGGCGGTCGATGTCACCGCTGACCCCCGGCGCTCCGCTCGCCGCCATCACGATGAGATCCGAAGCAGCGTAAGCGCTCTTTGGGCCGCTGCGCGCGAACGCGCTGATACGGGTGCGGACCAGCTTGTCGGGAAGATCGATACCGTCGAGCGCCGCGGCGGCGATGCGCGACTGGACCGAATCGATCGCGGCGTCGAATTTCGCGGCGAGCTGCGCAAGGATCGCGCGGCCGTCTGCGCTGGCGATATCCAGCGTGATCGCGCGCTTGTTGCGGTTCATCGCGTGCCAGGTAAGGCTGCGTTCGAGTCCGGGAATGTCGTCAAGATAAGGATCCAGCCTCCGTCCCAACGATCCCGCGGGCGGCTCGACCACGACCACGTCGGCGCCGAGCGCGGCGAGGATGCACCCGGCGAGCATCGTCTCGGGCGCGGAGATCTCGAGCACGCGAATATCGTCAAGCATCGGCCCTCTTCTCCCCGCGATTAGGCCGCGCGGCGAGGCTGCGAATCACGCCCGCTTGAAGTTCGCGGCAAGCCGCCTCGAAGTCGAATCCGGACGGATCGAGCAGGCGCTGGATCGCGAGCCCGCGCAACACACCCACGATAATCGCGGCCTGCGCGGCCGCATCCGCATCGCGGCGGATTTCACCCGTAGCTATCCCCTGCTCGACAAGTTTGCGGATGGCGGCGCGAAAATTCGCGTCCGCGGCGGCTACGTCGCGCCTGATTTCCGGAACCGGGCCGAGTGCCTCGCCGATCAAGACGTAGAGAGCGTGCCGGTTGCGCGCGGCGACCGCGCGCAGATAGCGGCCCACCAACACCGAGAGCGCCTTGAGCCCGCTAAGCCGCTCCAGGTCGCCCAGTTCGTGCCGCGCGAAACCGGCCTGCGCTTCGCGCGTGACCGCGCGGACCAGGGCTTCCTTGGAGCCGAAGCGATGGCTGACGAGCCCGTAGCTGTAGCCGGACAATTCGCCGATTTGGGCGAGCGTCGTGCGGCTGCTGCCCTGGCGTTCGATGAGCTTGACCGCCGCCTCCAGCATCCGCCTATAAGAAGTCTCGCGGCGCTCGCGCTGGGTTCGCCGGGCCGGCCGCCGGGGCGCCGATGCAATCCGAGGCATACGCGCGGCCATCTAACATATTTGTTGACTAACAAGCAAATGACGGACTAGAGTCGCCCAGCTTTCGGAGGTTCGCAACCGATGCCCGAACGTGCAGCCGCGCAACCATCGCTCTATTCGGCCGAATCGGCGGACCCGCCGGCGCTCAACGGCGGACGATGCCGCGCGTGCGGATACGTCTTCTTTCCGCCGCAGTCCTACGGATGCGAATCGTGCGGCGCGCCGCCCCAGCATCTCGAACCCGTTACCCTGGCCGGCCGCGGAACCCTGCACTCCTTCGCCACCGTTCATCTGCATCAGGCCAAAGGGATCGAGGCGCCCTTCACCGTCGGCGTGATTCTGCTCGACGACGGGCCTGCGATTCGATCGATCCTGACCAGCCGCACCGACGAAGGCCTGCGCGCGGGCGACCGGATGATCTCGACGATGGTGCCGCAGGGGCGCGACGATCAGGGCCGTGAAGTCGTCGAGCTGCGCTTTCAGAAAGCCGCATCGGACCAGGGGTGAAGACTATGACCCGCACCTTGATTGACCTGCGTCCCGTTTACGTCGTTGGAATCGGGCTCCATCGTTATCAGCGCCTGAGCGATACCACCTATGTCGAGCTGGGACTGACGGCGGTGCGCGAGGCGCTTGCCGACGCGAGGATTCCGTGGAGCGAGGTTCAGTCGGCATATACCGGCACCGCGCTGGTCGGGATGGCGGCCTCGCGGCCGATGCTGCGCCATCTCGGCGCGACCGGCATCCCGATGGCGCAGGTCGAGAACGCATCCGCGTCAGGCTCGACCGCCTTTCGGCAGGCGTGCCTGGAAGTCGCAAGCGGCATCTGCGACCTGGCCCTGGCGGTAGGCGTGGATAAACCGGCGCCGGTCGCGATGGCGCCGGGCAAGACCAACCTTCGCGACCTGACCGGAGCGCGCGTGGTTCCGTTCACGCATTTCGCGCTGCTCGCGAACGATTACATGAATCGAAACCACGTCACCGCCGAGCAGATCGCGATGGTGGCGGTTAAGAACAATCGCAACGGAGCGAACAATCCGTACGCGCAGCGCCAAAAGGCGGTGACCCTGGACGAAGTGATGGCCGGACCCGCGATCTCCGGCGCACTGACGCGGCTTCAGTGCTGCCCGGTTGGCGAAGGCGCGGCCGCGGCGATCGTCGCCTCGGACGACGCGATCGCGCGGCTCGGAATCGATCGCAACCGCGCCGTGCGCGTAATCGCGTCGGTCACCAGGACCGAACGCGTCTATCGCGAGGCGAAGAACTTCGATGCGGAATTGACCGGCGAGACCGTCGCGCAGGCGTATCGCGAGGCTGGGATCTCGGCCCGCGACCTCGACGTTATCGAGCTCCATGATGCGTTCACGATCGAGGAGTTGCTGTATCTCGAGGCGATGGGACTGTGCGCGCCGGGCGAAGGCGCGCGGATGATAGAAAGCGGCGCGGCGGACATCGGCGGACAATGCGCGGTAAGCGCCTCCGGCGGACTGCTCGCGATGGGCCATCCTATCGGACCCACCGGAGTCGGCCAGATAGCTGAAATAACGCGCCAGCTTCGAGGCGAAGCGGGTGTTCGGCAGCATCCAAACGCGCGCATCGGGATGGCGCACATGGTTGGCGTCGGCGCGGTGTGCGTCGTACACATTCTGCGCCACGATTGAAAGCTGCGATGAGCGCACCTCAAGCGCGCGGCATCGCCAGGAGGCATACGTCGATGAGCACCAGGAACATTCAGGTCACGCTCGCCAGCCGTCCGGTCGGATGGGTCAAGGAAAGCGACTTGAAGATCGTCGAGTCAGACATTCCAAAACCGGGGCCGGGACAGGTGCTGGTGCGCAATCTGTGGCTCTCGCTCGATCCCTACATGCGCGGGCGGATGAACGATGTCCGCTCCTACGCCGAATCGGTGAAGATCGGCGGCGTGATGGTGGGAGGTACGGTCGGCGAAGTTGTCGAATCGAACAATCCCAGCTTCAAGAGCGGAGATCACGTGCTCGGCTACTACGGATGGCAGCTCTACGGCATCTCCGACGGACGCGAGCTGCAAAAGGTCGACTCGAAGGCGGCGCCCTTGTCGGCGTACCTGGGCGTTCTCGGGATGCCGGGCTTGACGGCGTGGTTCGGGCTGATCGATATCGGCGCACCCAAGGCCGGCGAAACCGGCGTGGTCTCGGCGGCGGCGGGCGCGGTCGGCAGCGTGGTCGGACAGATCGCGAAGATCAAAGGGTGCCGGGCGGTCGGAATCGCCGGCGGCAAGGCGAAGTGCGATCACGTGGTGAAGGACCTCGGCTTCGACGCGTGCGTCGATTACAAGGCCGGCAATCTGGCCGGCGACCTGTCCGCGGCGACGCCCAAGGGAATCGACATCTACTTCGAAAACGTCGGAGGAGACGTGCTCGAAGCGGTTGCGATGCGGCTGAATCCGTTCGCGCGCATCCCGCTCTGCGGCCTCATTTCCCAATACAACGAAGTGCGTCCGCGCGGGTTGAACAACCTCGTGCTGCTGCTGATCAACCGCGTGAAGCTGCAGGGCTTTATCGTGTCGGATTACATGGATCGCGCCGCGCCGGCTCTCGCCGAACTCTCGAAATGGGTTGCGGAGGGAAAGATCAAATACCGCGAGACGATCGCCGAAGGTATCGAGAATGCGCCTCGCGCCTTTATCGGCATGCTCAAGGGCGCGAACGTCGGCAAGCAACTGGTGAAGCTCGCGTGACCGAGTTGCGGCATGTCGCTTCCTGAACAGCTTGCCCGCCGCCTCAGGCTTCCGCTGATCGCGGCCCCGATGCTGCGCGTGTCGGGACCCGACCTGGTGGTCGCCGCCTGCATCAACGGAGTGATCGGCGCGTTTCCGGTCGCCAACAGCCGCTCGCTCGAACAACTCGACGAATGGCTGACCGGCATCAAAGCGCGCCTCGACAGCGCCCGCACGGAAGATCCGTCGCGGCGCGTCGCGCCATTTTGCCCGAACCTGATCATCCGGCGCGTCCAGATGCGAGAGGAACTGGCCTGCCTCGTGCGGCACCGAGTCGAAGTCGTCATCACCAGCGTCGGATCGCCCGAGCCCGCCGTCGGACCCCTGCATGACATCGGATGCCTGGTGTTCGCCGACGTCGCGACGCTGCGCCATGCGGAAAAGGCGATCGCGGCGGGAGTAGATGGCCTGATCCTGCTGACCGCGGGCGCAGGCGGTCAGACCGGATGGATGAATCCGTTCGCGTTCGTACGGGCGGTGCGCAGGATGTTCGCGGGTCCCGTTGTGCTCGCCGGCGGCGTTTCAGACGGACACGCACTGTGGACCGCGCGGGTTCTCGGATGCGACCTCGCATACATGGGCACCAAGTTCATCGCAACGCACGAAAGCATGGCGGAACCCGCGTACAAACAGATGCTGGTGGAATCGAGCATGGACGACGTGATGCTGACGCGCGCATTCACCGGGCTCGACACCAACATGCTGCGTCCATCGATAATCGCGGCGGGACTCGATCCGGAAAATCTGCCGGAACGCGTCACGATCGAGGCCGCAAGCCAGATTCACGGCACGGGCGGCAGCGGCCCGAAACGATGGAAAGACGTCTGGAGCGCCGGCCATTCGATCTCAGGTGTCGATAGAATCCAGAGCGCCGCTGAACTCATCGATCGAACCGCCCGTGAATACGAAGCGGCAAAGCGCGAAGCCTCGGCGGAATTCGTCAGGTAGGGAATTCACGGCGGCCGCGCATCGGAAGCTTTGATCATCGCCCATCAGATGGGCGATACTGCGGAAGCTGAACGACCGGTATGGCGCCGAGCATGCGCCGACAGGGAGACTTGCCATGCATGACCTTGTGATTCGTAACGGCAAAATCGTGGACGGAACCGGCGCTCCTGCCTTTACCGGCGATGTCGCAATCGACGGCGCCACTATCACCAGCGTAGGCGGCAAGGCGGGCGCGGGGCGGCGCGAAATCGATGCCGGCGGGATGCTCGTTACGCCCGGCTTCGTCGATATTCATACCCACTACGACGGTCAGGTCACCTGGGACCCGTATCTGTCGCCCTCGTCATGGCACGGCGTTACCACTCTGGTGATGGGCAATTGCGGAGTCGGCTTCGCGCCGGTCGAACCGGGCAAGGAAGAATTTCTGATCGGCCTGATGGAAGGCGTGGAGGATATTCCCGGCACGGCGCTCGCCGAGGGAATCAGATGGTCGTGGGAGAGCTTTCCTCAGTACCTCGACGCGCTCGACAAGATGGCGCGCGCCATCGATGTTGGCGCGCAGATGCCGCACGGCGCGCTCCGCGCATACGTGATGGGCGAGCGCGGGGCGCATAACGAAGAAGCGACCGAAGACGATATCGCGCGGATGGCCGCGCTGGTGCGCGAAGCCATCAAGGCCGGCGCGCTCGGATTCTCCACTTCGCGCACGATGCTGCATCGCGCGAAGAACAAGGAGGTCGTGCCCGGCACCTTCGCAAGCGAAGCCGAGCTGCTCGGAATCGGGCGCGCGCTGCGTGACGCCGGACACGGAGTGTTCGAGATGGCGTCCGACATGACCGGTCCCGATGCCACGATGGAATGGATGATCAAGCTGACGCGCGAGACTGGCCTGCCCATCACGTTCGCGATGGGCCAGACCGACAACCATCCGGACGGATGGCGGCGGATGCTCGAGCGGGTGAAGCGCTACAATGCCGAGGGCGCGCGGCTCGCGCCGCAAATCTCGGCGCGGCCCACCGGGATGCTGATGGGCCTGCAAAGCTCCCTGCATCCGTTCATCACCCATCCGACCTACCATCGCGAACTCGCGCATCTGCCGCTTGAAGAGCGGGTGGCAGCGTTGCGCCGTCCTGAAGTGCGCGCGCGGATTCTGGCGGAAGAGCCCGGCACGCGCGATCGCGTGACGCGCTACCTGGTCACCAATTTCGCGCGCTACTTCCGGCTCGGCGATCCGCCCGACTACGAACCCGCGCCGGAGACGAGCGTCGCCGCGCGCGCGGAGCGCGAACGCCGCACTCCGGCCGAAGTCACATACGACCTGCTGCTGGAACGCGGCGGCCGCGAGATGCTCTACATGCCGTTCTCGAACTACGCGGCGTTCAATCTCGACGCGGTTCGCGAGATGATCACGGACCCCGCGACCACGCTCGGGCTCAGCGACGGCGGCGCGCATTGCGGACTGATTTGCGACGCGAGCATGCCGACCTATCTGCTTACCCATTGGGTGCGCGATCGCGCTCGCGGCGAGCGCCTGCCGGTCGAGTTCGTGGTAAAGCGCCAGACCGCGGACACCGCGCGCTTGTACGGACTCGGCGATCGAGGCGCGCTCAAGCCGGGCCTGAAGGCCGACCTGAACGTGATCGATCTCGACGGACTCAGGCTGCATGCGCCGGAGATGGTTTTCGATCTGCCGGCCGGCGGACGCAGATTGATCCAGCGCGTCGACGGCTACCAACATACGGTCGTAAGCGGCCAAGTGACCTACGAAGACGGCGAGCCGACGGGAGCATTGCCTGGAAAGCTGATACGCGGTCCGCAGTCGGCCGCCTGAACAAGGCGTCCGCGGATTCGCCGATGCTCACTTCACCGTGAGCGGATATCCGGCGACCATCAGGATTACCGCGTCGGCGGCGCGAGCGATTCTCTGATTGGCAAGGCCGAGCAAATCGCGGAATCGGCGCGCCAGCGCGTTGTCGGGCACGATTCCGGCACCCACCTCGTCGGTAATCACGATGCTTTGAAAATCCGCCTCCGCCATCGCCCGCGCCAGCGCCTCTGACTCGAGGTCGAACGAGTGCTCGGCGCCGCGCGCCTGCATCAGGTTCGACACCCACAGGGTGAGCGAATCGATCACGACCACGTCCGCTCTGCCTCTTAGTGCCGCCAGCGCACGCACGAGATCGATCGGTTCTTCGATAGTCTCGAAATCGGGAGAGCGCTCCGCTTTATGGCGCGCGATGCGCGCGGCCATCTCCTGGTCCGACACCTCCGCGGTCGCCACGAACGCGCGCCGCGCCTGGCGATGCTCCGTCGCAAGCCGCAGCGCGTGCGCGCTTTTGCCGCTGCGAGTGCCTCCCGTAATCAGCGTGATCTTTCCCACGCGGCAAAGCCTACTCCAGCGCGCACGATCGTTCGAATGGCGAGGCGCGCGATTGACTGCGTGATGTTCGCGGCGTATTTGTTTGCGCGCGCCCGGTGTTCGGGAAGCCGGTTGGAGTCCGGCGCTGCCCCGCAACTGTACGGGGGGACGAAGGCCCACGATGCCACTGCGCGAGCAGGAAGGCGGGCTGGAGGATGATCCCCAAGCCAGGAGACCGGCCGGGCGATTTGAACGTCTGCCTTCCGCGGGGAGGGTTCAGGTGAACGAGTTGCCTGACGCC